>JANXWE010000285.1 GCA_025351325.1 Fimbriiglobus sp.
TATGTTCTCCAAGGAGATCCCGTTCCAATCGGCGAAGACGGCCGGCGTGCCCGGTACCGTGCGTGGATTCGCGTTGGCCCACCGGCAGTTCGGCACGCGGCCTTGGAAAGAATTGGTGCTGCCAGCTGTGACGCTTGCCGAGGAGGGGTTCCCGATCACGGCGGCACTCGCCGGGCGACTCAACGGGGTATTGGCCGAAGCGGCGACGACGAATGCCGAGTTCCTGCGCATCTTCGGCAAGACGGGTGGCTGGAAAGCCGGCGATATTCTCAAGCAGCCCGACCTCGGCAAGACGCTGCGGTTGATCGCGGAGGAAGGCCCGGACGCCTTCTACACGGGGGTGATCGCCGAGCAAATCATTGGGGAGATGAAGGCGGGGGACGGCCTCATTTCGCGCGCCGATTTGAAAGCCTACTGCGCCGAAAGTCGCACGCCGTTACGTGGCACCTACCGGGGTTACGAAGTGCTCACGGCGCCGCCCCCGAGTTCCGGAGGCACCGCGATCATCACGGCGCTCAACATCCTCGAACCGTACGACTTGAAGGCGAAGCCGTGGATGAGTGCGGAGACGACCCACCTCGTTGCCGAGGCGATGCGCCGGGCGTTCGCGGATCGGGCTTTGCACCTCGGTGACCCCGCATTCACGAAAGTGCCCGAGACACTGTTGACCAAAGAACACGCCAAGACGTTGGGCAAATCGATCGACTTGACCCAGGCGACCAAGAGCGAACTCGTCGCCCCAGAAATCGAATTGGCCCCCGGCGGACAGAACACCACGCACTACAGCATCGTCGACGGCCGGGGCATGGCGGTATCGAACACGTACACGCTCGAAAACTCCTTCGGCTGCCGGGTCGTCGTGCGTGGGGCCGGATTCCTATTGAACAACGAACTGACCGACTTCAACCACAAACCGGGGATCACCACCCGCGCCGGCCTGGTCGGCACCGACGCGAATCTGCTCGCCCCCGGCAAGCGTCCGTTGAGTTCGATGACGCCGACAATGCTATTAAAGGATGGCAAACTCGCACTGGTCACCGGTAGCCCCGGTGGCCGCACGATCATCAACACGGTGCTCTGCGTGGTGTTGAATTACGTCGACTACGGTGGCGACGTTCAAGCGGCCGTGGATGCTCCGCGGATGCACCACCAGTGGTTTCCAGATGGCATTTCGCTGGAAGAGTTCCCTGGCCGTGCCAATCTCGCCGACCGGTTGAAATCGCTCGGCCACACCGTGACCAGCAACAAGCAGGGCGACGCCCACAGCATCGCCGTCGATCCGAAGTCCGGGAAGTTCATCGGGGCCGCCGACACGCGCTTGGACGGCTTCGCGAAGGGTGTCGAGAAGTAGCGCTCAAGCTAGCAATGCCAAGATTCGCCGGTTGCCTGATACGAACCTTCTGAGGGTGCGATAACGATTCTTGGAGTTTTTTGCGGACGTGGTGACCAGTTTTTAACTGGCCGCCACGGCGGATCCGAACGAAACCTCCAAGATCCGTTGCGATTCCCACCTTCCGAGTGAAGGATGTAACGCTGCTCGTTTCTATGGTAAAAGAATACCAGTGGAGTATCGGCCGCTCTCGAAACGAACGGATATTCGATGTCGGGAAGAAAACATGCGCCCGCAGTCGGATCGATTCATCGAGGCCGGGTGGTCGGATTCATTGAACGTGGTGCCATGGTGAGTCTCGGAAAGGGCTTGACTGCGCTACTCAAGAATCATGCCGTGTGTCCGAAGAACAAACTCGCAGTCGCATCCGAACACCTCGCCGTCGGTGACGACCGCGACGTCGTCGTATTAAAAGTGTCTGTTTCCAAGACCTCCGGGTCCATCTTTGTGGATGTGGGGCTGTCGCAGCCCGAGGTGGATCCCTGGTCGGAAGTCGATTCGATCCATCCGATCGGGAGTTGTTGCTTCGGCAGAATAATCCGAAATTTGGATTCGGGTACGCATATTCTTTTGGACAGTGGATTTCTTGCGTTCATCCACATGTCCGAGCTATCGTGGTCGAGGCGGAAGCCGGTCGTCGATGAAACCCTCGCCGTCGGGGATCGAATCGAAGTCGCGATTGTCGACACGGATTCCGAAGCACGCCGGATCGATGCCAGTTTGAAACGTACTCTCCCCGACCCGTGGCAAGGTCTTGCCGTACGTTTTCCGCCTGGTACAGCACTTAGCGGCCGAATCAACTCAAAAATGAAATATGGGTATTTCATCGACTTGGAAATCGGCGTTTCGGCACTTTTGCACAAAAGCGAAATCGCTGAAAACTCCGCGGAATTTGCTCGAGGCGATCCAATCACAATTTACGTGCTCGCCGTAAATGAAACCGACAAAAAACTGGCGATATCGATGATCGAAAAACGACCTGTGGGTGAGGGCAACTGAACGCCTCACCGCACTTCGAGCGCCGCGAATTTCGCCACGATGGCTCGGGCCGTTTTCAATCCGTCGACCGCCGCGCTGACGATTCCGCCGGCGTAGCCGGCCCCTTCGCCGACGGGAAACAACCCCGGGATACCCGGCGATTCCCGCGTGGTATTGTCGCGCTCGATCCGCACCGGCGAGCTGCCGCGCGATTCCGGCCCGGCGATCACGGCGTCCTTCAAGAACTGCCCGTTCCAACGCTGATCCATCTGCGGCAGGCCGTGGCGCACCGCGTCGGCGACCAGCGGGGGCAGCACGTCGCGCAGGTCGGCGACCACGGTACCGCGCGGGTAGCTGCTGTACGGTTTGCCGGTCGTGACCCGGCGCTGCACGAAATCGGCGGCCCGCTGAATCGGTGCGTCGTAGGCCCCTTTGCCCAACTCGTACGCTTTGCGTTCGTACTTTTCCTGCAGACGCATCCCCGCCAAAACGTCCTTGCCTTCGAATGCTTCGAGTGGCACCGTCACGACCAAGCCCGAGTTGGCGTACGGGGAATCCCGCTTCGACAAACTCATGCCGTTGGTGCAGAAATATCCTTCTTGCGACACGCTCGGGATGATGTAGCCGCCGGCGCACATGCAGAAGGTGAACAGGTCGTTTTTACCGTGCGCCACCAGGGAGTAATCGGCGCTGCCGAGGGTCTGTTCGTACTCGCGGTTGCCATACTGGGCACGGTTCACGGTCGCTTGCGTGTGTTCGATACGGACGCCGAATTGAAATGGCTTCTGCGCCATCGGCACCCGCCGTCGGGCCAGCATTTCGTAGGTGTCGCGGGCACTGTGGCCGATGGCCAGCACCACCAGCGAACTCGGGATGAACCCCGACGACGTTTGCACGCCTTTCACACCGGAATCGTCGAAGAGCAGGTCGTCGACCTTCGTGAGAAAGCGCACCTCGCCGCCGAAAGCTTCAATCTTTCGGCGGATCGCCTTCACCACGGCGGGCAGGCGATTGCTGCCTAAGTGCGGCCGGTGATAGTACAGAATGTTCGGTCGGCCCGCTTGTTGTCCCTTGCACTCGGCGAAGAGTTCGAGGACGCGCAGCACTTCCGAACCGGTATTCCGGCAGGTGAGTTTCCCGTCGGAAAAGGTGCCAGCACCGCCCTCGCCGAAGAGGTAATTGCTCTCGGGGTGGAATGCGCCGCCGTCGTCGAACGTCTTGACATCGCGGATACGCTCGGTGACGCGGGTTCCGCGCTCCAGCACGATGGGCTTGTAGCCGTGCAGCGCGAGAAAGTACGCGCAGACGAGGCCGGCCGGCCCACTGCCGATCACGACGGGGCGATTGGCAATCGGTGCCGTCCCCGCTGGCGGCATGGCGAACGGCGGTTCGGAGTACGCTTCGATGGTCGCCGACGACGAATTCGGAACCCGGTAGCCGGTCTCCGACAGCTCCACTTCGAAGTTGTACACGAACTGGAGCCGGTTCTTATTCCGGCTGTCGAGGGCTTTGCGCAAGATGCGCCAGCCCCCGAGGTCGGTGGTCTTCACGCCGAGCGTTCGGGCGACGTGGCGCGGCAAACTCTCTTCGAGTTCTTCAATGGGCAAGCGGAGATTCGTGATGCGGAGTGCCATGGAGGAATTATAGGACGTGGCGACCGCAGTGCCGCTGGCAATAGCGTGGGCCACCGGAACGATTCCGTGGCCCACGCTATTGCCAATTATGCCGATCACGCCGTCACTTTTGAACCCTTGCGGAACGAGCGGAACATTCCTAGCCCAGCGAAGCCGAGGCCGAACAGAACGACGCCAGCTGGTGCCGGGGTCGGATGAACGGAGTCACCAAAACTGGCTCCTTCGATGTTGATCGTGTATTCACCACCCCGACCCGTTCCAGCGCTGCCACCTATCCAGCCAGACAGGGCAAATGCAGCACCAGGCCCTGTCGGAGTATTTACACCTGGGAAGTTATCGGTGAAAATCGCTCCGCCGGAAGAAAGCGGGTCGTTGTTGTAAGCCGAGATCCCGATGTAGTAGAATCCCGCGGTCAATGTTGTTGAGAAACTCGATTGTACATTCGAACCTGAAATGTCGTCGTTTCCGATGACGCCCATTCCCAAGGCATCGAAGAGGAAGAGTTGTGTGTCGAACGTGGCACCGCCATTCGTGGACGCTGAGAATGCACCTCCGGTTGCATAAATCCGATAGAGATCGACGTGGGCGGGATTCAAAGCGAGCCGACCGATGATTCCTTGGAATGCACCCACTCCTGTGGTGTTTTGCGATGTCCCGAGCAATTCACCCGCATCGCCGGTACCCCCTGTTCCTTCGATGTAGTACGCCGCCTGTGCCGAGTTGGTCGTCATCGCGAACGCGACGACGACGCCGAGCGTCCAAATCTTGAGCTGAAGCATGTTGTCTCCCGAGTCCACGGCGGCCGCAGGTGTAAATTGACCGCTCGGCCGACGGTGTGTCGGTGGGCGGCTTGCGATCCGTCGTGAGAGGCGGAACCGTAGGGGGTTCGGCTCGCCAGCAAGCAATGGGCGGGGGGTACTGGGCAAGTACAACCGGGTGTCGAGCTTGACGACCCATCGGTATGATGCAAATTTAATTGCGAACGTCACTGAGTACAATCCCTAAACTCAAATTTTTGACGGAATATAAAAAATAAATGGAAAATTCATTCAAGTCGCACTTTGGCGAATTAGGCAGTACAACCGATATAGGTAGGCTGCGGCGAGTTTGTCGGTCGGCTGGTTGCGGGATTTTGGTGAAGTTGGGGAATCGGCGGTGACGATAGGAGTTGAGTTCCGCAATCCGGGCAGAACGCCCGCCGTAGGTTCTCAAGCCACCGCACCTGGAGATGAACACCATGTTTCGCCGCCGCAATCTGTTGCCGATTTTGTTGATCAGTTTTGTCGGAATCTTCTGGGGTTGTACCCCCGCGACCACGCCGGTGGCCGACAAGTCGGTGGATGCCCGCGTCACCAAGCTCGAACGCGAACTCAAGACGTTGCAAGATTCGTCCGTGGCTCTGACCGCGCAGATCAAAGTGGAACAAAAACGAGTCCGAGATGTCGAACGCGAACGCGACGACTTGAAGGTGCAACTGCGGGCGAAACTGACCGAGCGCGACACCGTCCAGGCCCAGTACGACGGCTTCCGGAAGAGCATGAAGGAACTGATGGGCCAAGCGGACGCCGCCGCGGCGACCCTGAATTTCAAACCGGGCAGCGGAGTCGCCAGCATCGCTCCGCACGCCCCGTGAGAATGGCACCGTGGGCAGCCGAGAGCATGCGGCCCGGTCATTGTGCGGTGATGTCGGAGGCCGGACCGAAGAACTCGAAGTGGATGCGGGCGACCGGCACCCCGGCGGTCGTCAGCCCCCAGTGCAGGCCGCGCATGAACGGCTTCGGCCCGCACAAGTAGAAGTCGCAGTCGAGCGTCCCGGCGACCGCCCGGACGAGAGCGACGTCGACCTCGCCCGCGCTGTCGTAATCCCGGCCCGGCACGCAGTCGGCGGTCGGCCGCCAGTACCGGACGTGGGACGTGAAATTCGAGCGCCGGGCGCAAAGCGCCTTCACGTCGTCGCGGAACGCGTGCACCACGCTGTGGGTGGCCGCGTGAATGAAGTGGACCGGCTGGGCCGACCCCCGCTCGGCCAAGTGGGCGAGCATGCTCATCATCACCGTCAGCCCGACGCCGCCGCTCAAAAGCACCACCGGTCGGTCGGTCGGTTCGGTCAGGAAGAAGTCGCCGGCCGGGGCACTGACCCGGATCACGTCGCCCGGCCCGACCCGGTCGTGCAGGTGGTTGGACACGACCCCGGCCGGGTGGGCGGCGCCGGCGGCCGGCTCACGCTTGACGCTTACCCGGAGGTGGCCGGCCCCGGGCCGGTCGGACAGGCTGTAGTTCCGCCACGCCCCGGCCGGAACCAACTCGTCGGTACGGATGCCCACATACTGCCCGGGGCGGAAAGCCGGGAGCGGCCCGCCGTCCGCCGGATCCAGGTAAAACGACGTGATGGTGGCCGACTCGGCGACCTTGCGGGCGACCCGGAAGTCGCGCAGCCCGGCCCAGCCGCCGGGTGCGGACGCCTGGGCCACGACCGC
This sequence comes from Fimbriiglobus sp., assembly GCA_025351325.1. Lineage (GTDB taxonomy): Bacteria > Planctomycetota > Planctomycetia > Gemmatales > Gemmataceae > JALHQU01. The sequence goes on from JANXWE010000285.1 coordinate 6,480, forward strand.
CACCCGCTCGCGGCCGATGAACAGGTCGGCCAAGAAGCCGTACGCGGTCGCCCAGGCGGCGATCACGTCGGCCGTCGCGGCCGCGCCGAGCACGTCCCGGATGGCTTGGAGCAGGTGGCGGCCGACGACCGGGTAGTGCTCCGGCCGCACCCCGAGTGAAGCGTGCTTCTGGCTGATCCGCTCGACGGCCGGGGCCAGGACTTCGAGCCGGTCGATGTTGGCGGCATAGGCGGCTACCGCCTCGGCGAGGGCCCCAATTTGGCCCTCGGGGGTCATGTGGGCGGGGTTGAACATCTCGCGGACTTCGGGGTTGGCGGCGAACATCAGGTCGTACATGCGGGCGACGATGGCCGTGCCGTGGGCCGCGACGGCCGGGGCGGTGGCTTTAACTGTGGCGATGACAGCGGCTGGCAAAGAAGTCATGTGTGTCTCGGGGTGACGGATTGAAATAAGAGTCATTGAAAATATATCTTTAATTGGGCGGGCTGTCAAGGCGTCGGTAGGATGGAGTTTGAGAGAACCCACGACTCCGGCGGAGACTCGATGAGACTGACTAGCTATTCGGACTTCGCCCTGCGGGTGCTGATCTACCTGAAGATCCGCCCGGACGACCGGGTCACCATCCGAGACATCGCCGACGCCTACCGGGTGTCCAAGCCGCACCTGATGAAAGTCGTCAACGAGCTCGCCCGGCTGGGATATGTGGACGCCGCCCGGGGCCGGACCGGCGGGCTCAAGCTCGGCAAGCCGCCGGGGGAGATCAATCTCGGGCGGGTGATCCGGGCGACCGAGCCGGACTTCGACATCGTCGAGTGCTTCGGCCCCGACAACCGCTGCCCGATCGTTATGGCCTGCGAACTCCGCGGGCTCCTCGCCGAGGCCCGGGACGCGTTCTTAGCCGTCCTCGACCGGCACACGCTGGCGGACTTGGGTCAGCACCCGCAGCGGCTACTGCAGTTGACGGTCAAGTCGAGCGGGTGATTCGCGGTCGCGCCGTCGTTCGCTTGAACCGATTCCTGGTTCACACCAAGACGCGGCGGATCTCCGTTTGGAGGGCGCCGCCGGTCACGTGCACCCCACCTGTTTCGTCGATGTAAACGTTGATCTCGGATCGGACGCCGAACTCCGGGAGGTAGATGCCCGGTTCGATGCTGAAGCAGGTTCGTGGCATCACCCGGCGTTCTTCGCGCGTTTCCAAACTGTCCATGTGGCAGCCGTTGCCGTGCGTCTCTTGGCCGATGTTGTGGCCGGTGCGGTGCGTGAACGCGAAGCCGAAGCCGGCTTTTTCGATCACCTCGCGGCAGGCCGCATCGACCTCCCACCCTTGCAGCGGTTCACCCTTGGCAAATGCCCGTTTCACCCGGTCGATGGCAGCATCGCGGGCGGCAATCACCGTTTTGAACACACCGTTGATTTTTGCCGGCACATCTTCGCCGACGTATCCAGTCCGCGTGAGATCGCTGTACACGGCGTTGGGTTTGTCCAACTTCGCCCAGAGGTCGATCAGCACGAAACTGCCGCTGACGATTTTGCTGTTCGTCTCCGGTGTCGGGGCGTAATGCGGGTCACCGCTGTGGGGGCCTCCGCCGACGATAGGCGGATGGTCGGTGGTCATGCCGGTGTCGGCGAAATGCTTCATGATTCGCGCTTGCACGTCGAGTTCGGTCGTGAAGCCGTGATCCCGAATCTGTTGTCCGATGTACTGCCACGCAACACCGTACGCGGCATCGGTGTGCCCGGCCGCTTCTTGGTGCATGGCCCACTGCTCGGCGCTCCAAGTCGCCTCGAATTGTTGAATCAGATCGCCGGACGAGACCACTTCGACGCCGAAGCTGCGGACGAGTTCGAGGGTGCCACCATCGACGCGGGAAATGTACGGATTGCCGTTGCGGGCACTGTATTCCATGGCGACGCGCTTAGCCCCGTCCACCAGCGATTCGATTCCCTTTTCGAATTCTTGCCATCGCAAATAGATGGTCGTGTCGTGCCCCGGCAGATGCTCGAGTGCGGCCGGTTCGATGCGGTGGCACAGCTTCTTCGGTTCACCCGTGGCCGGGATGAAGTAGGCCCATCGACGGGTGCGGTGCGCCTCGGTGGTGCCCGCCACGCGGGCCGCCAAGATGTTGATTTGCCGGAAATCGTACAGGAGCCAGCCGTCGAGACCATGTTCGCGGAGCGCGGCCTGCACGGCGGAGAGGTCGAATGTCATTTCAGTTAAACCCGCTTGCGGAAAACGATTCCGAGATTGTAGTCATCGGCCCGGAATTCGTAATCCGCATGTCCGGTTCCGAGTCACTTGTCGAACGCACTTTCGCCGAGGCCGCTGTTGAACTTCAAATTCACGAAGCTCACGCACTCCAGCAACTCGCCCGCGGCATCGCCCGGTTTCGGGGTGTCGTACGCTTCAAAACGGACGGGGAGTTTCGTGTCCGAATCGACGAACAGAACCACGCGGTGGGCGTAGCGCAGCGGGTGTGGCCGCTCGCAGAAGATCTCGTACCGGATCGTGCTGCGTTTGAGGAACAGGTACTCGGCCGCCACGATCTGCACCGGGTTCTTCGCCTTCTTTTCGATTTCGACAATCTTTTCCGCACGCATCAAAATCGCAGCGATTCCGGTATCGCTGATGGAATGGCGCTGGCCCTCGAGCGCCTTCGGATCGCTCGCTTTCATCGGCTGCATGCCGTTGGCACCGCCGACGCCGGCCGGTTTGAAGCGGAAGCGATCTTCCTTCGCACCGGTACCGGTGATGAACGAGGCTTCCCAACCGCCGGCGTCCTTCGGCAGAAGCATTTTCACGTTGATGCTGAACGGTTCGATGCGGGCGCGGATTTCACCCGATTGCTCGCCGAGCAGGGTTCCACCGATGCGTTCTTGGCGAACAATGTGGCCGGAATAATCGCGGGTCTTGGCGTAGGCTCCCTTGGCATCGGCAATCATTTTCGGGAATGCTTCGGCGCCGTTGATGGCCGGCTTGGCCACTGTCACTTCCGCCACGACGGGGGTGATGTTGCCCGTCTTCTCCGGATAGCCCGGCTCGTCGGCCCAGAGTGTCGGGCTGCCCGCGAGGGCCACTGCGAATCCGCCGAAGCGGAGAATGTGCCGAATCGCCATCCGATGGCCTGCCTTTCTCGGGGGTTGCGGAACGGGCGGTGGCGGCGCTTGCCGAACTCGCCCCATCAATGCCACCCGCCATAACGTCCGCAAACTCCGCAGGCAAGCCGAAGTTGCAACGAGGCACTACGTTAACGGCACGTCTTCCTTCCGGTACCGATTCCATGAGCCATCCGAAACTGCGCTGGGGGATTCTCGGCGTCGCCGGCATCAACCAGCGTTTGCTCCCTGCCTTCAAAGCGTCGACCACCGCTGACCTCGTCGGCATCGCTAGCCGCACCCAGGTGAAGGCCGATGCGGCCGCGAAGGCCGATGGCATCCCCCGTGCCTTCGGTACGTACGAAAGCCTGTTGAACGATCCGGGCATCGACGCCGTGTACATCCCGCTGCCGAACCATCTGCACGACGAATGGACACGCAAAGCGGCCGACGCCGGTAAGCACATTTTGTGCGAGAAACCGATGACCTGCGATGCGGCCAGTGCCGAGAAGTTGATCGCCTATTGCCGGGGGAAGAGCGTCCGGCTGATGGACGGTTTCATGTGGCCGCACCACCCGCGCACCCACAAAATCCGAGAGTTCATCGACAGTGGGGCCATCGGCACTGTGCAGAAGGTGAACGCGGCGTTCACGTTCAACCTCGCCGGCTTGCCCACGGACAACATCCGGATGCAGCCGCACGCCGGTGGCGGGGGCCTGCTCGACGTCGGCTGCTACACCACCTACGCCATCCGCTGGTGGATGCGGGCCGAGCCGATAATGGTGTTCGCTAAAGCGGTCTTCGTCAACGGCGTCGACGTGGCCATGAGCGGGGTCTGGACATTCGCCGACGGTCGCACCGCCAACTTCGATTGCGGCTTCACGTCGCCCCTGCGGACGTGGGTGGAAATCGTCGGCAGCGAGGCGGTGATCCGCATCCCAAATATGTGGATCCCAGACGACCGCGCCGTGTTCGAGGTCCAGCGTCAAGCGGGCGACTTCGGCAACGGAACCGAAGAAATCAGCACTCCGGGCCAGAATCAAATGGTCCACATGCTCGACGATTTCGCCGCCGCCGTCCGCGAACAGCGCGAGCCGGACCCGAGCCCGGACGAAGCCGTGAAGAGTTTGAAAGTGATGGACGCCCTCCGCAAGAGCGCGTTCGACGGCGTGGAAGTGACACTATGAAGAACGAGACCTTAGCCGCGGCGCGGAGGGTCGCCGCAGCGGAGCGCGTGCCGAACCGGAACCCGACGACACCGTGATCCCATGAGCGACCTGTCGGCCCGGATCTTGGGGGTGCGCCGGAACCGCCGGTCGCCGTGGCCGGCGCGCTGGGCCGAAATCGCCACCCGCTTGGTCGCGGCGCACGGCGTGCCGAGCCTCGGCAACTTCCGCGATCCGGTCAAAGAAATCTTCTACATCCTGCTGTCGGCGAAGACGGCCGACGCCCAGTACCGCCGCACCAACCGGGCCCTTCACCTCGCCTACCCGACGCTCGAAGCACTGGCCGGGGCCAAGCCGAAAGGGGTTCGCGCCTGCATCGAGTCGGGCGGGCTGGCCCCGACCCGCGCCCGGCGGATCATCGCCCTGGCCAAGACGCTGCTGAAAGCCGGCGCCCCCCACCCGGCCCGCTACCTGCGGTCGCTCGACGCGGCGGCCGCCTTCCGATTCCTCACCGGGTTGCCCGGCATCGGCCCGAAATCGGCGTTCTGCGTCATGATGTACAGTCTGAACCGGGACGTCTTCCCGGCCGACGTGAACGTCATCCGCATCGCCGAGCGCTTGGGCGCACTGCGCTGCGGCCTCGACCACGCGAAAGCCCAGAAGACGTTGGCCAAGACCGCCCCGGACGGCCGGAGCAAAGAGCTGCACATCGGCCTGGTCGTCCACGGCCGCACGGTCTGCACGCCGAGGAACCCGAAGTGCGGCGACTGCTGCTTGGCCGACCTGTGCGCCGTCGGCCGCCGGGTGACGGCTAAACCGTGACACCTCCCGCAAAAGCGCATAAGATGTGTGGAAGTGAAACTATGAACAACGAGCAGTTAGCCGCGACGCGAAGGGTCTCCGCAGCGGAGCGCGTGCCGCTGGTACCGATCCGCACCGAGCAGGAACTCGATGCGGCGACGGTCGTGATCCACTCCCTCATCGACCTCGACCAGTTGAGCGGCCCCGAACAAGACTACCTCGACGTCCTCACCGACCTCGTCGAAGCCTACGAGGCCGTACACTATCCGAGCGAACCGGTCTCCGACGCCGAGATGCTTCAGCATCTACTTGAGATCAAAGGCATTACCCAAGTTGGCGCGGCCAAGGGGGCGGGCATCGCCGAATCGACCCTGTCCGAAGTGTTGTCGGGCAAGCGCACGCTCAACCGGAAACAAATTGGGAAACTGGCGAATTTTTTCGGTGTCGGAGCAGAGGTGTTTGAGTTCGGGGTTTAACTTGCGAAGTGGAAACGAAGAAGCCCCGGTTATGAACCAGGGCCTTCCGAAAACGGATGTACCGATCAACCGCAAACCATTTCGTGGGGCACGGCACCGCGAAGGAATCGTTGGACGTTATCCGGCTCTTCCGCGGTGATCGTGTTCAGGACGTTCACGGTGCACGGGGCGAGGAACTCAACCCCCAGCAACTCGCCGTCTACACCGTAGTCCGCAAACGCCTTGCCTGCCACGATTTCGCGCGTGTCACTCGCGTGACCGTCACGGACACGCAAGTACGCCGCCCGGGGAACTCCGGTCGCCTCGTTGATCGAGACTTCGACTTTGAAATTGAGCTTATGCATAGCGTTCTCCTAAAGTTGTCAATTCGTGTCAAGGGTTCCACATCGTCGAGATGATCGTGATGGAACCGTCTGCATTTTCTTCGAACAGAACGTCCAACCGCCTTTTGCGGTAAGGATCGTGTCTTCCGTAATGTTTACGTCTTCTTCCGTGGGGAGCCGCCTGTCGCTGGGAAATTCCAGAACCGAGAGCATCTCCTCTTCACTGATCCGTCGCTGATCCATCCTGAGTCTGGCATGGTGGGTGATATGCACCACCACAATTTGACTTCTGAATCTGACCGTCAAAGTTCGCGCAGGATCGTTTTCTATCTCGCCATCTTGGTTGATTTGCACAAGATGCCCATCTAGATTGTAGTTTGGCTTTCGATCTTCACTGGTTCACACTACGACTATCGTCAGCCATTTAACCCGATATCCACATCTACTTTTGAACACATTTTGGAACCATTTGCCAACACATTCACACAACTCGTTTGCAAATTGTCACTTGTAACTTGGAAAGAATTGCTACCGGTGAGTCGATTCATAACCTGAATTGCTCTTACATCGCCAAAGCTCAACCCTATGCCCAACCCCATTGATACCCTCTTCGCCCGCTTGCGGGCGGACCGGCGCAAAGCCTTCATGCCGTTCGTCACGGCGGGCGACCCCGACCTCCCGTTCACGCGGCACTTGCTGCGGACGGTGGCAGACAACGGGGCGGATCTCATCGAGGTCGGCTTCCCGTTTTCCGACCCGATTGCCGACGGGCCGGTGATCCAAGCCAGCTACACGCGGGCGCTGCGGAACAAATTGAAGCTCGCGGAGCTGTTCCAAGCTGTCCACGACGTGACCTCGGCACCGGGTTGGACGACCCCGCTGGTGGCGATGGCGTCGTACTCGCTGATCTTCAAACGCGGGGCCAAGGCGTTCATCGCCGAGGCGCAGGCGGCCGGGTTCAGCGGGGCCGTGGTGCCCGATTTGCCCGCCGAGGAAGCCGAGGACATGGCGAACCACTGCCGCGCGGCCGACTTCAAATTGATCCTGCTCGTGTCACCGACGACGGCGCCGCACCGCATCGACACCATCGTGAAGGCGTGCAGCGGATTCGTCTACGTCGTCAGCCTGGTGGGGATCACCGGCGAGCGGGCCGTCATCTCGCCGGAAATTTTAGACTTGCTAACGAGGTTGCGCAACGCGACTGCGTTGCCCCTCTGCGTCGGCTTCGGCGTGAGCCAGCCGGAACATGTGCGGATGCTCCGCGACCATGCCGACGGCGTGATCGTCGGCAGTGCGTTGGTGAAAGAGTTGGCCAAGGCGACGACCCCCGCGGAACGCGAGTTGGTGTTGGCGAACGTGGCCGCGAAGGTGCAGATATTGAGCGCGGCCCTGCGGGAGTCGTGAGGGTTTTCGACCCCGACCTCCGGGGTCGAAAACGTCGAGTCGCTTTCCTACGCAACGATGAAACTCAAAATGCTCTAATCCAAACGGACGGCGCCGTTGTTCGATCGGAACCCGCACACCCGCCACGCTTCACCGATCCAGAAGACGCTCGAGGTCGCCGCCAGCACGATGGCCCAGTCGGCGAAGTCGAGGGGGACGGTTCGGAACACCGAGCCGCCGAATTGCACCAGTACCACCTGCCCGATCAGGATAGCCCCGGCCACGATCAGGAAGCTCGGATTGTTGCCGAGCGTCGGCAGCACCGACCCGCGCCGGCCCCAGCCCTTCGCGTTGAACAGGTTCCAGAATTGCAGCAGGACGAAGGCGTTGAATACGAGCGTTCCGCCCCGGCTCGCGTCGTCACCCGCCGGCAGTTCGCCGATGCCGCGCAGCCAAAGAATCATCCCGATCAGCAGGGCCAAGAACAGCCCGCCGACGCCGAAGATGAACCGTGCCATCGGCCGCGTGACGATGAACCCGGCCGGGTTCCGCGGCGGTCGGTCGAGCACGCCGGGGTGCGGCGGCTCGGTGGCCAACGCCAGCGCGGCGAACGTATCCATGATGAGGTTCACCCAAAGCATTTGCAGCACGGTCAACGGGAGCTCGTAGCCGAGGAACGGCCCGAGTACCGCCAGCCCCAGTGCACAGACATTGATTGTCAGCTGGAACAGGATAAAGCGTTGGATGTTCTCGTAAAGCGTCCGGCCCCATTTCACCGCCGTGACGATGCTGCTGAACGAGTCGTCCAACAGAACAATATCGCTGGCCTCTTTGGCGACGGCCGTGCCGCTCTTGCCCATCGCCAGCCCGACGTCGGCGTAGTTCAGCGCGGGGCCATCGTTGACGCCGTCGCCCGTCACGGCCACGATGTGCCCGCGCTCCTTCAGCAGGGTCACGAGCCGGAGCTTGTCGGCGGGCCGCGCCCGCGCGAGCACCGCGAGCCGGTCGGCGGCTTCGCCCGCATCCGCCTCGGAGAGCGCGGCGAACTCGGCCCCGGTGAGCACGGCTCCCGCGGGCGCATCGGCCGTGAGCACGCCGATCTGCCGGGCGACTTCGGTGGCCGTGGCGGGGGTGTCCCCGGTGACGACCTTCACGGCGATCCCGGCCCGGCGGCACGCGGCGACCGCCGCGGGAACCTCGGCGCGGACGGGGTCGGCGAGCGCGACGAGGCCGAGCCAGACCAAGCCCGTCGTCAGTCCCGCGACGGGAGGTGATTCGGCTCCCTCGGGGCGGTAGGCGAAGCCGAGCGTCCGCATCCCGCGCGACTGGAAGCCGGCGAGCGCCGCGGCGATGGCCGCGCGATCCGCATCCGAGATCGGCGTGACGCCGCTCTCGGCGTGGAGCCGGTCGCACCCCGCGAGGAGCACTTCAGGGGCTCCTTTGAGGTGCAGGACATCGCCGCCGCGGGCCGAGGTGCAGTGCGTCGCCATGAACTTCCGCTCGGTGCTGAACGTCCATTGTGTGCGAATAGCAAACGTCTTACGAGCGACGATGTAGTCCTCGCCACCGGCTTGAAGCCACAGGAGCAAAGCCCCTTCGGTCGGGTTGCCGATGGCAAGAACTTCGCCCGCGTCGCGGCCCAAGTGCGCTGTGGTGTTTGCTGCGATCGCTTCGATCACGATTGGACGCAACGCGGGGGCGATGGACAGGGTTGCCGATTCGGCTCCACCGAACACCGTTGAAGCCACTCGCATTTCATTGGTGGTCAAGGTGCCGGTCTTGTCCGAACAGATCACAGTCGCGGCGCCGATGGCTTCGGTGGCATCCATCCGCCGCACGAGGGTTTGTTGCGCGGTCATCTTCCTCATGCTGTAGGCGAGGCTGAGCGTGACGCTCACGGCGAGTCCCTCCGGCACGGCGACGACGATGATGGTGACCGCAATCATGAAGTCACGCAGGAATTCACGCACGGCCGTGCGCGGCAACCACTCGCTTGGGTCGCCAGGTACCGTTCCGGCTATGGTCCCGACGCCCACGATCACCGCGAAAAGGATCATCCCTCCCACTGCGGATAGCAACCACGGACGGGCAGCCGCCCACCATCCACCGGTATCGCCATCGCCTTCTTCCACGTCGATAGAACCGCGTGCGAGTGCGAGTGCATCTTGGGCCACGGGCAACCAAACTTGAGTGAGCGCGGCTCCGATTCCAGCGACGACGGCGGCGACCACCAGCCATTGGCCCGGAGCTAACTCGAGGCTGCCAATGACGGCCCCTCGGCCTACGAGTGCCGCGAATGCGGCAATCGCCACGGCGAAGCCGACGACGCCGATGATTTTGCTGAGCCGGGCGAGCTGGCGGTTGAGCGGACTGACGGCGCCCGTCGGCTCGATCGATTCGCGGAGCGTCTTGCCGATCTCGGTGGCATCGCCGACGGCGCTCACTTCAAAGGTGCCGTAGCCGTCCGCCACGGTCGTGCCCCGGAGCAGTACCCCCGAGTCCCCGCCGACGCGTTTATCGGCGGGACTGGACTCGCCGGTGAGTTTGGCTTCGGAGACCAAGAGGCCGACGGCTTCCACGAGCGTGCCGTCGGCTGGCACCTCCTCGCCGACTTCGACGAACACCAGGTCGCCGACCACCACGTCGCGCTTCGGCACCTGTTGGTACTCGCCGTCGCGGACGACCTTCGCCGGTACCTCGTCCTCGGCGCGGTTGAGTATGTCGAACTCGCGGGCGGCGCGGTGCTCGTTCCAGTAGGCCAGGAACGTGGCGAGGAAAATGGCGACGAGGATCCCGGCCCCTTCGGCGATGCGGCCGTCCGCGAGGCCGACGGCGATGGCCAGTCCGGCGGCGAGCATGAGGATGCGGATGACGGGATCGTTGAACTTGCTCAAGTACTCCTGCCACCACGTCGAACGCGGGGGCGGCGTGAGTACATTTGCCCCATGCCGACGGCGGCTGGCCTCCACCTCGGACGTCGTGAGGCCGAGGCGGACAAGGGGAACGGTCACGGAGCGTCCTCAACAAACGGGGGACACTTTAGTATACGGTTGGCCCACTGACGGACTCGATTTGTTTGTCGGTACTCGCCGTCCCGAACCTCGATCCGGATCCCCATGTGTGTGCGTCTTGTACGGCCGACGCGCTGCTGGTTGAAAAGTGATTGCAGCTGAACAGTTTAACTTAGGGGCGGCGGACGGGCTCTTGGGAAGTCTGCTGCCCGAGTTGTTCGGCAAGCCCGATGAGAATTCCTTCCGGCCCCCGGATGTAACAGAGCCGATACATCTCTTCATACTGTACCACATCACCGACGAGCTTGGCGCCGCGTTTGACGAGCCGGGCGAGTGTATCGTCGATGTCCTCCACGGTGAACATGACACGGAGGTAACCGAGAGCGTTGACTGGGGCACTCCGGTGATCGGCAACCACAAGCGGCGAGAGGAATCGGGACAGCTCGAGCCGGCTGTGACCGTCCGGCGTCCGCATCATGGCAATCTCAACGCGCATGTTCCGCAATCCGGTGACGCCATCGGCCCAGTCCCCTTCGATTGGGGCACGCCCCTCAAGCTCGAGACCCAGTTCGGTGAAGAACCCAATGGCGGCATCCATGTCTTCGACCACGATGCCGACGTTGTCCATCCGCTTGACGGTCATGCTGTCTCGTTTTCTTCAAGCTAGTGATTGAGTTGCTTCGCCGGTCGATGGCAACCGTCCTGTGTCGCTGAAAGACTTAGCTCAGCCACGGCGGTGACTTTGAGGGGCCGTCAACTGTAGCGGCTGGTTCAGCGTCTGGGTTGCTCGCCTGTCACGCCTCATACCATCCCGAGCCGATGAAGTTTGCTTCTCGGCGGCCGGTCGGAAACGGCTCGACCGCATACGGGCAATTGATGATCGCCCACCAGAAGTCGCTGTCCGGCGACGCCCCCTCCGGCCGCTGGTTGAAGAAGTACTCGACGTATACCCTGTACCCTGTGTCATTGATCGGGAAGAACAGAAACTCGTTCACGTCGGAATATGGCCGCTCGGCCAGATACTCCGCGCCCGCCATCGCTCGAAACCGGTCCAACGCCAGCCCGAGCAGCCATGGCTTGTGGGCGCGGAGCAGGTCTTGTAGAGTCTTCTCTGGCCCCGGCTCCAGTTCGGTCCAGTCGTCCGGCCGTAGGTACAGCCAGTCGCGGGCGTCGGAGTCGTCGTAGTACGGGTGCGACTTGAACTCCACGCCGAAGCCCTCCGCCGCCGAACGACCCCAGCTCAGCGGCGGGGGCCGAGTGAGCTACGAATCCGGAAAAGCCGCCGTGCCCCCGCTGTCTGCTGCAGCGACAGGTTCATTTCGGCAGCTCGCGGAACCGCCCTCTGGTCCGAGCAGTATACCAGAGAACCGGTTGCGCCGAATCGACCGTTCTCCGTCGCTCGTGCCCTCCGCTTTCGGGAGGGCAGATGGAGGGCAATCGTGAGGTTGCGTTGGAGTTACGTCGGTGGGCGCGGACGCACCCCTCGGCGAGACTTCAGACGTCCTCGCGGAGTCCCCCATGGCCTGGCTCGAACGACACCCGACCTCCGGACACTTCCACCTGTGCTTCCGTTGGAACGGTTAGCGGAGGCGTCGCTCACTCTCGACCGACGACACCAAAGCCGCCGAGGCGATCCGCCTCCGCTTCGAGGAGAACGTCGCCCTGCTCGAACGCGGCCGGCTGGAGTTGCCGCCTGCCGCCGACATCATGACGTTCCTGCTGTCCGACGGCAAGCTGACGGCCTCCCCGAAGGCGGCCGTCGCCATCGAACCCAAAACGCTCCGGGTCGTCGGCAACCTTTACTTGGCGGCCCTCGGCAACGGGTCGGTCGAAGCCAACTCGCTCGAAAACCTCGCCATGCACCTGAACCACTTCTGCCGCAAGTTCGGCGACGGCTTCGTGCTCCAGGACCTCACGACGAGCCAACTCCAGGACTACCTGAACACGCGGGTCCGGCGGAAGGGCAAGTCGTCGGTGCCGCTCAGCGCGGTGACGCTGCGGAAGGAAGTCGCCACGCTCCGGGCCTGCTTCAACTGGGCCGAGCAGACGGGCCTCCTCACGGGACGGTTCCCGAACCGCGGCCTCCGCTTCCCGAAGGATGAGGACAAGCGGCCGTTCATGACCTGGGAGGACATCGAACGCCGCGTCGGCCGGGGCGGGCTGACACCGTACGAGACGAAGCGGTTCTGGGACTCGTTGTTCCTCGACCTCCAGCAGATCGACGAGTTCCTCGTCTATGTGAAGTCGCACGCCTCGCGGCCGTGGGTCTACCCGATGTGCGCCGCCGCCCACACCGGGGCGCGGCGGAGCGAACTGGCCCGGCTGCACATCGACGACATCGACTTCCAGGACAAGACGGTGTTGATCCACGAACGCAAGCGGGTGAGGGGCCAACTCACGACCCGCCGCGTGCCGCTCACCCCCGTCCTCGAACAGGTGTTGCTCCGGTGGATTCAGAAGGACCATCCCGGCGGGTCCGTCCTCTTCTGCCACCAGGAGAAAGCCGGCCATCAACCGGCGGAGGGCGAGACGACCATCCCGATCACGGTGGACGACGCCGGCTGGCACTTCGTCCTGACGGTTCGGGGGTCGAAGTGGGCGGTGTTGCGGGGCTGGCACGTCCTCCGCCATTCGTTCGCGTCGAACCTGGCGGCGAAGGGCGTGGACCAGCGGTTCATCGACGAGTTCCTCGGGCACCAGACGGAGGCCCAGCGCCGCCGCTACCGGCACCTGTTCCCGCACCAACAACGCCAGGTTCTCTGCCAAGTGTTCGGCGGTTGAATTGACTCGCGGAACCGTGGTAGGGAAGTGGAATGCTGAGAGCCTACGTCGGAGTCGCATCCCAGAACGGTCTCGCCGTCCTCCAACCGGAACGGGACGACACCTTGTGCCTCGTCGAACGGTGTGTCCGGATCGGCGGGTGGCACGTCGGCTTCTGGGCCGTCCTCGGCGACGCGGAGGCCGACTCGGTCCAGACCTTGTTCCGGAACGGCTACCCCCGGGAAGCCCTGTTGATGCTCGACAGGTGTGCGAAGGACATGGGCCGCATTCTCCCGACCGATCAACAACACTCCACACTCCACTGAGTCGCCTCGGGAGACCGACGATGACCGAAGAACCCGAACCGCAACGGCTCGTCCGCGTATTGGCGTTCGCGTTGCGACACAACCCGCTCCGGTTCGGCGTCGGCCTGGACGACGACGCCGTCAACTCGGCTCTCGTGCTCGTCTACTGGAGCATCGGCGACCGCATCCGCCGCGACATCCTCAAGGAAAAAAGGGCCGACTACGGAAATCGGATTCTTGGGACGCTGTCCCAAGAATTGAGCGACCACTACGGCATGGGCTATACTTACGACAACCTCACCCGTATGCTGAAACTCGCCGAGATGTACCCCGACATCGAGATTGTTGGGGCGCTGTCCCGACAATTGGGCTGGAGCCATTTTCTGCTCCTCCTGCCGATCTTGGAGATGCTCAAACGCGACTTCTACGCCGAATGCGCCGCATCGAACGGTGGAGCGTCCTGCCGATCACCCGCGGGGCGGGGTTCGCCCAGTACGGCGGGCTACCCGTGGTGATCGAATCCCACTTCCACATCCCGGAAGAGGAATACCGTCGCCGTCGGATGCTCCCGTGGCCGGGTGCCGGCAACGGCGCGTTCGTGCCCCGCGACGAACGGGCGAAGCAGCCCCCCAAGCCGCCCCGCAAGCCCGGCCCGACCGTCACCGGCGAGGTGATCGGCGACGACGATCCGCTGGCCGGACTGGACGACCTGTTCGGCCGGCCCGGTTCGACGCCGCCGCGAAGGCCAGGGCACGCGAACCAACCCGTGGAAGTATCGATTGGAGAACGCAGACGACAAGTATTGGGACAGGGGAGAGTTGCCGCCGATCCGGATGCGGTGAAGGTGAAAAACTCATCGGCCAAATAAGTTCGCCACGATCTGTCGAATCTGGACGGCTTCGACGTACGAGTGTTTCTCAGCAGTGGTGAATGCCCACTGAAGATGCTCGCGGGCCAGTGGTACATCTTTAGCATAGCCCCGAATCAAATAGGATCTACCTAAGTTAAATGTATAAATGACTTGCGAGTGCAAATCACCGATGCTTTCAAATATCGGTATTATTTCTCGACATATACGAATTGCCTCGTGAGTGTCACCTCGCTGCTGAAGGATACCAGCGATCCTTCCCATCGTCACAGCCCGTTCCTTCACCGCATTTAGGCTTTTAAAGACTGTTTGGACTGCTCTAAGTATATCTATGGCTTCCTCGCTCTGACCGCGTTGGTGGAGGATGTCGGCGATCATCCCCATCGTCACCGCCTTCTCAAAGATGTCACTGATGTGTCCATAGTCTTTTGCGACTACTTTGAGGAGTTGTACGGCTTTTTCGGACTGGCCTCGATGATGCAAGATACCAGCGATAGCCCGTAACGACGCCAATTTATTCTTGTCGTCACCGAGACTTTGAAAGACACGTACGTTACCTTCAAAGAGACGGATCGCCTCATCAGTCTCGCCTCTCTGCAAGTGTGATCTGGCGATATTCCCGACCGTAACAGCCATAAATTGAATGTCACCAAGTTCTTCAAAAATCTCCGCCGCTTCACGGTACATCACAAGACTATCTTGAGTATTGCCTAATATTTCCATCGCTTCGCCAATGTAAAACTTCGATCTAGCTTCCGCATCACGATATTTTAAAAGTACACTAACCTCCAGACATCGCTCATATAATGCTAACCGTTTTGTAGCCGTCATTCGGTGGCGATAGAGTACCGCGCAAATGAGTGAATATTTGAGAAATTGTTCCGCCGCGTTGCGATCGTTCGCTGCGTGTGCATCCGCCCACTTCCGTCCGACCGCAACATTCGCCACTTCGAGATCGTAAGTCGCCAAGCCCACAGTCTGTCCGCCGTCATTTGCGGCACACAATACCTTCTCGTAATGCTCTGCATGACGCTGTTCGGCGAGGGCGATTCGCTCGTTGGCTCCGGGTTGCAGCGGGTGGTCGCTCGGAAAAGTATCACGAGCCACGGGTCGCATCAGATCGTGGAGGTAGAACCGACCGTTTCGCGTTTCGATCATGCTCCGATCGTGCAACTCGGTGAGTTCGTCGAATGCGGTTTGTTCATCTAGCTTCCAGATGGCGGCCGCGGCGTAGGAATCGAATTCCGCAGGGAAGACGGCGAGTTGTTGCCACCGCATGGCCTGTTCGGAATTCTCTTCCACGAGTTGCCGGGCACTGAGGGCCAGACACGCTTCGACATCTTGCCCGGCACGTTTGCCCTTGAGCCTCGCCAGCTTTTTGGATTCATCCTGAATCGTTCGCAAGTAGCGTTCTGCCGTCCAGAGATCGTGCAATTCGAGGAATTCGCCGGCCACTCGCAACGCAAACGGCAGATAGCCGAGTTGTTTGGCCACTTCGAGTAACTCGTCGTCCGTCCCCTTGTCCACCAAGATGCTCCGCAACATGGCGAGGGCATCGTTCGGTTCGAGAAAACCTAGTCGATGATGCTCGCCGGGAACAGCGAGATTTCGCCGACTCGTGAGAAGGAACTTCACGGGCGTAACACCTTCGAACATCCCCTCGATCTGTGCTTTATCCTTGACGTCGTCGAGAACGATCATCGAGCGTGGAAATCGCTGGAGTATCTGACGGTATTGGTTTCGCAAATCGGCGATCTTGTCTTCGGCTTTCTCTGTGGGCGAGTACGCTCGAATCACGCTTTCGATGACCTCGCGGTTCGTCAACGGATTGTTCATCCCTCGGAGTTCGATGAACAGCAACCCGTCGGGAAATCTCAGATGAACGCGATTGGCACAAAGGATCGCCGTAGTCGATTTGCCGATACCGCCGGTTCCGCCGAATGAGTGAATGCCGACTGTGCCCGTGCCGCTATTCAACGAAGCAATTATGGTATCGATGAGCGTGGCATGGCCGAAATAGTTGGCGTCGGCGATGGGTTCGGGAAATGACGGCCGAGTTGAGCTGGTCGTGGTTTCTTTTTTCCCAGCCTCTTGTTTCAGAATCTCCTTCGCTTCCTCGGACAGTATTTGTTCAAAATCGAGCTTCAACACTTTCGCGATTTTCCGAAGGTAACTGGCCTTGATTGGCTTCGCGGCTTCAGCGTTTTGAACGGTTCGTTTGGAGACCTTGGCCTTCGCGGCCAATTCTTCTTGTGTGAGCGGCAATTTCAACAAATTTCTCGTCGCGGCGATTCTACCCCCGTCCGGGACAAGACTTCCGGTGAATCGATTCCAAGCTGGGCGAGCCATCTTGCGTCCTCGTTGCGTGCCGTTTTCGCCCTGGCTGCAAGGTCAGTGCGGAGTTTGACACGGATCATTTTGCAAGTCGAGATGATGCTCCCGTCGAGCGCTCTCGACACCACTGCGGCCGCGATGGTTCATCCTACCAGATTCTACTCTTTGGAGTTCTACTTATGCTCCCGAATCTTTCCTTCATGCGGTTCGCCCGCAAGTTCACCTGCATCGCGATCCAGATCGTGATCGTCGTCGGTACGATGGCGATGAGTGCGTACATGATGAGCCGCACGGACTGCGGCAAAGTGGTAACTCACGAGCTCTGCAAGGGGCTGATCGGCGGCATCGTCGGTGGCCTCGCCGTCGGCACGTTCCTGGCGGTGCAGAAGCTCGGTATGGAAAAAAGTCACATCGCCCACGGACGTTCGTCCGTGGGCGGTTCCTTTGTCGTGGCGGGAATCGACCCACTTCGGCCGCGACGATTTGCTCCTGCTGGCCAAAGTCATTCAAGAAGCCCACTCTCGATTCCGTTCACGACGGGATCGGATCACTCGCCGATCACCTTCGCTGTCCAAAACTCTTGGATGATGGCAAACGCAGCCAAGTAGTCTGACGTGGAAAGGCCGGCTTCGGCCGCCATCGTCGTGAAATCGACTTCCCACTCTTTCGGCGGTGGTGAAAGCGAGGCCGGTCGGCCGTGCGTTCCCCGCACACGAAAGGTCGCTTCGACGGCCGCCCTCACCGGATCGACATCGAGTCCGCCCCGCTCGATCAACAGGACCAGATCGGCCAAGTCTTTCGTCCGCGTGTTGAGGCGATCCCCCCACGGAAACGTGTAGGTGTGGACTTTCTCCGCGAACTGTTGCGCTTTCGGGATGGCGAGCGCAATCGCGGGTGCGATCCCGGCGAAATCGAGCAGGTCATCTCCCCGCAGCGGTTCCGGTTCGCCGAGGACCGGATCGCCGAAGCCGACGTCGATATGCAGCCGCGCGTACGTCTTTCCGAGGAGCAACGCCTCACACGGGTACCGCGCCCCGCCGCCCGGAGCATTCGTCAGTTCTTTTTTCGGGGCCGCGATCCGGTAGACCAGGAAATCGCCGAGGTCGGCATCGACCGCTACTTGGAGCCGATCTCGGATGGCCGCGATCGCCGGCGGCCCGTCGCCGACCGTTTGCACGGCGACCGAGAGATCGACATCCTTCGTCGTTCGCGCGCGGGGCCGGAACCGGAGGTCCATGGCGAACCCGCCCTTGAGCAACCACGCCGGGTTCTCGTCGCGGAACAGCCGGGCCAGTAACCGTTCGATGACGAACTTGAGTTGCAGGGTGGCGAGCGGAATCGCCCGCTCCGTCGCCCGCTTCCGCAGGTGGGCTTCGAGCGACGCCTTGAACGCCGCAGCAGAGCCGAATTGTTTCGCCATGGCACTCCTTTGCCGTTTTGGTCGTTACGCTGTCGCCTTCGATCGACCCCGCTCGTTGACGACCTTCCGAAGTCGTTCGAGTTCGGGCATCCGTTTCAGGGCCGCGTCCAGTTGGGTCCGCCGCACCAGTCCGCGCGCGAGCGCGTCGGCCGCCGCCTTGCCGAACTGTTCCCGACTCACTCCGCCGGCCGCCACATCGAGCAGCGTGCGAAGGGGAGTCGTCACCCGGAACCCGGCCCGTTCCTCCGCGTCCTTCGGACCGAGCGTCCCCTTGTGCAGGACGCACCCCACCGGCGGCGGCTTGCGGAACTTCGGCGGCACGGTGAAGTGCAGGCGGTCCGGCAGCAGTTCGCTCAGGCCGTGATGCACCAGCGCCGACTCGTGGGAGACCACCGCTTGCGGTTCATCCTTCTGGTTTCGGCTCCATAGGGTCCAGCGAACGAGGTCATCGTCTTCGCCGGGCGTAATGTCCGCCTTCCGGTACAGCCCGTGACCGACCCGTTCAAAGGTTCCCGTCGAGACGTGGTAGTCGAGGTGCGGGTAGCCGTACCCCGCTCCCAGGGCTTGCTTGGTCGTGAAGTACCCGCCTTGCCCGAGGGCAATCGAATGGAGCTGGCGGGCGGTGTCACGGGTCGAACGGCTCATGCAGAATCCTTCAAAATACTTGAAGTATTATGCGCGGCATTCCGGAGCCGATCAAGCCCGAAAGTGCTCGACACCGAACGGGAGAAACTCACCGAGAGGCGTTCGAGAGGTGCGAGAGCGGTGGTGCGACGACAAACCTCTCATGGCGCGGAAAAAGCTGTGGATCGCGTTCGATCCACAGCCGAAAAGTGGCTTCGATGTGGCAAGCGGAATCCTTGGTCCTACGCGGCCAACGTCAGCAACGAAGCGGCCTGGACATCGATCGCCGTCCGATCCCCGACGTGTTCGACTTGTCTGGCGAGCCGCGTGAGCGCGTCCACCAGGGCGAAGATGGTGAACCGACCGCCGGCCACCATCTCGACCGCCTGCTTCGCCAGCCCGCGACTCAGCCCGTGCTTGGCCAGCGCCTTCATCACCTCCTCGGCGTCGCTGCCGAGTTTCTCCCGCATCGCCTTCTTGATCACCGCCGCGAACCCGTCCCGACGCTCGTCCCGCTTGGCGACGAGGGCTTCGACGTGGCGGCGGATGTCGTCCAACGCCGTGCCCACCCGGGCCGTGTGCTTGCGGGCGAACTCGATCACCTCGACCGCGTCCCAGACGATGTGGTTCGCGCACACCTTCTGGAACCAGAACGTCTGGATGCCGACCGACCGCTTGCCCACCTCCGAGTTCCAGACGAAGAAGCCGGGGGCGAACGCCTCCCCGTCGATCTCCGCCCAGCCACTCGGGTCGATCAGGAAGCAGAACAGGTCCTGCTCCCCGCAGTAGAGTCCCGTCGCCCCGTTGAACCCGGCCTGGGGCGGCGTGAAGTCGGTCGCGTATTCCGTCAGCATCCCGACCAGGTCGGCGTTGTGCAGCCGCGTGTACGCGGTCCCGTGGACCGAGCGGATGCTCTCGCCGCGGGTGAGCAGTTGGAGCGGCTTGGTGCCGCCGGGCAGCGTCTCCCGGAACGCCCGGGAAGCCGTGTCCGGGGTCAGCCGGTTGACCGTCTCCTTGCCCACCTTGGCCAGCCCGCAGAGCTGGCCGAAACTCCAGTCGTTGAGGGCGAACGGGCCGTCGCTCCCGGCCCGCAGGCCGAGCCGCCCGTCGGGGGTGGCCTCGGGGACGAGTTGCGCCGGCGACACCCAGCGGTCGGCCGACTCGTCCTTCTCCCGCCGGCAGTGGGCGAGCAGGGCGTCGAGCGACGGGAACCGTTCGTCCGGCGCGCGCCGGAACAGTTCCCCGCTCGCGCGGGTCAAGTGTTGCTTCGTCATGGCGAATCCTCGGAAGGGAACAGGGAATAGGGGGTTGAGAAACCAAACCGTGTTGCACCACCGGCCTCTCGACCGGGCGCGCGGGGCGGGGGGTCGTGAAGTCGGGGAAGTCGTCTACCGGAAGGAGCGCTAGAAAGGCCGAAGGGGTCGGGCGAGTAAGTAGCACGGTTCTGATGGGAGTATCAAGTGGTGCGGAACCGCGAGGGAGTCGGTGAGGGTAGTGGGTGTCAAACCCCTCCGACTCCCTCCGGTTCAGGCTGAACGGGGGGTCTGGCACGCTCTGAGGTGGTAACTGCGAGGAGCCGTCGCCATCGTCCGCATCGGGACGCGGGGCCTTGTGAACCCCGATGACGACCGACGGCGACGGCTGGCGACTCTTTCGAATCCGGCCGTGAAGGCCTTCCTGAGTCCGCGAGGAAGTGCAAGGTTTTGTGAAGGTAGATACCCGACTTGGCTCGGGACCGCCTTCGGAATTTCGTTTTAAGAAGTAGGAAAGCCGACGGCAAATTCGTGGAGGGATTTTTGTGGACATCCTGGTAGCAGACGCTACTCTGAGCAAAAAACAACCTAGGTGGCCGCCAAATGACTCGGTTGATCCGACTGGAAGCTAATGAGCCCTTCCAGTTTAAAATTTGGCGTGAGAAACCAAACGACGGTAAGGGTTTCGCTTGGCTCTCTATTTACTGCTCTGCCGGCGGCGGTCAGTTTACTGTTAGTCCTGGCGAAGAGTTCCAATTCGTTCTTCTTAAAGAGCGGTCGATTTACTCTGTGCTACTTACTCGAACGGACGAGTCTGGAACCAAAATGATCGACCTAACAGCCGGCGATTCCGGACTGGAGTTCGAGCTCACATTCGAGCCGATTCGCACATAATTGTGCCTACCCTAGTCGCTTGCACGCGCAATACGTGACCCAAAGCTCAACACATGATTCTCACTGAAGAATTGGCTCGCAAATATATAGCTTGCCGGACACGGTATCTCCGTGGCCCGTTGGGGCTGTACTCTGGGGGCTGGGATCAGTGTGCAGCAGGCTACTCCCGCAGGTATACACTGCGTCTTACGCAAGATGGCGGCGCACCGCAGCCTTTCATGTATGCCCCGTTCATGATCACTTCAGGAGACGGCAGGACTGACAACGGGACGTTCCTCAACGCGGATAACCTATACCTTTGCGACGGTCCCGCGGACATGGAGAGGCGGCCGG
The DNA here is from genome assembly GCA_025351325.1 of Fimbriiglobus sp. Taxonomy (GTDB): domain Bacteria; phylum Planctomycetota; class Planctomycetia; order Gemmatales; family Gemmataceae; genus JALHQU01. The sequence continues at coordinate 27,524 of JANXWE010000285.1, forward strand.
TAATTGGAGTGACTGCAGGCGACAACTTAGTCTACTCTTCGATCGCACTGACTACTTTTGCGGCTGAGTATTCGCTCACATTTCTCCAATCGCCGCTCAACCTAGTCAATGGCATTCTCGGATCCTATGAACGCCTAGGCTCTTATCAGCGAGGGTACCTTGAGCGTGGGAATGCCCCTTTCGGCTTCCTCTTGCGATCTGATTCGGCTGATGCACCAGATCGCGACGAAAACATCTGCAACTTTGAAGGTGGTGACGGCACAGCGGCCATGCAACTCGCCCCTTCGTTTGATCAGTATGCAACGCTATTGTCGTCACTGCGGTTTACTAAAAGTATTCTAGACAATATTGAAAACGACGTACCAGCCGCGCATCGTGCTGATTACGAGCGGGCCCGTTATACCATCGTACGTGTCGTAAGCAGATGCATCGATTACATCACAAGGTCTGCGGCTTACACCATCCGATGGGAAGCAGGCGGCCGCGTTCGCAAGACAGCTGAGGACCGTGGACCTTACTGCCATCACGTTGCCTACCCGTTCGGGATCATAGCCGCTATAGTCAGGGACAATGATCCTGCAAAATACGCTGAGTACATCGGGCCCCTATCATTTGGCCTGATCTCAGAAATCACATTGGTACTGTCCGACCTCATCTCGCATGCATGTAGGGAAGAAATCCCGAAGTCTATTCACGGTATGTTTTCTAGTAAAGTCGAAGGAACCACCGACGAATGGGATTTGCTCGCGAGACTTTTCAATATCGCTGGCCGCCTCAGCGAAGAGTTCGATTCCAAAGTGCTGCAGCCGATACTTGATCGCATTGTCGATCCTATCATTGCCATCATCGGCAATTGGGACGGCAACCCGTCTCAGCCGATCGATGCCATCTTGTCACAGGTCATTTATGATCTCTTCATTGCGGGCGTGCTACTCGATACCACCGACGATGCTTCATTTAACAACACTCGCATCCGTCTTCCACTCCGTCGAATCTTGCAATTGGTAGGCACTCCAGACCTACCTACCTCTCTCCCTATCGGCGTTGACTTTACTATCGAACCACCAAAACCAGGCTGGTGGAAGAGTCCACCGCTTCCCCGTTATGATCCCCCATCATGGCACATCAAACTCGACGTGCTCGACATTGACCTCACTATGCTGCTCGACAACGTGGTAATCGACATTCCGGGCTCCGGCTTGCTGCGAAGGCTAGCAGCGACTCGAAGGGGCAAGGACTACTTGCGGTTCCATGGTTACATGACGCTTTCTGCTGCGGATCTATTCGACCCAAAAACTATAGGTTCGGCCGTAGATCTCGCTAAGAAGTATGATAACGCATGGTTCATGGCGCTAGCCCATCGTTTCCATCAAGCACCGTATAATGACCCGACTGTATCCGGAACACTAGATATCCTCAAAACCGCTCCCGATACTTTTCCTCATTCCCGTGATTCAGGGCTCTGGAACGCAGATTTTCGTTGGATCCGTGATGGACAAACAGACAAAGATGGTTTGCTGTACGGCGGACTAGACCTGATGGCACCATTGATGGTGGCTTGCTCTGTAAACTCAGATGCAGCGGCAAATAGAGAGACGTTACTCAAGGCCATGATGACTCAAGACACTAATAATGGAGATTCAAACGTGTTCAAACTCCCCTTCATTGGCGAGGTCGCAAATCAGCCGCTTCTGGAACTCAAGGCAGGCGGTACCCAGGGCGACAAAACTGTTTACATCAGCGTTGAGTTCGACCGACCAGCCGGGGCGGACACAGTCGTAATAACAATACCGACGCTCACAGGCGCCACTGAAGACATCACCTTCACCAATCGTGGACAGTCCAGCAAACTAGTAGTCGCCCCACTCAAAGCTCCAGGTTTTACACTGAAGTCAGTGAGCGTAGGAGCGAAGGGAAACATTCTGATCTTTACAGGCGACTGAAATCGTATGCTGAGGGATCCAAAACAGCGTACTCGCTTATCGTATGTTCGAGAACTTCCGGAAGGGATCCTGCATCCTGAGATATCCCGTAAAATGGATACGAGGAGCTGTCGCTTCCGTGCTTGGCATTCTTATCGATAATCTTTTTCTGGGCCTCCCCGGATTCTGACGCTTCGAATCGCAGACTACCACGACACCTCAAGTCCTTACCCCATTTCGGCAGATTTGATTCCTCACCGCTTTCCGTGCTAATGCTTGGGTCGCGCCCGCACAGCTCTTTCGAACGCCACTTCCGTAGACGCATTTCTCACCGACTCCGCCGGCATCGCCCGCGGAGACCGGTGGTGCATATCGGTTTTCGACATTTCCTTTCTTCCCGTTTCGGAGACCTTGCGATGATTCTTTCGCCCACACGGTTGGAGACCGGCCTGCTCGCCATCCTGCGGGCCGGGCCGTTCCATCCCCGACCAGAGGCCGAACCTTGGGAGGCGATGATCCGGCGGATCTCGACCCACGGCGCATTGAGGAGATCGACGAGGCGATCTACGACCACTTCCTCAACGTGCTCCCGCCCCATTGGATGGGCCACGGATTCCTCACCGCCGAAGGGGTCGACGACCTCCGCTACTTCTGGAAGTGGCGCGGCCGCTACTTCTGCCGGCAG
>JANXWE010000314.1 GCA_025351325.1 Fimbriiglobus sp.
CGACGGACGTCTCGCGGCTCATTATCGGCGCTGCGGTAAACCGGTGTAATCGTGGGGGTACACCACATCGACCGCGGAAGGGGCGTAGGTGTCTCGGTAGACGTCGGCCCGGGTGGGACGCGGTTCACTCGCTACCGCTACGGTGGCGGCGTCGGCTTCTTGTTTGGCTTCGTCCTTCAGCGTCCGCACGGTGTCCGAGTCGATGGCCCCGGCGTCGATCAACTTTTGCTCGAACAGGGCCACGCAGTCGGCTTCCTCCCAGTTCCGCTGGGCACCGCTGCTACTGCTGTGCCCGTGCAGGCGGCTCACCATCGCTTCGAGAACGAACGGTTTGCGCTCCCGGCGGACGTAGCGCATGGCCCGATCGACCGCGTTCCACATGGTCACGGGGTCGTTGCCATCGCGGACGGTTTCGTAGCGGATCCCATATGGCCCGCCGCGTGTCGCAATCTCTTTCACGGAGTGCTGGGTGCTGTGCTTCGTCGAAATCCCGTAATTGTTATTCGCCACCACCATCAGTACCGGGAGTTCGTTCCCCGGTCGGCTACTCCAGAGTAAACAGCTCTCGAAGTCCCCTTCGGCGGTGCCCGCATCGCCAGAGACCGCCAAGCTCAACCCTTCGCCGCCGTGCCGCTTCTGGGCCAGGGCCGTACCCGGTGCCATGACGCACTGCACTTCGATCACACTCGTCACCGGCATGACGTTCCATTCCGGGATCGCGTAGTGGCCCACGAAGTTGCGACCGCGGCTGTGCGGATCGAGTGCCGTCATCGCCAGTTGGCGAATGTGATCGAGCATCGACATACCCATGCCGAGGAGGATTCCGGAGCTGCGGTAGTGGAGGTGGAGGAAATCGAAGGCGGGGCCGCGACCCTTTAAGATTTGCAAACCGAGGCAGACGTTCAACGCTTCTTCGCCGGGGCCGCCGATCCAGAAATAAGCTTCCCCGGACTTCGACATCTTGATGCTGCGTTCTTCGAGCGCTCGAGTTCGCACCATTTGCCGGAAGAGTGTCAGCGCCAGTTCGGTGCTGATGGCCTCGCGGCCGCTGCGGATGATGGCCGGTGTTCCGACCCCCACGGTGGCGACGCCACGCCGGGGTGGATGATCTTCGGGCGGTTCGTCGGGATCCAAAGATGTTGGCATGGTGCGATTCTTCCTCGGAAGACGGCCGACACGATTGGGCTATTTTGGACGGGATCGGCCCGCTTGGCCAGCCGAGTTTCTCAACCCGCTGAATTGTAGGACGAAAAAGTTTTCAAACGCACAAGAGGGACGCGGATGACGCGGATCGTAAGACAGGATCAAGAGGATCGGAGCGAAACAATGGCCACACTCGTCCAAGCAATCCGGCTCGCCCTGCATTACGGGGAAACGCACCTCGGCGTCACCGACATCTTCGGGGAAGACGTCGGGCCGCCGCTCGGCGGGGTGTTCACCGCCACGCAGGGGCTGGCCACGGCTTGGAACAGCCCACTCGACGAACGCGGCATCCTCGGTACCGCAATGGGGTTGGCGTACGCTGGCTGCAAACCGGTCGCCGAGATCCAATTCTGTGATTACGCCTTCAATAGCATCGATCTACTGAAAGTGGCCGGGAACCAACGCTGGTGCAGTGCCGGTGGCTTCCCCATGCCCATCGTGGTGATGACCCCCAACGGGGCGGGTATCCGCGGCAGCGTCTACCACAGCCACAGTTTCGAGAGTTGGGCCTCCCGGCTCGCCGGCTGGAAAATCGTGATGCCATCGAACCCGTACGACGCCTACGGACTCATGCTCAGCGCCATCGCCGATCCGAATCCGGTGCTCGTGCTGCTGCCCAAGGCACTGATGCGGGTGAAAGGGGATAAACTCATTCCCGGTGAACCCGCTGACGCCGAGGAACTCTCTCGGCGGATCGATGCCCCGGTCGGGGATCGAACCACCTGGAAACCGGACTGGCCCGAGGTGCAAGAACAGTTCATCCCCATCGGGCAGGCCAGTTTGGTGCGCGAAGGAACCACCGGCACAGTCATCAGTTATGGCCGACCGGTGCCGATGTGTGTGAAAGCCGCCGACGAATTACAACGGGACTACGGTTATCAGTACGACGTGATCGACCTGCGCAGCATCTTCCCGTACGACTGGGATACGCTCTCCCGCAGCGTGGAGAAGACGGGACGGGTGATGTTCGTGAACGAGGACACGGAAGTGACCAACTTCAGCGAACATCTGCTTCGCCGGGTGATCGAGGATCACTTCTACGACCTGCTCGTTCAACCCCGGATTTTGCAGGGCAAACACGTCCCCGGCATCGGCATGAACCAAGTGTACGAGGACAATTCCGTGCCCCAGTACACCGAAATCCGCGACGCCATGCGTGGGTTGGCTACCGAGGCGGCGTGAGGTGGGGTTACGCTTTCAGCGATGCCATGTCGATCACGAAGCGGTACTTCACGTCGCCTTTGAGCAACCGCTCGTAGGCCTCGTTGATCTGATCGATGCGGATCATCTCGACGTCGCACGTGATCCCTTTTTCGGCACAAAAATCGAGCATTTCCTGCGTTTCCGCGATGCCACCGATACCGGAACCGGCGAAACTCCGGCGACTGGCGAGCAAGCTGAATGCCGCGACCGGCAGCGGATTCTCCGGGGCACCCACCAACACCAGCGTGCCGTCGAGTTTCAACAGTGCCAAATAGGCGTTGATGTCGTGGTCGGCCGACACGGTATCGAGGATGAAATCGAAGCTGGCCGTCTGCTTCGCCATCGCCGCGGCATCTTTGGACACCACCACTTCGTGTGCCCCGAGCCGCTTGCCATCTTCGGTTTTGCTCGCCGACGTGGTGAACAACACCACGTGGGCACCGAACGCCTTGGCGAACTTCACCCCCATGTGCCCGAGGCCACCCAAGCCGACGATGCCCACCTTCATGCCGGGGCCGACCTTCCAGTGCCGCAGCGGCGAATAGGTGGTGATGCCCGCGCACACCAGCGGGGCGGACGATGCCGCATCGACTTTTTCCGAAAGCTTGAGGGTGAACGCTTCATCCACCACGACGTTTTCCGAGTAGCCGCCGTAGGTCATTTTGCCGGCGGTGTTCTTGTCCGGGCTGTTGTAGGTGTACGTGCAGCTCTTCTCGCAGTACTGCTCCAACCCGCGGGTGCAACTGGCACACGTGCGGCACGAATCGACCATGCAGCCGACGGCGACGAGGTCGCCCGTCTTGAACTTTTTGACCCCGGTGCCGACCGCACTCACACGGCCGACGATCTCGTGGCCGGGGACGATCGGGTAGCTGCTCCCCTTCCAGTCGTTGCGGGCTTGGTGCAAATCGGAGTGGCAGACCCCGCAAAATTCAATGTTGATGGCCACATCCGTCGGCAACAATTCCCGGCGCTCGATGGCGAACGGGGCCAGTGGACTGGTGGCGGTTTGGGCGGCAAACGTTTTGGTAGCCATAGGTCGGGACATCCTGTAGGGGTGAATGATAAGGAGTAGTAGGCGCACGGGGATTGTTTGACAAGGAAGCTGGAGTGAGAGTCGTGCCAGTGACGATGAAATTGGTGGGAAGCCCGGCGAGCCGGCCAGCGTGAGCGGCCGGATTCTAACCACCTCAAAAGAATCCGGCCGCTCACGCTGAACCGGCTCGCCAAGAAAAGTAATCCATGCGGCAAATCGCCGGCCGACAACTCTGGCTGGGTCACGCGGGCGATCTCCGCGACGCACGGGCGGTCTTGGATGCCGGGCTCGCCGCCGTCGTCGAACTCGCCGACAGCGAGCCGCACTCCGTTCTCCCCCGCGATTTGATCCGCTGTCGATTCCCCTTGTCCGACGACGCCGAGAATCCGCCCTGGCTCGTCCGGTTGACGATCCAATCCATCGCCGCGATCTTGGTGGCCCGCGTTACGCTTTTGGTCTGCTGCTCGGCCGGGATGAGCCGTTCCGTTTGCATCGCCGCCGCCGGGTTGGCTTTGGCCGAGACGATCACCATCGACGAAGCATTGAAATTGGTGATTGGCAGCGGCCCGGCGGATGTGTCCTCGGGGTTTTATTCGCGGGTGGTGGAAGTAGTTGGAAATGAATACGGTAGGCATTAATGATTGCGAATCGGGAACTCAGTCTTTTCCGACAGGGACCGTAGCCTCGACGATGGCGATCTCCTCGGCCGTGAGGCCGTACAGCTCGTACACGAGAGCGTCGATGCGGGCGTCGGTGGCCTCGATCTGCGATTGGAGGGAATCCGCTTCGTGCGGGGTTTTGGCGGCGGCGAGTCGGACGTGGAGCGCGAGCATTTGTTCGACTATGGCGATGAGCCGATCTTGATGAGGCTTGTCCGAAAGGAGAATGGGTGCATTCTCGATGTACTGCTTCGAGAATTTGAAGTAACCGCCGCGCAAGTTCGTACTCTGCGCTTTGACTACATATCCGAATAGCTTCGAGTTCAGGATGGACATGAGATACTTGATTGGCACGTCGTCGCGCTTCGGGCGGATTCCGTAAAAGGGCCCACTTCCTCCACCAGTCATGTAAAGGCCTTGCTCATCCAACAAGACGGTGGGCCGATTCGCAGTCACTTGGATAATCAGCTTGGGCAGGTCCATCTTAGTGAGATTCTGCGAACGGCCGAATTGGAACCATGCATCATTGCCCCCTCCCATATCACGATGCGTAAGCGATTCACGATGATGGCAAAGGTGGGCCCAGCATTTGGGAAAATTGGATTGGATGACATCTTTGTTCATCAGCGCGATTTCATTCGCCGTAATGATATAGGGAAAAATCAGCTTCGCTGATGGCTTCAAAGGCGAGTACGGTGATAAATCTCCCGTTAGAAGGAAGGGTTTCGTGATGCCTTCTTCGATGGGACTGTTGAGATCGACGACGTAGATTCTGTCCGCACTCGTTTGAAGACCGACGAACAGATCGGCTACATCGCCAAGTTTCGGATGCAACGCATGCAGCCTCTTGAGCAGCGACGCACCCTCCCCCGCCGTGAAGTTCCAGTCGCCTTCGGTGATTTCTTCAGCCTTCACAGTGCCATCGTTCAGTTCGAGGCCGCGCCGCCAACTATCCAATGACGCCACCTTGACGAAATGGCACTGCTCGGCCGCTACTTTGTCCAAGAAGACCAGTGCGGTGTACGTCGTCGCCCCGTTGAACACCTGTTGATCGCCGAAGTGGACGGCGTGCGCGAGGTGCTTCCCGCCCGCGATGAGTGACCGAATCGGCCGGCCGTACTTCGCGTTGAAGAACTTGTTCGGGCAGATGTACCCGAGCCGACCGCGCTTCGACAGCAACTGCAGCCCGCGTTCGAGGAAGACGACGTAGATGTCGTAGTTCCCTTCTTGCGCCGACTTGTACTCCTTATACAGTTCGACTTCGACCGGCGCCCACTCTTTCAGAATTTGGATGCGGATGTACGGCGGATTGCCGATCACGGCATCGAAACCGCCCGCTTGGAAGACCTTCTTGAACGCGGATTTCCAATCGAACGGCACAATCGCGTTTTGATCGGCATCCGCGAGCGCTTTGAAGCGTTCCGAACCTCGGATCTCCGGCCCGATCAGCGAATTCCCGCACAGGATATTCTTGTCCAAGTCGGGCAGGACGCGCTCGCCCGTGAGCTTCGGGCTCGATTTCAAGCTGGCGTCGGTTTCGCCCTCCAGCACTTTCAGCAGCAGCGAGAGCTTCGTCACCTCCACGGCCTGCGTGTCGATGTCCACTCCGTAAATGTTGTCGATCAGGATGCGCTTCTTCTCGGCCGTTGTCAGGCGGTACTCGCGCTCGCCGACTTTCACGAGTCTTTTGCCATGTTTCTCCGGGCCGTCGGCGAGGTAGTACTTCAGATACCACTTGAGCAGGTGATCGTAAGCCACGAGCAGGAACGAACCGGAACCGCAGGCGGGATCGAGGATGCGCAACTTGCTCGCGGTCTCCGCAGTCGCCCCATCGAGCAGTTTGCCGACAGTCTGCTTCACGATGTATTCGACGATGTACGTCGGCGTGTAGTAGACGCCGCCGGCCTTCTTGACCTCGGGCTTCTCTTCGACCTTGGCAACGTGGCGATTGTTGAGGACGATGACTTTGCCGAGGAATTGCTCGTAGACCTGGCCGAGGATGTCGGCGGGCATGACGTTGAAGACGTACGGGCTTTCGGGGTAGTAGAGGCGGCGGAAGATCTGCTTCAGCGGCTTGTCGTCGAGCACGAGCGCGTGCGTGAGATTGTCCGGCCGGCCGCGGTCCTTCTCGGCGTTGAAGTGGAACAGCCCGGAGTTGTAGCGGTCGTCGGCGAGGGCGAAGAGCTGCTGCAAGCGGCGGTAGACGCCGGCGCCCTCGGTCAATTCTTTCATCCGGCCGTACGTTTCCATGCCCCGGTCTTCGCACATGCGCAGGAAGATGATCCGGTCGATGGTCACCTGGACGGCGTAGTTCAATTCGGCCTGCGTCAGCTCGGCGTTCCGCTTGGCGAAGTTCAGCGCCAGCAGTTCGCGCCAACCTTCGATCTCGATGAGGAATTTGGCGTCGACCGTGGCGGTTCCGCGCCGGCCTTTGTTGCCGACAGCGTACTTGTCGAACGCGCCTTTCAGGATCGCTTGCTTGGAGAAGTGGCCGACGAGCCACTCCCACTTCTCGACGTAGTCCTTCGCATAGAGGAACTCGATCCGCGCGGTGGCGGCTTTGTCGTCCGGGCCGGGTTCCAACGAGCAATCGTAGACGGCCAATTCGCCGAAGTTCGTGAGGAGGGAAACGGGGAGCTTGGCCGACCAGCCGTAGCGGCGGAGCTGATACGCCGAGTCGGGATCGCGGGCGATTTGCACCGCCGGCTTCTTGGCTTCGATGAAGAACTTCCGGACTTCGCCGATGCGGAACGAGTAGTCCGGAGCTTTCGATTGGCCGCCGATGAGCAGGGAGTCTTCGTGGATGACATCGCGGTAAGCGAGAGCGTAGCCCGCCCGGTTGGCCATGTCCCAGCCCAAGCACTCGAAGAACGGATTAAGGAACTCCTGGCGGAGTTGATCTTCCTTGTAGTTCGGGCTCCGATACGACGACTCGTTGTCGAGAAAACGCCGAACCAGTTCTTCAACGAGTGGAGGAGCAGGCATTGTTATAAAGAGCTTGAGAAAGTTGTAAAATTAACTTTACAGCCTCACCCCACCATCGGCACCACCAAATACAGATAATGCTCGCCGATGCAGCATGCATCTAAGCGACCGCTTCAATAGAAGGCTGTCGGCCCACGGCCTTCGCGTACAGGCCGAGTGTTTTCCACGTCGGATTCGTCTGCGCGCCTGTTTCCAATCGCGACAGGGATTCTACCGCCAGCCCACTTATTGCCGCGACTTCGGCGAGAGTTAAACCGGCTTCGTCGCGTGCTTCTTTCAGTTGGCGGATGTACTCACGCAACGCGAAGTAGAAAGGTGATGCTTCCTGAAGTTCTTCCGGGGTCAGCAGTTCATCGATCCCGGGTTTATGTTTTAATTGTTCGTGCACTTCAGCAGCGGCGGCACGGAGAGCTTCAAGATCGACGACGGTGACCGGGGAGTTGTTTCTCTTGCCCATAGCGTTCTCCTCACAAGACCGGCAGATCAATGGTACGGTTCGGGGACTTTGTACGCAGTAAACGGGTAAATAGTTCGAGGGTCGTCCGCCACTTCTTCCCAAACCACAATGATGTACACGCCCGACGACGTGTAGCCAAACTTGCACGGCCTGCCGGTGCTTTTGCTTACACCCACCCGGATCGAATCGTCGAGCAATACTTCGTCTACTTCTTCCGGAGTCAGGCCATGCTCGGCGACGTGCTCTACGTTCCCGCCCGGCTCATCATCCCAGATAACAGTCACGTGCACTGGCTACACCACTTTCAGGTAGCACGTAAGCCATAATAGTCCACTTGACTTTAAAGTCAAGTGCGATGGCGGTGCAAGTGTTTGTGTCTAATTCCTACCAACCGGGGCCCGGCACAGAGTTATACCCTCACCCCACCATCGGCACCACCAAATACAAATAATGCTCGCCGATGCGGAAGATGGCCCGGTCGCGGGCTTCGGTCATCTCCAACTGGATCGACGCCTCGCCGTCGATGGCGCGGAGCATCTCCGTGAGGTAGGCCGGGTCGAAGGCGATGTCGATGTCGGGGCCGTCGTAGCTGGGCAGGGCCATTTCCACTTCGCTCGATCCCGTTTCCGGGCCGCGCGCTTGCAGGGTCAGCTTGCCGGCCTCGAAGTGGAAATCGACCCGCTTGCTCTCGTCGTCGGTGGTGATCGCCGCCTGGCGGATCCGGGCGAAGAACTCGGCGGCCGGCAGCGTCAGCTTCACGGCCATCTTCTTCGGGATGAACTGCTGGTACGGCGGGAAGCGGCCCTCGACCAAGCGCGTGTAAATCATCGCCCGCTCGGTCTGGAACAGCGCGTCGTTGGTTTTGAGGGCGACCCGGATCAGTTCGCCGTCATCGGACAAGTTCCGTTCGAGCAACTGGATCGCCTTGAGCGGGATCAGGTGCGATTGCGGCTTGGCGTCCTCGTCGCCATGGATGTCGGCCGGGCCGTCGGTCATGGCGAGCCGCTTGGTGTCCGTGGCGACGAGCCGGGCGCGGCCCTTCTCCGCCTCCCACAAGATGCCGGTGACGGCGTAGCGGGTGTTTTCTCGCTTCTCCGCGGCAAACACCGTCCGCTTGATCATCGTCCGCAACACGCCGGCCTTGATTTCGTGGTAGCGACCGCCGGCGTCGAAGTTGGGCAGGTCGGGGAAATCGTCCGGCACGCCGCCGGGGAGTTCGTACTTGCTCGAGCTGAGTTTGATGCTGGTGGTCTCCTCCCCGGCATCGATGGTGATCTCCGCTTCCGACGATTCCCGGAGAATCGAAATCAACTTCACCACCGGCAGGATCGCGGCCCCGGCCCGGATCACCTTCACCCCGCGGAGTTCGTAACGGATGCCGACTTCGAGATCGGTGGCCATCAGCGTCAAGGCGTCGTCGTGGGTGACGGCTTTGATGTTCGACAGGATCGGCTTGGTGGTGCTCTTGGCCACGGCCCCTTGCACGATCTGGCAAGCGGTCAACAGGGCGTCTCGGGCGCAGGTCATCTTCATGGCGTTTACTCGATGAGGGGTCGTGTGGAAAGTTTACGAATTGCTCTTCGCCTCCGTGGCTCCTTCTCTTCCTTTTATTCTTTCATTTTAAAACGAGATAACAGTAGTAAGGCGGCGCCCGTTTGTGGCACGCAAACGGTGCTTTGCCGCGGATGATGCTGAATTGGAAGGAGATGCGCCGAAACCGCGACTGTGGATAACTTGACGCGCGTTTGCTTTTGAACTGGCGCGCGCCGTCGATAGAACCGAACCCGCGATTTGGGAAACCTCGAAAGAATCTTTGCGCGTCGCCGGACGACAGTGGCGCGCCAAGTGCGCGTCAAGTTTTCCACAGCGCCGTTGACCGCCGATCTCACTTCAATCCGGCTTTCAGTTCCCGGACGGCGACCACCAATTCTGGGTCGCTCTTCATCGTCTCGATCACCTTGCGAGTCGCGTGCAACACGGTCGTGTGATCGCGGCCGTTGAAGTAGCGGCCGATGGTGGCCAGCGGCAGTTTCGCCACCTCACGAGCTAAGTACATGGCCACCTGCCGTGGGATCATCACACCTTTCAAGCGGCTGGCACCCAAAATCTCTTTCGGCTTCACCCCGTAACTGGTGGCCACCCGGTTCACGATCCGTTCCATCGGATCGACCGCCTCGGTCGGCTCGCGCAACCAGTCGCGCACTTGTTTCGCGGTCAGTGGCAACCCCTTCTGCTTCGCCAGCGACTTCAACTTGTCGATGAACCCGAGTAACAGCCGGATGCTGCCCGCCGAGTTCTTGGCCAACCACTTCTCCGCCGCCTCGTCGAGTTTCAGCTTCCGCTTCTCGGCAACGCTGGTCACCAACAGCCGGCGGCTCGTCAGGCTCGGATATTCCAGCCGGACGACCAACCCCGCTGCGAGACGATTGGTGAGGCGTCGCGGCAAGTGCGTCAATCCGGCTGGGCCATCCGATGCCGTGATGACCGTCGGCCGCTGCCGGGCACTGCGGTGATCGAGTAAGCGAATCACGGAATCGATGTCGCAATCCTTAACTTCATTCAAGTCTTCGACCACCAGAAGGTCGGATGATAAAAGGTCTTCGAATTCGTCGAGGGATAGTTGCGGGTTCTCGGTCGAGGGGGTGGAACGGGGGAATTCGTTCGCCAATACCGATTGCACCGTCTGTGCGGCTGGCCCGGCAATGATTTCTCGAATGAGGGTCTGGACGAGGTACGATTTGCCGGTACCAGGTGGCCCATGGAGCAAAAGGGGCGATGCGAAGGGGATGCGACGGAGCGGCCGGTGCAGAGCCTGCACGACGCGCTTGCAGGCCCGAACTGCGGAGCGATTTTCAGGAAGAATGTGGAAATCGGCCCACAATGTGGGTTTCAAGCCGACTCCGATTGCGAAGGTGGGCTGAACCATGCCCATATTTTACGCAATGCGGTGCGCAGAGTGAAGCCCAACCTCGCGGCGCAACCCCAATGCGCCATTCGGGATGGTACGAGAATGACGCAAATTGTGGAAAAGCCGTCAACAGAGTGTTGTTAACTTTTGAGGCGAGCCGGCCGCGTTAGCGGTCGGAGTGTGGAGTTGGTCAAGCCAAGACAGGTGATAGTTCGGTTTCTTCGGCGTATGACTCGCTGGGCGCCGAGTGCCACTTTTGGAACAGCAGAAAAGCCAAGCCAAAGTAAACGGCGTACGCGGCGTACCCGATTGATGCAGTGAATTGGCCGCCGATGCCCGCACCGAAGAGTACCAGTGCCCAGGAGAATGCTGCCACGAGGCGGATTGGCCAGCCCCACCGACCAATCACACCCTTAACAACCACTGCGGAAACCATTGCCAAGGCAGCGCACCGGAGCCAGTCGATCGGCTGGCCAAACGCGAATCCGACCCGCACCATCTGATACACCAGCACGACGAGCGGGCCGGCCGTCGCAACTGTCAGTTCGAAGTACGAGACCAGATTCGACCACCGCGAGCCGCCGCGGCGCAGGAGCCAGGCCCCCGCCAGTGTGCCGCAGAAGGCGGGCAGGCCGACGGCCGCCATGGACACGATCACGCCGAACCAGACGCCATACACACTGCCAACCGCTTGGTCAGACTCGATTTTATTGGAAAACAACTGGCCGCGGTCGTTTGCTGGTGTCGCTTTCAACTCGGGATATGGGGCAGTCAGCACGTCGGACGGGAGCACCGTCGCCTCGGCCGGCGTCCGCGACGACTTCGCGAGCACCGACATATCCGAAATCGATGGCACGATCACCATGCCGATGGTGACCACCCAGCCGATCCACACGACGTACGCGGCGGCGCTGGCGGTTGCCGCCGTCGTCAACCCCGCGGACACCGCCTCCCACTGACCCTTCGGCCGCACCAACCGTGCCGTCACCAGCCCGATGATAAATGGGGCCGCAACCGCCAAGAAGACCATCGGAACCATGACGGCGTAGGGGAGCGTGAAGTCTCGGGCCGGCCAAGGCGCGTCCACACTCGGATACTTGGCGTAGACCCCGGCGATGTTCTTGAACACCGCGACCATCATGCTCCAGGCGATGCCGACGGTCAGCGTTCCGCCGATCAGGCCGACCAGGGCCGGGCCGAACGTGACGCGAAAACGCGACCAAAAGGCGAGTTCGTTACCAAGCGGGAGCACCGCCGCGGTCATCGGATCATTCACGTTTTTAGCCCTCGGTGACAAACGGCGTTGATCAGCCGCATTTCAAAGCGTAGAACAGAACATCGGCACGGGCAACCGGGGCTTCAATCGGGGTGGCCGGAATTGAACCGACACGCCACCTCGAAAATGGAACCTGCTCCCCTTTCGCCCCCGAAATTGGCCGAGTTGCTCGCTCAACGGGCCGCCCTTCCCCCGGATCAAAGGGCCGCACTGGCCGTGCCCAAAGCGCCGGCATTCGGGTCGATGCTGCGATCTATGACGTTCAACGACTCTTCCGCTTGCCCAACAGCCGGCTGTTCTGTCTCCGGCGCCAGTTCTCGAAGCCACAAGCTTTATCCTTCTCACGGGGCGAACAGCGACAGTCGGCGTCACGGCCAAAATTGACTGCATACCCTCGGTGCCCGATGATGCGATCTCAATTGAACCATGCCGCGTATATGAAATCGAACGGGCCGTCGAAGACCCGCAAAGTCTGCAAGATCGTCTCCAAACCGATCCCATCTTTGACTTTGTCCTTGGCGATTTCGAGAAACTTCTGGCCGATCCCCTTCTCCCTCAGCCGCGTGAAGTTGAAAAGATCGACCGGGGGATCGTCCAGGACTTTCTTGAGGTTCAGACCAGTACCTTCGGGAGCTTTGAATACATTCGAGAGGGCTTGATACACGAACAGCCGTTCCCCCTTCAGCAATCCTTCGAGCAGATCCATCATTTCGAGCCAGGCGTCGATCCGCGCCCGATCCACCGATAGACCCACCACCCCCTTCTGTTTGGCGTTGGGCAACCACTCGTAATCATCATCCTGTTCGGCGAGGATGAACTTCCACGTCTCGCGGTTCAGTTCGCAAACCGACACCAAGTGCAAACGGGCTCGGCGGAGCCTCGGCGGGTCGACGACCTTCAGCCCCCTCCACAACCAGTGATCGCCCAATTTCTCGCCCGTCTCCTCGATTTTTGGGAAGATGCCCTTCACCCGTTCGGCGAAACCCGCTTCCTCATCGACGGAGCGGTAGCCATCGACCATCGCTGACAGCAAATGGCAATAGGCTCGGAGCCAAGCTACGTCGCCCCGGTCGAAGTGGACGCGAAACTCTTTGTTGCCCTTCAGGAAGTCGAATCGCTGCCGGTTGAGCTTGTCGAGAATTTGGACGAGCGTGGTCGTCTCTTTGCCCTTTCCGGTGAAATCGAACTTCACATCGGCGAGCCGGAGCCGCAGTTTGACGTTTTCGTCCTTGATGAGGGAGAGCGACTTTTCGGCGCGCTCCAGATCCTGTGCGAAGCCGTCGAGAATCCGCCCCAGAGCGCGGTAGCTGATCGTGGAGGGGGACTTGTTCTCCGGAACCGGGATCCGCAGAAAGGGGACGTCGGCGTTCTCGGATTTCGCCCCGTATTCGTAGCAGGCTCGACCGAGATTCTCGATGCCCCGGGCGAATTGGATTACCCCCAACCCGAAACGGACTTCATCGTCTGCGGGCTTCAGTTCGAGTGCCAGAATGGATGCGGTTTCCCCATCGGCGAGCTTTCCACTATGGAGGTACTGTTCGGCGAGCGGGGGCGGGGAGTCCGCAGCGTCGGCTCGGGATACGATCAAAACGGCACAGAGGAGAAGTAAGCGTTGCATGTGGGATTCCGTAGGGTGGGCGAGCTTGCAGCAGCGATCGCGAGAACGACCCAGGTTGAGGTCCACCCGATGCGAGTAAAGGCCGAGACAACGACCTGGTGATTGTGCCGATCTTTCCCAGACGAGTGCTTCAGGGACAACGAATCGGCTTTGAGAGTGGAGTCTACCTGCGTGACGGGTTGCCTACAACAATTTTCCCACGCGGACTCGAAGGCGCCCTCGAAGCCTTGAATCCCGCAGACGACATCGCGGGTTGATTCCAAGGGGCGCCGGCCTCCGTGGCCGTATGCGGAATGAATTGCCGTCCCTCGAAGGTCACGGCTTCACTTTGGATTTCTCCCGTTACCGCCACGGCTCCGGCTCGGAAATCCCACTTCGGTCGGACTTGCCCGAAGAACTCCGAAGCTGGATTCACTGACAATCGAGAGAGTCTAACTGACGACGGGAAACGAGTAGCGGTTTCGCCCGCAACCCCTAGAAATGTCCACGAAAAAGCCCCGGTGACATCCTCAGACATCACCGGGGCCGAATCGGGGTGGCCGGAATTGAACCGACGACTTCTTGCTCCCAAGGCAAGCGCTCTACCAAGCTGAGCTACACCCCGTCTGCTTCAATTATACCACGCAAGAGGGACGCCGACTAGCCCGAATGGTTCGGACTTTTATTTCTCCACTTCGAAACTCTTGAAGAACGCCTCGACCTCTTTTCCGTCCATCGAATCTTTGGTGCCGACGGCCAGCACTTGCACCAAGCGGCGATCCACCATCACCAAGCGGGCGCGAATCGTGTTTTTTCCGGCAGTAATCCGGACATCCCGAGCCACCGATGCACTGTCGTCCTGGGCGATGGTTTGGTCGATCCGCAGTTCGCCGTCTTGCCCTTTGAGGCCATCACGGACGCCGTCCAGGATCGTTTTGGCGTCCACGTCGCTGAAGTTCGACGGATAGGTCGTGAAGCTCACCGAATAGACCGGATCGCGGCCCGATTCGCATTTCGCCGTTTCCACGTTCAATACGCCAGCCGAAGTCGCCAACTCGCGGTGGGAGATCACCGGGTTTTTGGGGAACCGCACCGAGTAATGGCCATCCCCAGATTTGTACTCGCCTGACACCAGCTTTTGAGTTTGGATGCTCAGCGTGACAGCGGGTTGCGAAGGATCGGAGCAGGCCGGGACGAACAGCAAAAGGAGCGGGAGTAGGCCAAGGTGGGAACGCATCGGGAAGAACTCCTTAGGTGAACCCATGGTAACACGGGAAGCCGACCCCGACGGGCCAGCTTCTTGTGATTCGCTCCCGGACTCCGCTCATTTGCGGAGCGCTTCCAGAATCCGTTCGAAGTCGTCGTTGGTTTCGAACCCGATGACGATCTGCCCCTTCTCTTTGGCCTTCACCTGAATCTCGACGCGAACCGAAAGGCGCTGGCGGAGTTCGTTCTCGACGCTCTGCACATGGGGCGTTTTCTCGGCGGCCACCTTCGCAGGTTTGGCACCGGGGACGTTCTGCTTCACCGTCTTCACGATCATGTCCAACGCATGAACCGAGAGGTTCTTCAGAATCGTCTCTTTGCAGAGCGCGATCTGCCGGGTGTGATCGGTGATCCCTTTCAGCACCTTCGCGTGGCCCAAACTCACCTGCCCGAGCCGCACGGCATCTTGAACTTCCGGGGCCATGTTGAGCAGGCCGAGGAGGTTGCTGATGGTTGTACGATCCATGCCCAACTTGGTGGCGAGTTGCTCGGTGTTGATCGTGAAACGCGACAGATAATCGCGGAAGCCCTGGGCCTTCTCGATGGCGTTCAAGTCGCTGCGTTGGATGTTTTCCACCAGCGCCGCTTCGTGAATCTGTTGATCGTTGAAGTCGACCACGTGCACGGGCACGGCGGTCAACCCGGCCACCTGCGCGGCCCGCACGCGGCGTTCCCCGGCGATGAGTTGGTAGTGGCCATCGCCCTGCGAGCGCACCACCACGGGCTGCAAGATGCCGTGCTCTTTGATGCTCGATGCCAGTTGATTCAGTTCGTCGTCGTCGAAGCGTTTGCGCGGCTGGAACGGGTTGTTTTGGATCCGATCCAAACTCACCGTGGCCGTCGCCGTGATCGTTGCGGTTCCATCGTTGCCCATCGTCCCGAGCAAGGCATCGAGGCCCCGCCCCAAACGCGGTTTGATCGTATCCATGTGCGTGTTCCCCCTCTAAGAATCTAACACCCCGGTCGCACCAATAGCAAAGTCCGTTGGCAGGTGAAGGGGAACTTGAGCGGAAAATCGAGTATCTTTCCTAACCCTCCCAAAGGTTCCATGTGGAACATTGCACCGCAGACGACGTACTCGGGGTATCTT
>JANXWE010000339.1 GCA_025351325.1 Fimbriiglobus sp.
TGCGGCGACAACGCCCGCTTTATGAACCATTCTCCGACCCCTAATCTGTCGGCGGATGGCGACACCGGGTATGCGCTCCGCGTCATTCGGGCGGGCGAAGAAATCACCTGCGATTACGGCGAGTTCGATGTGACGTTTGCCGCTTCCACCTTCGGCTGAACCCGAGTTGCGACTCACGAACGCCTTCTCGAAACTCTGGCGGAATCACGAACTGGCCTTTGCGCTCCAGTTCGCGTTTTACAACTTCTGCCGTCCGCACGCGACGTTGACCGACGCGACGGCCGGGGAAGGCAAGAAGAAACAGCCGACGACCCCGGCAATGGCGACGGGATTGGAAGATCATCCGTGGACACTGGAAGAACTGATCCGCAATGCGGGAATGGCGTAGGCAGTTACAATGTGGAGTTCGATTTTCAACTCCACAAAGGCATCCATCATGTCCGAGATACTGATTTGGCCCTTTCGCCAACTGTTCCGCCTATTCGCGCCGATCAAGGCCGCATGGAACGAGGAACTGAGCAAGCACTACTACGGCCCGACCGCCATTCAGCACAAAAGGCGAATGGTGATGCCGAATCGCCAGGCGGAATGGTTGGATGCGAACCGCCCCGACCTCACCCAAGTTCACGCAAATATCGAAGGTGAACGAGCGCCCTAGTGGTATTGGATTCGTTGGTAGGAATCAAATCGACTACAGCGTATTCTGGCTCGCCGTTGCTATTGGGATCGTCGGTGAATGAGACGGTGTACGACTTGTCTCCGTAACGAACGATCTCATCACGCGATGGTGCTGAAACGCAATCCAGCGGATAAAGTCTTGTCCCTTTGCCATCCTTCCCCTTTTTGTCGAGAAGTACGAACAGAACGGAAGTCATCTCGCATCTTCCGTCGATAGACGCTTTGCTTTCGATAAATGCTGGCTGCTTCTCTGCCATCGCTTCTTCCTCCGGTTTTCAGTTTCTTCGGGGACAACCTACCGCGCCCGGCGACCGGAGGCGAAGGAAAAGCGGCAAGAAGTGTTGACGACAGCCTGACGGTTGTGCGACGATAGGCGTAAATGGGGTCGATAGGCAGCATCAACACACTAATGGGCCACTACCCGAAATCGCGTCGCCGTGCAAATGCAAATTCATTTCGGCAAACCTTGCGTCGCCGGGACGCGCATCACCGTGCAAAACGTTTTGGAATTAATCCGTGAAGGAATTCCATCGGCTGATATCCGTCGCGATTACTATCCAGATTTGACAGCCGAAGATGTTCGAGCTTGCGTGCAATATGCGATCGACGTGATCGCTTCGGAAGACATCCGCTATGCGGAGACGGCGTGAAACTTTTGACCGATCAAGATGTGTACTCCGCAACGGTGCTCTTCTTGCGTGCCGTGGGTCACGACGTCGTCACCGCTTCCGACCTCGGAATGTGGCAAGCCACCGATTCGTCACTTTTGCAAACTGCACAAATGGAAGGTCGTATCTTCGTGACTCGGGATCGGGACTACGGAGGATTAGTGTTCACTCAAGCGTTGGGAACTGGGGTCTTGTATTTGCGACTGCTACCGTCGACTTTGCTCGCTGTTCATACCGAATTAGCGCGGGTACTTGGAATGTACACAGAAGAGGTACTCCGAGGTACGTTCACCGTGATCGAGCCGGGCCGACACCGTTTGCGTAAGCCGCATTCCACGTGAGGAAATAAGTGTGCTGTACAGCTTCATACCGATCCAGAATCCGGCAGCTGACGCTGACCGGCTCGCCCGAAACTTCACCTTGATTCCCCGTCAACCCAGGGTATTGAATCGCCCAGATTCATTTCTCTCCGTGAGGTTTCGGTATGTTCCGCATCTGGGCGCTGATGGCGTGTCTCGGTTTCATTTCATTTGCTGGTTCCGGGTTGGCTCAAGGAATTCCAAAAGGGGGTGGTGCTTACTTCGGCGCACCGGAGTCAGCGTTCAACGATAAAACGCTGACTCCGCCATCGGTGATCCCTGCCAAAGCGACCGTGAGCACTCCGGTCGGCAACGCGCTCATGCCCGATCCGAGTCTGCCGAAACTTTGGTCGGGCGGCTTCGAAGTCGGCCTGAATGGTGCCAGTGGAAACTCGGACTTGTTCAACTTGCGTGCCGGTTTCAACGCGCTTCGCAAAACGGCCGACAACCTTTTTTCCAGCGATTTCTTATACACCTATTCCAAGCAAAATGGCATCATCACCCAGCAGCAGGCGCTGTTGAACGCCCGCGATGAAATCCTCTTTGTGGGCACCCCGTGGTCGGTCTTCGCCTCGACGAACGTCGAATACGACGAACTCCGGGCCTACAACTTCCGCGTCGGGGTTTACGCCGGGGTCGGCTATGTGGTGATCGACAGCGAACCACTGACCTGGCGGTTGCGGGCCGGAGCCGGGGTCGTGCGCGAAATCGGCGGGCCTCAAGATCGCTGGGTGCCGGAAGCGGTGTTCGGTACCGATGTCACTTACAAGATCGACGACCGTCAATCGCTGATTGCCAACGTCGACTATTACCCGCGGATTGATCGCCCTTCACAATTCCGCGTCCGTGCCCGTGCGGCGTACCAGATTCTGCTCGACCCGGCCAACGGTGCCACGCTCCGACTCGGGATGCAAGATCGTTACGATTCCGAACCGGGCAATGCCAAAGCCAACGACCTGACCTACTTCGCCACCGTCGGTATCACGTTTTGACGCATTCGGCCCGTTGACGCATCGGCGCCAACGGGTTACTTTGATTGGATTATCACTGTGTCCCTGTGCAATTTATGGCTGCCCCCGTTCGTTCCCGAGAGCAGCACGTTCTCGACGATTGCCAAGAGACCATCGGCTACCGCTTCCTGCGGCCCGAATTGCTCCGTGCCGCACTAACCCACACTTCCAGTGCGAATAGTCGCCAAGCGTCCAACGAGCGGATGGAATTCCTCGGCGATAGCGTGCTCGGCCTCGTGACCTGCGAACAACTCTACGGCCGCTTTCCGGAGTACCAAGAAGGCGACCTCACCAAGGTGAAGTCGGTCGTGGTCAGCCGGAAAACCTGTGCCGATTTCAGCCGCACGTTGAAGCTCGGTGAGTATCTCTTCCTCGGTAAAGGTTTGCTGCAAAACGGCGAAATGCCACCGAACCTGTTGGCCGATGTGTTCGAAGCGCTGGTCGCGGCCATCTTCTTCGACGGCGGCTACGACGTGGCGAAAGAATTCGTGCTGAAGTTCATCGGCCCGGAGATTGAGCGTGTCGCCCAGGAAGCTTTGGGGAGCAACTCGAAGTCGCAGTTGCAACAAGTGGCCCAGCGCGAGTTCGGTAGCACCCCGCGCTACGTGATTTTGGACGAGCAGGGGCCGGATCACGACAAGTGTTTCAAGATCGCCGCCGAGATCGATGGCCAGCAGTACGAGCCGGTCTGGGGCCGCAACAAAAAAGAGGCCGAGATCAAAGCGGCCATGAACGCCCTCGCCGAAATCGAAGGTCAACCGACCCCGTTCCCCGTCTCCGGTTGAGGCAACGCCCATGAATGCGATGCCGAAGTATCCCGTGAACTGTGGCGGCGCCGATTGCGTCGCCGTTGCCGCATTCAAAATCGCCGCCCAATGGACGGATGGCACCACACGGGAATTGAAGACCTATTTTTTGAGCTGCCAAGAGTGTTTGAAAAGTCTGCTGGAACGAGCCGGGGAAAAGCAGCGGGTCTGCCGCCTGGCACCGGCTGAGAAACTCGAACCGCCGGGCGTCTACGATTTGTCGCGGGGTGCCCCGGATCGCCAACTGGTTCGCCGGGCCGAACTCGAATGATTCACTCCGTCGATTCCACCGTCACCCGGAGTGGCTTGGCACCTTTTTGACTTTGGCTCGGGTCGGCTCCGCAGGAAATCATTTGATCGGCTTTGAGTTCCGCGACTTCCAGTGACCCGATCCAGACAATGCTCCGTCCGGTTTCGTGGGCGTCGATCATCAACTCGAAGCACTTCTCGACGGTGTAGCCGAACACTTTGCGGAGCACCAAAATCACCCAGTCCATGCTCGTGATGTCGTCGTTGTGTAGGATCACGGCGTAAGGTGGCTGACGCCGGGTTTGTGTGTCCGTATCGGTATCAAGTTCGGGCAAAACAGCAGGTGCAGCCACGGGGAACTCCGGTAGCGAACGACGAATTCACTACCGGCATCATAGCAGCCCCGCGCTCAGCGCCAATCAACGCTGCCCATGGTGACCATCCACTGGCCCATTCCCTTCTCGGTCACAAGTGTCTTGTGGTTCGTGCCGTCGGCATCGCAGATGCACAAATGCGATTCTGTTTCGCGTTCATCGGCCTTGTCGGGCGCGGTTTGCTCAGCATGAATCTGCCGCCACGTATAGGCGATCTTTTTCCCATCCGGCGACCAGCAGAACCCGCTGATTTCCACGTTGGTCGGCACATCGGGCAGCTCGACGGCTTTGCCGCCGATGGCTTGGACGAACAACCGTGCGGATTGATCGATAGGCTTCTCCGGTATGGTCTCCGGGATCTTGAACCCCATGGACAGAAGCGTTTTCCCGCCCGGGGAAACACGCGGCATCGCCGCGCCGTACTCCGGGTCGCTCACCGTTTGAACGTCTTTTCCATCGCGTGATACGAAGCAGGCGCTCAGCACGAGTTTCTTCCCGGTGTTGTCCGCGAACATCGTGACGAATCGTTTCCCGTCCGGTGTGAATCCGACGGCGAAGTGACCATCCGGAAGTGAGATCACCGATTCCTTTTTCGTCGCCACTTCGATGAGCACCGCGGTCGCTTTCGGAATGGGGTCGCGTGGCCCGTGCCCGCCATCGGGGGAATCGGTCACGAGGAGCTCTTTGCCGTCCGGTGCCCACGCCAAGTTGACCCCGACCACTTTCGTCGCCGTTGTGGATTTCCCGTCGATGCTCCGAAACGTCACGGTGTGCAGTTGGCGGCTTCCAAGCTCCGGCGAATTGGCCGGTTCGAGGATGAAGGTGAGGTAGGCGAGCGTCTTGCCGTCCGGGGACAACTTGAAGTCGCCCAAAACTTCGCCTTTCTCCCGCTCGAACAGCACCGTCTCGTTCTTGCCGTCCGGGTCGATCATCACGGCACCGCCCTGCTTCCACACCAGCAATTTGTTCAGCGGCTTGGCCGCCACCGGCTTCGGCTCCACTTTCTTCGGTGGCACGGTCTGCTTCGGTTCCTCCGCCGTCGCAGGGCGGTAGGTCAGCGATCCGGCGGTGCAAATCAACATTCCACACGCGGTGACGACGGCCGCCAGTTTCAACTTTTGCAGGAACATGATTTTGCTCACGAGGTTGGCCAGGGCGACGGGCGCGCCCGCTGGCAGTGGTGCCCCGGCGGCGGCGAGGTGCCCGAGCCGACACGCCTGGGAAAAGACCATTTGTGAACCATCGGCGACCGACGGGAGAACCGCGATCAATACCGCTGGAAGGGCGAACCCCTTCCGCTTCAAGCCGACTGCCAGCCGCTTCCGTGCTTCGGCCAATCGGCTGCTGAGCGTCCCTTCGGCAATCCCCAGCCGCTTCGCTGCGAGTTTCCGGCTGAGACCGTCCAACTCGCACAGCAATACCGCCGTGCGGTAACGCTCGGGCAAGCCGGCAATCTCGGCGTCGAGTGCTGCCGCCAATTCCGCATCGGGCAGAATCGGCTCGAACGGCACCTCGGGAAGTTCGGCAGTCGGAGTCTGACGGGCGCGGCGACGGGAAGCCATGACTCGGGCATCCTGGGCGGTGCGGAATGCGACCCCGTACAACCACGCCCCGACGGCGTCGGGTGGACGGATATCGGCGGCGCGGCGAGCCAGCACCAAAAAGACCGCTTGGCAGGCGTCGTCGGCATCGTGAGTGTGCCGGGTGATCCGCTGGCAGACCGCCAGAACCCGTGGCCCGTGCCGGTACACCAATGCGGTAAACGCATCCGGCTCCCGTCGGTCGCGGAACGCTTGCAGCAGTTGGCCATCGGTTCGCGGATCATCCGAACCGGCCAACGCCGTGCGGACGCGGGCGATGCCAAACCCCGGGCTAGCGACTGTCATGTTCGGGTCTCCCGAGCCGACACCGGGTCGGCTCATGAGGTATTGGGTCCCAACGGCTCTGCGCGTCGATGAAATCGCTTCCGGGCAGCGGCGTCGTACATTGTGAACAGACCGTTTGAACCGGTTTCTCTTTCCACATCTTAAGGAGGCGAGTCATGACGATTCGGAATCGCGGCACGGCCCTCGGGGCGTTGCTGCTCATCGGCGGGTTGGGTTTATGCGTCGCGTTGGTCAGCCAACCCAATGCGGCGGTGGCCCAACCGCCCGACGCGGTGAAGACTAAACCTGCACTCACGACTGATCTCGGCCTCGTGCCGGGCAACGCGGCCGGGTTCGTCCATGTCGAAGTGGCGAAGGTCTGGAAAAACGACGCGATGAAGCCGATGCGGAAGCTTCTGGAGAAGGCCGGGCCGAAAGCGTTCGAGGCGCTCGCGACCAATTACAAACCGGCACCGGCGTCGCTGGACCGGGTCACCGTGGTGATGATGCCGATGAAGAAAGTATCGGATCTTCCGGACTTCGTCACGATCCTCGCGTTCAACGAACCGTTCGTGGCGGATGAAGTCCGGGCGATGTATCTGCCCAAGGCGGAAGAGAAAAAAGAAGGCTTGAAGTCGTATTACACCGATCCCGCGCAGGGTTTGAGCGTGCATTTCGTCGATGATAAAACCCTGGTTGTCGGGGATGCCGAAACACTCCCTGCCTTTCTCAAAATATCCGGAACCAGAACCGGGCCACTCGGGGATGCCATCGTTGCGAATATCGGCAAACCGATGATCGCCTGTGTGAACCTGAAACAATTTCCGATGCTGAGCGAACTGGAAGCGAATCTCCCGCCCGAAATCAAACCGCTGTTGAAGTCCGAGCGAATCACCCTCGCGGCGGACATGGACAAGCAAGTCACTTTCCACGTCAATGTTTCTTTTGCGAACGAGTCCGAAGCGAAAACCGGCGACAACGCGATGCACAAAGCGGCCGACATGGCCCGGGTCGAATTGAACCGGGCCCGTGAGCAATTCGAAAAAGCACTTTTCGACAAAAAGCCGCGTGATCAAAAGGTCAACGAGTTGGCCTTAGCGGTGATGAGTTTGGGTGGCTTAGCCGCGATCAACACGCTCGATGAACTCCTGGCCGAACTACCTCTCACCCGAGAGGGCGCCGACATCACGGGCCAGTTCACTCTGCCCGAGTGGGCCACGCAATACGTCGGCAGCTTGTTGGCCTCGGCCGGCGTGGCCCTGCCAGCCCTTCAACGGGCACGGGGTTCCGCCGCTCAGATGCAGAGTGCGAACAACCTCAAGCAAATCGCACTGGCGATGCACAACTATATGGATGCACACGACTCGTTTCCACCCGCGGCGATCTGCGACAAAAAAGGGAAGAAACTACTCAGTTGGCGTGTCGCCATTCTCCCCTACATCGAACAAGACAATTTGTATAGACAGTTCAAACTCGATGAGCCATGGGACAGCGACCACAACAAGAAGTGGAGTGCCGTCATGGTGAAAACATTCATGGATCCGCGTCTGCCGAACAAGACGGGCAACACGCACTACAAAGTATTCGTCGGCAAAGAGGCAGCGTTCGACTGGCTAAAGAGTGCGAGGATTCAAGACATCACGGATGGTACTTCGAACACCATCATGGTGGTCGCAGCAGGTGATGCGGTTCCTTGGGCCAAGCCGGACGACTTCGAGTACGATCCCAACAAGCCACTGCCCGATCTCACGAAGCCGTTCCCGCAATTGATCGCGGCCTTCTGCGACGGTTCGGTGCGGACCCTCAATCCGCAGATGAAAGACTTCGAGAAGATCGTGAAGATCCTCATCGGCAAAGCCGACGGGATCGTGACGCCCGATTTTTGATCGGATCAGGCGAGCCGGCGGCGTTGGCCGTCGGATCGCCTTAGTTGAAATCCACTTCCACCGAATCACCACGTTTCAGCGTCACCGTCCTTGACTCGGCCATTGTTCCCCAGCGCAGAATAAACTCGTATTCGATACTCCGGCCCGGCGCGAGGGCCGGGGTCTCGAAGGTTCGCTCCGTCCCTCCCGATTTCATTTTCACGGTGTCGATCCACAGCTCGGCATCCGGGTGCGGCAACCGCAAGTTCACCCGCGCTTGTTCCGGAGTGCTGGGGGACGGCAATCGAACCGGCGACGCACAGATGCGGATTTCGGTCGACCACTTCGCGCTCGGCTCCCAGCCGTACGGCATCCCCGACTTGTAGCGGTACGCGTCCCACTCCATGCTGTAGTAGCTCTGGAGAAAATA
Organism: Fimbriiglobus sp.; assembly: GCA_025351325.1. GTDB lineage: Bacteria > Planctomycetota > Planctomycetia > Gemmatales > Gemmataceae > JALHQU01. Next base: position 8,305 of record JANXWE010000339.1, read on the forward strand.
GAAGCGGTGCGCATCGCTGCCTCCGAAGGAACCGGGTGTGATGCCGAACGTCGGGACGGGTGGCCCGTAGAGCGTCAGTCCGTTCGTCCAAAAACTACCGAATGCGGCGGGGTAATACCAACCGTAACCGTACCCGTAACTCCGGCCCAAATAGCCGAAGTTCGGGCCGTAACCGAATTGCGGGCCGGCCCCCAACGGGGAGAAAACTCCCGTGCCAAAGCCGGCCGAGAGCCGTGGGCCGTAGCCGTAGCGCTGGTCGGGGATCGGGGCAAAACGCGGACTGAAACCGTAGCCGTAGCCAACGCCTGGGGCGTAGCCAAAGCCCGGCCCATAACCTGAGAAAACGCTCGCCCGAGTCCCGAATTGGCTCGGGGCTTGGACAATCGGATGTTGCTGGGCATTCGCTGAAGTCGTCGTGGAAACCACAATCCAAACGATTGGCAGAACCGGTAGATGCCGGCCGAGAAGACGTTGAATGCTCATGGGGCGCTCCGCAACCTGGTGGTAAGCGGAGCATCGAACAGAATAGGGCAGCGGCTGAACCGAAGATTCGGAAAACAATCGCCGTGTTACAGTTTCCCAACGTAGATGCGGTATGCCAGAACCATCGCGAACGACCGGTCACAAATGGAGTATACGGTCGATTCGCCACATGCTTATAAGCTCCGCCCGCGAGAAAGCAAATCGGAATTCCAAAATCGCTCGGGTGTGGCAAACTTTCTGGCAGCATACGAACTGCTCGAAGTTCCAACCCAGACCTCACCCCCCGGCCCCCTCTCCGAAACGGAGAGTGACTGTGTTTGTTGTCAAGCCATTTTCGCGGACCAGGGTTGTTTGGTACGGAGGATGGCGTTGGCGATCACCAAGAGTTTTCGAGCGACCGCGATCATGACGACTTTCCCCGTTTTACCAATGGCTCGGAGCCGCTC
>JANXWE010000352.1 GCA_025351325.1 Fimbriiglobus sp.
GTCGAGTTGGCTCGGTCCGCCCCAGAGCCAAATCAGCACCACCGACTTTGCCGAACCGGGCGTCCGGCCACCCTCTTGGGCCTTTAGCAAGTTGGTCAACGACAATCCCAGTACCGACGACGCCCCGGCTTGCAGGAACGACCGCCGGTCGACCGTTTGGCAGGTCCGTTGTGTTTGATGACCGAAGTGGAGCATGAAAAAAGTCCCGGAGTTCGTCGATCTGATTATGTGCGACGAGCACCGGGATAGATAGAGAGAATCCGTTTACAAGTGCGGGAAAGGATTCCGGCGGGTCCGTGGTCGCTCACTGGGCTTCCTGCGACAGAATCTCCCCGCCGCTGCGGCTGACGAGCGCCGCCAGCATGGCCAGGGTGACGGTGCTCTTGAGCATGCGGACGGAGCCGTCGCCCATGACGACGTGGCAGCCCCCGGTGTGGAAGCCGTACAGCTCGTTGTCGCTCGAACCGTTCACGGCGGCGGGGCCGGTGCCCTGGGTTCCGAGGAGGCCGTCCGCACCGTTGATGCCGAACCAACTGTCTTGGTCGCCCCAGCCGCCGGCCGACCCGTTGGGATCGCGGTCCGCGCCCACTTTGACGCCGCCGGAACCGTAGCGGAAGGGTCGCCCGGCCGCTTCGACCATCAGCGTGGTGTTGCTCAACCCGTCGCTCACCGAAAGGAACGGGGTTTCGCGGTTGGCTTCGAGCATCGGCGGGCCTTTGGCGATCGGCTGCGTCCCGATGCTGGCGTCGACCCAGTAGCCGCCGCACCCGCTCGGCGCGGCGTAGTCGGTGCGGCCCATGCGGATTTCTGTCACGCCCGGGGGCAGCACCGAGTACTTGCCCGACGGGTTGCCATACACGATCGTCGGCTGGAGCGGGGCGGCGGGGCACATGAAGACTTTGATCGGCGTGGTGAACGCCGGGAAGTTCTCCACCGAGTAGCCGTCTTTTTTGAGGTCGATCAGGTTGGCGAGGTTGCCCTGTTCGATGTACGGCAGGATGAACGTCAGGCAGAAGTGGTTCGGCGCACGAGTGTACCCGCCGTCGGTGTACAGTGGCGGCAACTTCTGGTTGGCGCTTTCGTAGTTGTGGTACGCCAAGCCGATCTGTTTCATGTTGTTCGAGCAGCTCATGCGGGCGGCGGCCGCACGGACCTTTTGGACGGCGGGGAGCAAGAGGCCGATCAGAACGGCGATGATCGCAATGACGACCAACAATTCGATCAGGGTGAAGGCCGTGCGGACGGCCGGGCGACGCGGGGTCATCGGGAAACTCCTGGTACGACGAAGAAAAACGGGACAGGTCACTTGTTGTTGCGATCTTTCACGACCGGCTTCGCGGCCTGAACCGTGCTCAGCGTCAACTCGAATGCGGGCAGATTCGTCGGTTCGGCTTTCACCGTCGCCGTCAGGGTCGACGTCGCGAGTTTTTCGTAGGCGCCCCGCAACACGTCGGGTCGACCGCCGTTGCCATCGGGCGTTTTGGTCATATCCGGCCAGACGACCGTCACCGAGTAATCGCCGGGGGTCGCACCGTCGCGGCCCGGCTGCCACAGGATTTTGAAGGTGCCGTCGTCGGCCGCCGTGGCGTACGGGGTCGGCTCGGCCATGTCGGTCTTGCCTTTGCGGTGCAGGAATACCAATGCGCCGCCAGCGGGTTTGCCATTCACGCCCACCGCGCCCGTGACGGGGTACAGTTTCGGCCCGTCCTGCGAGCAGCCCGGCGCGACCGCGAGCACAATCAAAAACACGGCGGCGGAGTGCCGACGAACCGACGGAATCATGGGGGAGATCCTCGGGAGATCACAGGGGCGGACGAGCGGGTACAAAATCAGTGTAACGGGCGTGGTCTGCCGCAGAGTGAAGGTTTGGAGTGCGTGGGATGAAGGTTTGAAATGAGGGGAATCTGCGCGCCAGGCGAGCCGGCCGGCGTGAGCCGCCGGATTCTGGATTGCTCGAGAGAATCCGGCGGCTCACGCCGGCCGGCTCGCCTACGGTGGGAGAGCGGTCCGCGGGTCCACGGCATGCCCGGACACCCGGGCAATCTACACGGACGGGAAAAGCGCCCTAAGATGCACCCGTTGCTTTCCGACCGGCGGAGCTTGGCGCTATGCCACCATGGAACGGTTTGATGGATCGCCTGCGCCCCAAGGCGTACGGTCGTCGCCAGCCCCTCATTCTGATGAACGGACTGGCGGAGCAGCACGAATCGTGGTTCCGCAACCGCCGCTTCTGGAGCCGCTACTTCGACGTCTATTCCCCGCAGATCATCGTCTACGACGGCCAAACGCTCCACGACCGGATCGCGAAAAAAGAGCCGATCTCCGTCGACTATTTGGTCGAACAATACCGGACGTTTTTGACGCAGTTCGTCCAGAATCCCCCCTACCATCTCGTGGCGAGTAGTCTCGGGGGCAAAGTCGCCGTGGAACTCGCGGTGAAGTATCCGGAACTGATTGGTCGGGTGGTGCTGCTCTGCCCCTCGGGGATGGGCGACAAGGAACAACTGCCGATCATCGAAGGGGTCGTGCGCGGCGACATGCACTCCACCGTGAAGAGCGTGTTCCATCAACCCCGGTTCATCGACAGCGACATGGTGCGCTACTACAAAGCGAAAATCAATAATCGCAAGTGGAAGACCGGACTGCTCCGGACGGTTCGGGGCACCTTGGATCACACAGTCCGCGAGAAATTGAAGCTGATGAAGGCCCCGACGCTGTTCGTGACCGGCGAGTACGACAAGGTTTGCGACCCGAAGACGGCGGCGGAAGCGGCACAAGAATTGCCAGATGGACACTTTCTGGAAATCCCGAAATGCGGCCACGCCCCGCAGATCGAAAAACACTGGTTGGTCAACCGGCTGGTGTTGCATTTTTTAACAGCGCCCAAGCCGACCGCCAACCCGCGGTGGAGCCAACTTCTACTCGCCAAACCGACCCGAGTCGCCAAATGACCTTGAAACCGAACGCCAAGCGAACCCCCAGCTACAGCCCCGTCTCGCCCGACTGGTGGTTGATGACGAAGAAATTCGTCCGCCACGGCACGAGCATCGCCTCGTTCGCCCCGAGCCAGCGCTTCTTGTCGCGCAAGATCATCGCCGGGATCGACTACGACAAAGCCAAGTGCATCGTCGAACTCGGCGCCGGCACCGGGCCCGTCACCGCTCAACTCTTGGCCCGGGCCAAGCCGCACACTCGGGTGATCGTCGTCGAACTCGACCCCGATTTCTGCGTCCGCTTGCGGCGCAAGTTCCCCAACGCCGACATCGTCGAAGGCGATGCCGCCAGACTGGAACAGTTGCTGTCCGCACGCGGGATCGCGACCGTCGATCACGTCGTCTCGGGATTGCCATTGCCGTCGTTCCCCGCCCCGCTGCGAGATTCGATTCTCGCCAGCTCCGCGAAGGTGCTCACCGCGGAAGGGACGTTCCGCCAGCTCACGAACATGCCGTACATTTACTGGAAGTTCTACAAGCGGTACTTCGCCGAAGTGAAGTTCAAGTTCGTACCGCTGAACTTGCCCCCGGCCGGCGTCTACGTCTGCCGGGGCTACAACAAGCCGCAAGCGGCCTGATCGATTGCCAGCCGGTTCGAAGAGCTCACCACGTCCGGTATTTTGGACTTCATTTTTGATTGCTTTACCCCGACGGGGGTTCCATCCCACAGCCCAGGGTCGCCGCTTCGGCGCACCTTGGGAATGCTGAGATCATTCACTCCAGCGTGAAGCCGATCATTTGGTAGATCACCCGTCCGTCGACCGTTAAGAATCCGTCCGCCGTCAACCGCTTGGCGTCGTCGTCCACAGCGGTCACTTCCAACACCACGACAACTTCCTTGTCCGTCGGGAGCACTTGCCCGCGGTAGGTCCAACTGTGCAAGCGGTTCGGCGCGACTGTCTGCCAGCCGTTGGCCGGGGCCGAGTTCCAGCGCTTCCAGGCGACGTACTTCAACAGTTGCAGGAACGATTCGACACCAAGAGACCCAGGCCAGACGGGGTCTTGGTAGAAGTGCGCCGCGAAGAACCAGAACTCCGGATCGACGGCGATCCGGCCCTGAATCAACCCGAGACCCTTCGCCCCGCCGTGCGGCAGATAGCCGTCGATGCGGTCGACCATCCGCAGCATCGGCGCGGGGAACGGGGGCTCGTGTGGGAGCAGTTCGGTACCGCTCTTCTGGGCGTCCATCAGGTAAGGCACCTTCGCTTGCACCATGCCCACCTGGTTCACCAGCGCGGCCTTGGCGAAGAACCCGAAGTAGGTAGTCCCCTGGTAAATTTTGCGATCCCCGGCCAGCACCAACAGACTGTAATGCTGGATGATCATCCCGGCCGAGTTCGACACTTTGGTCATCCTGACTCGCGTCGTCAGCGTGCCGATGTCGGAGCCGACGAGTTCGAACTGCGTGCCTTGGCCACCGAGGTTGCGGAACGACAAATCGTGGACGCTGGTGAGTGCCGAGCCGCAGTAGGCCGCGAGCCAACCGCACGGTTGGAGGGCCACTTCGAGCAAGATGCTGAACGGCATCCGATCGGAACGGTTCGCGGCGAAGTACCACGCGTCTTCGGGCACGTCGTAGATCGCTTCACACGACGCCCCGTCCTTCAACACGAACGGTGCCCCCGTCACGGCCGTGATGCCGTCGAGGAACTGGTACGGTGGCCCTGGCAAGCGGGCGATCACCCGACTGTCGTCGAAAATGCGGTACGGTTCCCCGAAGCCTTCGGATGGTTTACCGTTGGAATAGGCGAGGATCTTGTGGTGGTCGTACAGAAATTCTCGATGTGCAGGTTTCGTGGAGTCCCAGACTTTCTCGAGCATCTGTAATGTCAATCCGCTCATTCGCAGAGAGAGATTGGTGATCTCGACGACAGGTTTGCCGTCGGCGAACATCAACGCATCGGCGATGCAATACGGTTCGGGGCGGAAGCCGAGTTCCTTCACGCTCACTTCGTACGTCACCAGTTTCGTGCTGTCGAGCACTTGGCCCCGGCACTTCAATCGACTCTGGATTCCCGGCACCGGCTCGCAGGTCACGGTGCCTTCTTCCCCGACCCAGCCCATCCGCATCAGCAGGGTGCGCAGCGTGTGCAAGCAGCATTCGTACATCAGCGTGCCGGGCATCACCTTGTCGTCGACAAAGTGGCATTCGATGAACCATTCCTTCGGTTGAATGTCGTACTCGGCGCGGACGAAGCCGATGCCGAAGCGACCGCCGGAGGGATCGAGTACCGGCACGCGGTCGACCAGTCGCAGCATCCCCGCCGGGAGTTTCATCGGCTGCTTCAACGACAGATTGGCGAATTGGGCACCGAAGGCGCTGGCCAGATCACCGCGGTGGAGTGCCCGGATTGGGTCGGCATCCAACGCGCATTTCTCGAACGGTACCAGCGGTTGCCAGTCGGTGGGGCGCCGCCCGGCCACGTGGAGGCGGTCGAGCTTCGTGTGGATGATTCCCTGCCCGGCGGCCAGGGCTTGCTCCGTGAAGAAACCGGCGATTCCACTCGCCATGCTCAGCAGCGGCACACCATCGATGCTTCCTTCGAACCGGAATCGGAAGAGCCACGAATCGGCTTGGCGGAAGAACTCGTCGATGTGGATGTCGTACTCGATGCGTTCGCCGACGCGCGGCAGTTCCCGGTGGAAGGTCACCACGGCGTCGAGCAACCGGTAGACCGCGTGGCCCTTCGTGGCGAAGTCGATGCCCAAGAAACCGGACAAGAACAGGTCGGCTTGGCCCGATTCCACGGTGATGCTCGTCGGGCAACGGCCGTTGTCCAAGTACCAGCGATCCGCGCGGACGGTGTGATCGGTGATCATGCGACCGCGCCCCATCGACTTCGGTTCGCCTTCGATCCTCAGCACGCGATCCACGAGCATGAGGGGGCCTTCGGGGAGCCGCACCCGCGACGGATAGCCGTCGATTTCCGCGAACAGCGGCCCGAGGACGCGGCCGATTTTGCCCACGGCGTACTCGGTGCATTGCTCGAACGTCAACGAGCGCGGCACCGCCAGCGGGTCGACGGGAACGGGGGGACTGGTCCCGATCCATTTGCGAATCAAGTTGTTCTGCAGTTGCAGGGTCAGCACGGTCGTTTCGGTCAGGTGGTGCTGCACGCGCAAGAACGTTTCGTGGGCCTCCGCCACCGCGTTTTGCGCGACGGAACTCCCCGTGAGCACCGGTGCGACTTGCTCCGCCCACGTCAGCGGTACCACCGTTTCCCGTGGCTTGGGTGGCCGGGGCGGCGGCGTCTCTTCCCAACGCGGAGGCGGGGTTTGCACGAGTGAAGCGGGCGTATCGAACGGTGCCGGCGCGGGGAGTTTTCTCGGCGTCGGCGTCGGGATCGGCTTAGGCGTCGTGATGAGTTCCGACGGCAGTTCGGGCACGGGCGGCGTGACGCCGATGTCCACCATTTTGGAGAGCCGACCGACGGGAATTGTGATGGTGCGATGCGTCGAATCGACCTTCTTTCGAATCGGGCCGAAGAGTTTGGCGAGGTCGACGGGGTAGCGCTCCGCGATGAGTACACCGAGCAACCGGAGGATGTTCGACGGGGCATCTTGGCGGGCCACCGCAATCGCCCGGACGAGGTGGGGGCGCCCCCCCAGAGTCGAGGCGATCATCCGCGAGCAGGAATTCCCGGGGCCGACTTCGATGAAGACGCGGACACCTTCGCGGTACGCCGATTCCAGCACCGCCGGGAAGTCGAGTGTGTTCAACAGCCCGGCCGTGATGGAATCGGCGGCGTTGGCACTGTTGGCCGTGTAGGGCCGCGCCCAGGCCCCGCTGAAGACCTGCAAACCGGGGATCGTCGCGGTGGGCAACGTGTGCAGTTTGCGGTAGGCATCTTCCACCGGTTTGCCCGCTTCGCAGTGGGCGAGCGTAACACCGGACAACGGCAAAAAGGTCTTGCCGAGCGACGTGGCCAAGGTTTCCACATCGGCCCGCAGCCCGCCGATGACGCACTCCGTGGCCGTGTTCACGATCAGCAAATAGGCCTGCAAACCGGGCCGCAGGTGCGACCGCACGTCGTCGGCGGACGCGGCGAGTACACCCGAAACCCAGTCGACATCGTCGCGGTGCCAGTGCTGCCGCGCCGCTTCGTACGGTGGTGCCAAGTCGGTATCGAACAGGCTCGAACCGCGGATGCGCCGGAACATGTCGTCGCGGTCCGTCCAGACCCGCAGCCCGAACAGACTCGACGATTCGCCGAGGCTCAAGCCGATGCTTGCGTCCGGTTTCACACCGAGCGACACGAGTGTGTCACTGACGAGCGTACCGAGTGCAACTTGCCCGAAGAGGAACTGTTTCGGGGTGGTATCGTTGGCTAGGAAGTCGGCCCAAAACTTGTCCGGTGCGTACTGACTGCGTAGGCAGAGGTTCTCCGTTTCCTGCCTGCGCAACACACCGGGGAAGGCGGCCCCGAGGTCGCGGCCCATCCCGGCGAAATGGTTCCCCGAGCCGGGGAAGACGAACGCGAGTTTCCCCTTTGGCCCCATCGGGACTGCCGAGTAAAAGACGCGATCGCGTAGGCCGGCACGCAGTTCGCGCCCGAAATTCCGCGCGGTGGGATCCGCGACGCACTCCGCCAAATAGCCGATCTGCTCATGCAGTTCGACGCGGTTGCGGGCGACCAAGGCCGCACCGAGTTTGCGACTCGGATGGAGTGGGTGCTCGTGCCACCAAGCGCGGGCGAGTTCTTCGATGGCGACGCCGTCGCGGTCCTTCAACCAGGTCGCGAAGTCGCTCAACTTGTGCAGCAGTTCGACCGGTGTCCCGGCATCGAACGCGAACAACCCTTCGTGCAAGTTCGGCGATTCGACCACCGGTGCCCGGCGTGCGGATTCCTCCAACACGACGTGGACGCACGAGCCGTCGGCCCCGATGGCGGCGAGTGCAGCCCGGCGTGGTTCGGACCGATCGGCCAGCCAATACCGCGCGGTTCGTGACGTATCGAGTTCGTCGCTGGGAGAGACCCGTTCGGCGGCCGGGGTTGCGGGGAGAATTCGGTGGTGCAATGCCAGGCTGAGGTGGACGAGCGAAACGAGCGCCGACGCCGCACCGGTGTGGCCGACTCGCCCCCGACTCGCCGCGAGGGCCAACGGATACGGGCGCTCGGTGGTCGTGAGTAATGCACTCAGGGCTTCGGCTTCAGGGCGGTCGTCGGCATCCGCTCCGGACGCCGACGCGTCGTACAAGTCGATGCGGGCCGGGTCGATCATAGCATCGCCGCAGGCCCGCACAAACGAAGTCGCGTAAGTCGCTGCATCGGTGGACAATTTGGCCGGATCGCCGCCGGTGGCAGTGCCGACCCCGCGGATGATGGCATACACGCGGTCACCCTCGCGCTCGGCGTCGGCCAGTCGCTTGAGCACGACAGCGGCCGCACCTTCCGCCGGGAGGAAACCCGTTTCAAAACTGGCGAACGGTTGCACCGGCCCGCGCGATTGGATCGTCTTTACGCAAGCCGTGGCGAGCAATTGGCGCGGGTCGCCGGCGAGATCCACGCCACCGACGACGGCGCGGTCGAGGTCACCGCGTCGGAGTGCACGCACGGCCAAGGCCACTGCGGTGCCCGCCGATGTTTCTTCGCTGCAGCAGGTGAAGCTGGAACCGCCGAAGTGGAAGGCGCGGGCGATTCGACTCGCCGCGATGCTGCCGAGGGCGCCCATCGTACGATCCGCACTCAGCGGCGGCAGGCCGTCGTCGCCGGTGGCCCAACGGAGGTGGTAGTTGGTGGTGTTGAGGTCGAGTCCCAGACCGATGAAAACTCCGGTGCTTAAGTTCAACGCGGTGCTCAGTGGGCTGTCATCGAGCGCTTCGGCGGCGACGTGCAGCATCAAGAGTTGCTGCGGCAGCATGTCCTCCATCTCGCGCGGGGGAATGCGGAACCGATCCAGCGGCGCCGCAATCGATTCCACGAAGTAACCGGCGGGGCAAGGGCTGCCGGCGTGATCCCAGCCGTTGTGCTTGCGGACGGGCGCCGGGGTGGGCGCACCGCCGAGCAGGAACTCTTTCAATTCCGCGGCGGTCTTCCACGGGCCGACATGAGCACCGACACCGACGATGGCGATGGGATCCGATTCCGCGACCGCTTCGCCCGTTACCGTCTCGGCAACAATTCGGACTGGAACAGTACCACCAACTTGGATGGGGGCATGGGCATCGGCGTAACTGGGGATGTACTCTTCGATGAGTAAATGGGCGTTCACACCACCGAATCCGAAGCCGCTCACGGCGGCGCGGCGGGCACCGTCGCCGGGCCACGGCTCCGCCCGATTCAATAAGCGGAATGGGCCGCCGGCGTAGTCGAGTTGGCCGCTGGGCGAATCGGCATTGGCCTGCGGGGGGAGCGTGCGGTTCTCGATGGCGAACAGCACCTTGGCGAGCGCGGCCGAACCGGCCCCCGTCAGCAGGTGGCCGACCGTCGACTTGACCGAGCCGATGACGCACTGGCCCGGCGTCCAATCGTGCGTCCGCCAGAGTTCCCGCAAGCTCTCGAATTCGACCCGGTCGCCGATGGGGGTACCGGTGGCGTGGCACTCGATCAAGCCCACATCGGTCGGTAGCCAGTCGGCCATTTGGTAAGCGTCGTGCATGGCCCGCAACTGACCTTCGCTCGCCGGGGCGAGCAGGTTGCCCTCGGTGTCGTTGGAGAGGCCCCAGCCGCAGATCACGGCACGGATGGAATCGCCGTCGCGCTCGGCATCGGCGAGGCGTTTCAGCACGAAGATGCCGGCCCCTTCGCCGACCACCAAGCCATCGGCGTTCGCGGAGAAGGGGGAACATTTTCCGGACACGGAGAGCGCCCGGAGTTGCGAGAATCCCATCTGCGTGTAGAGGCAATCGGGGCGGGACGCACCGCCGGCGAGCATAATGTCGGCGCGGCCCGAAAGCAGTTCGTCGCAGGCGAGTTTGACCGCGTAGAGGCTACTGGCGCAGGCTGCATCGAGGGTGAAGTGCCCGGCTCCTAGGCCCAGTGCTTTGGCGAGCAGACCAGCCGGCAATCCAGCGACGTAACGATTCCACGGGTGCACAGGAGTTGTCGGTTTCGGCCCGAGGAAACTCCGCGCCAGCTCGGACGCTTTGTCGGTGGGCAGACAGATGTTGCCAAGGATGACGCCCGCTTTGCGACGATCCACCGTCGCCGTCTGGGTCGACTTCCAGGCGCGGTGGCCGACATCGAGGACGAGGTGGAATAACGGATCGAGTTCGGCGACGAGTTCCGGCGGGAGACCCAGATCGTGGATGTCCGGCTCGAACGGATCGAGGTAGTACCCGCGGGTGGAATAGACCGTGTCGGGATTGGCGACGCGGGGATCGTAGCAGCGTTCGGGCGGAAGCAGCCAGCGGCCCGCAGGCGCCGCGCGGGAGCAATCGGCCGCGTCAGCGACGTTCTGCCAGAAGCGGCCGAGGTCGGCTCCGGAACCGGGAAGCCGGGTGGCCAGCCCGACGATGGCGATGCGCGGAGGCTGTTTCATGGTGGAAGCTTGCTACGCCGAGGCGCGGGGGGCCAGTTGATTCCGACGGAAAGCTTGATTCAACTGCGGGTCGATCACGCATTCGTAATCTTGAATCTGCGCGATCACGGTGCCGTCCGCCAGATCGATGTAGTCGATATCGGCGCGGGCAAATGAGCCATCGTTGCGGGTGATCCGAACTTGGACGCGGACCGGCCCGTTGGCAAAAGTACGACGATACTGGCGGTAGCGCCCGGCGAAACCGGGGAGCGACCCCGCCCCGTGCTGATGGTAACTCCAGAGGATCATCATCTGGAAGCTGGCATCGAGGACGAGCGGGTCGGTGACCCAAGAGTTCCGGAGCGGTTCGACGAGCCATTCCCCGGGGGCCGGGGCCGGGTGGACATTCGCCAGGAACGCCCCCTCGGCGATTCCTTCAATCCGTTCGATGCCATGAAGAACCGGCCCGTGGAAGAGAAAATGCCGGTAGATTTCTTCGTGGGGATGCGGGTACGGTTGAAGCTCTGGCACGCGGTTGGGGGCCGGGGCCGGTGGCAATTCGGTCGTCAACAACACGTCGGCGCGCGAATGGAGGAAATCGCGGCCGTCGCTGCGGCGACCGCGCAATTCCACGGGGATCACGAAGTTCTTCTCGTTCTTCACGCCGCGGCCGGCCAAGGCCCGAATCGTGGCGGGCACGCCCTCGTTCACGAGGATGCCGTTGGTCACCCGCATCGAGTTGAAACCGTGGAACAGCAAGCCGGGGTTGCCGTGCAGCGCCGCGTGGGCCAGCCATTCCATGTGCAGCGCCATGGGGACGACGGCGCGACCGTCGATCACGTGCGACCGCAGCACGGGGTGGGTGTTCAAATCGATGACTCGTTCGAAGACCACTTCGAGATCGCCCACGGGCAGAGTCAAAGTCGGCGGCGCAGCCGGAGCGGAGACGCCCGACCGGGGAATGATCGAGGCCACCCCACTCTGAGACAATGAGTTTTTCGACGGCCGGCTCTTGCCCAGAGCCACGACTTCCGCGGTGCGTCCGGAGAGGTTCAACTCCTGCAGCGCGAACATGCCCCCTTCGTCGAGCGGGATCATGCCGACGCCTTCGTTCTCGAACACTTTGCGCAGGCTCGGCGTCACCATGCCACCGTCCCAAGGCCCCCAGTTGATGGCGACCACGCGGGTGTTCGGCCGGCGCCGCGATTCCACCTGCGCCATCTTGTTCAAGACTTCGTTGGCGACGGCGTAGGCCGCCTGGCCGGTGCGGCCGAAGCGGGCCGTGGTGCTGCTGAAGAGAATCAGCAGCTTCAGTTCTTGACCCCCGAGATGGTCGAGCAAGTTCCGGAGGCCATCGACCTTGGTGGCATACACGCCATCGAACTGTTCGGCGGTGAGTTCTTCGATCCGCTTGTCGGCCAGCACCCCCGCCCCATGGATGATGCCCGTGATGTTGCCGTACTTCACCTGCACCTGATGGAGCAGGTCGGCGACCCGGCGCGAGTCGGCCACATCCGCGACGTGATACACCACCTTGGCCCCGGCCCGTTCCATGCGGGTTAGGTTTGTCCGAATCTCCCGTTGCGCGAGAACCCTTTGGTAGTACTCGGACACGCTCTTCGGGGTCGCCGTCAGGCCGAGTTGCTCGGCGATGGCTTTTTTCAGCGCCGCTTCATCGTGGCACGCCGTAACCCATTCCGGTTCCGGGCCGACAGGCAACGGTGTTCGCCCGGTCAAAATGAGCGTCGGTCTGAAGGTCTCAGCGAGCGTTGCGGCGACTTCGGCGGTCACCCCGCGGCCCCCGCCCGTGATCACGATGACATCCTTCGGCCCGAGCGTCAGCGGGCTACTGGAAGGCTTGCGCACCGTGCGGGCCAGCTCCACCGTGCAGCGATGCGATTCGTTGATCCCCACTTCAACTGGCCCGATGAAAAGCAGCTCCTCCACGATCCCGGCTGTCGCCAATGCCAGTCGAGACCGGGCGAAGTCGGGGGCAACGTCGATGGCTTTGCAGGTGACTTCCGGCCACTCATGGCGTGCCGTCTTCACCAACCCGGCCAGCCCACCGAGTGCGGCGTTGGCGTTCACGGTGAGGTCGGTCAAGCCGAACGATCCATCGAGCTGAACCACCGAACCGAGGAAGCCGATCCGCCCGGCCCCGCGCAGTTTCGGGGCGGCCGCTTGCATCCAGAGAAATGCCGTGCGGTTGAGGTTCGAGTTCGAGTTGGCCCCACTCGGAGGTACGAGTACCAACCCGACCGGTTGACCGAGTTCCGTCGCGGGAGTCGGGTCGGCCCAACGCAACAGCTTCGGAGCGAGGTTCAGCTTTTGGAATTGCGAAACCAGTTCGTGGCCCAGCGCGTCGTCCCCCGATACGATCCAGACTTCGGAGCCTTCCGGCACTTTGAGACGGGGCCGTTGCGCGGTGAGGTCGATGTCGACGGCTTGCAGAATGCTGCGGTCGATCTTCTCGAAGGCCGCAATCGACGAGGCTGAGCGATTCGCGCTAGCCGAGACGTCCAGGACTTTCGCAGGCAACACTTGCGTATCCGGCGTGTCGGCGATGCCGGGCGGCTTAGGAGTCTGCAAACTTGACGTGATATCCGGCATCCGGATCGCCGAGACCGGTTCGGTCTTCGGAGTCAGCTCGGAGTTTGTCTCCAGCCGGCCCAGGAAATCGGCGACGTCTTGCAGGGTGTGCAGGGTTCCGAGTTGCTCCGGCTTCACCACCGGCGCGTTCGGCAGCTTGTCCTGCAGCGCACTCAGGATCTCCACCCGCTTGATCGAATCGACCCCGAGGTCGCCGTCCAAGCTCATCCCCAAGTTCAACATGTCCACCGGGTAGCCGGTCTTCTCCGCCACCACCCCCAACAGCACCGACGAAATGCTGGCGGTACCGACGGGCACCACGATTTTCGGGAAGACCGACTCGAACGTGACCGGGCCAATCAGTGTCGCAGGTGGTTCGGCAATCACCGCCGGCGCACTCTTTTTCAAAAGCTGTGTGGTATCCGGTGCCGCACCAGTCGAGAGAAAGTCGGCGACGTCTTGCAGGGTGTGCAGCGTCCCGAGTTGCTCCGGCTTCACCACCGGGGCGTTCGGCAGCTTGTCTTGCAATGCACTCAGGATCTCCACCCGCTTGATCGAATCGACCCCGAGGTCGCCGTCCAAGCTCATCCCCAAGTTCAACATGTCCACCGGGTAGCCGGTCTTCTCCGCCACCACCCCCAACAACACCGACGAAATTTCGGGTGCGGCAGACTTCGGCATCACGAGCACGCGCGGCGGCGGGACGACCACCACCGGGGTGATGGTCGTGGCCACGGACAACGGCTGCACTGGAGCAGGGGTTTGTTCCGGAATCCGGACAGAAGGCGGTAGGCTCTCGGAAACGACGGGTACCGTGCCGAAGTAAAGTGATTGCTGCTGGGCCACCAACTGGTGCAACGTCCGTTGCGCACTCTCTTGCGAATCGAGGAACTGCTTGTGCAACTGCGCCGTCTGCTCTTGCATTTTCTGGAGTGCCGCCAGCGTTTGCTGGGTGATTTTTAGCGCCTGACTCAACTCGGCCGCGTGCGGATCGTTCATCGGGCGTGTTCCTGCGGTCGGTGGCGTGAGGGGGGCCGAAACGCGGGCGGGCCGCTTCGGACGCGGGTTGACGATGTTCGCCCCGCCGATCGGCACGGTCATGATCGGCTTCGTGGGCAGCGGGGCCGGCCGACAGCGGCTCCCCGCTTCCCAGGCTGTTAAATTAACGCTGTGACCGCGTGCGGCCAGTCGGGCCAGCGTCGTTGCCAAATCGAGCAGGCCCGCCTTGCGCGGCGACTCCAGCGAAACCGCTTCGACATCGTCGTTGGGCGCGACCTCGCTGACGATGGCTTGAGTCAGCTTGGTGAGCGTCGAACCGGGGCCGACTTCGAGAAAGGTTCGCACACCGTCGCGCAGCATGGCCCCGATCAAACCGACAAACTCCACCGGCTTCGCCAGTTGATTCCCGAGCAAGCTCCGACAAAATCCGGCATCGTTCGGATACTCCGCAGCCGTGCTATTCGCGTAGACCGGCGCACCGGGCCGGAACTCGACGGTGTCGAGTTCCGCCAGAAATGGTCGAGACGCATCGGCGACCAACTCGCTGTGGAAGGCGGCCGCCACCGAGAGCTTCACGGCCCGGATATTCTGCGATGCAAAAATCGCCGCGATCCGTTCGATGTCGGCGCTGCGTCCGGACAGTACCGTCTGCTGGGGGCTGTTCTTGTTCGCCACCACCACACCCGAAATCAGTTGCGCTTCAATCTTGTTCAGTGGAGCGATCACCGCGAGCATCGCACCGGGGTCACCGTGCCGCTGGGCGGCCATCAATTCGCCGCGTCTCTGCGACAGTCGGAAAAAGTCGGCCGTGCGAATGCGCCGGGCGGCCACGAGCGCGGGAAGTTCCCCGTAGCTGTGTCCAGCGAACGAGTCCGCGCGCAGTCCGAAGCGTTCGCTGAGGACACGGTAGGCCCCGTAGCTCACGGCCCCGAGTGCGGGCTGGGCAATGTCGGTCGCCTTCAACGCTTCGTCTTGGTGAACCTTCGCGTCCGTGGCGAACGACGTCGGCGGATAGAGGAAGTCGCTCAACCGTGGCCCGTGCTGCACGGAGTTGGCACCGGCCAGCGACTCGAGCATTTCGGAGAAGGTGCAGGCGAGTTCGCGGAGCATGCCGACGCTTTGCGACCCTTGGCCGGGGAAGAGCACCGCGAGTGTGCCGGGAGCCGGGCCGCTGCCGAAGAACGCCCCTTCGGCGGTCTGCCACTTCCGCGTGGAGTCCTGTTTCGCCAGCCGGGTTCGCACCCGCGTCAGCAGTTGATTGAGGTCGGTGGTGGTGCGGTGCGCCACGAGCACCAAGCGCAGCGTGGCCGAGGCATCGAAGTGGTGCCGCGATGCTTCCGCCGCACGGGCAAACGCGACCCAGGTCGGCGCATCGCCCAACGGTGCCAGAACTGCGAGCAGTTCGTCGACCGTCCGCCCCGACGCCGCGAAGATCTCAACTTGGCCGTCCCAATCCGGCTCGGCTTTGGTTGGTTGGTACTCTTCCAGCACGGCGTGGAAGTTGGAACCGCCGAAGCCGAACGCCGACAGTCCCGCCCGGCGCGGGTGTTCGGCCCGTGGCAGCCAGGGACGCATTTGCGCGTTCACATAAAACGGGCTATCCGGAGCGTTCAACGGATCGACCGGGTGAATCACTTTGATCGTCGGCGGCAGCACCTTGTTGAACAGCGACAGCGCCACTTTGATCAGCGATGCGGCACCCGCCGCTGCTTTCGTGTGACCAATTTGCGACTTGACCGAACCGAGGGCGCACCACGGCCCGTCGAGCGGATGGCCCGAGTTGCGGAATACATCGGTGAGCGCCGACGCTTCGGCCGCATCGCCCACTTTCGTTCCGGTGCCGTGCGCTTCGACCAACTCGACGGTGCCCGGACTGACCCCGGCGCGTTCGTAGGCGTCGTTCAAGCAGCGTGTCTGCCCCTCGGCCGAGGGCGCATAAATCGCGTTGCCTTTGCCATCGCTGCTGGTGCCGATGCCCTTGAGCACGGCGTAGATGGTGTCCCCGGCGGCCTCGGCATCGGCGAGACGCTTGAGCACGACCATGCCCAGGCCTTCGCCGAGGGCGGTGCCGTCGCCGTTGGCATCGAATGGCCGCGACTCGCCCGATTTCGACAAAGCTGGGGTCTTGCTGAAACACATGAACATGAAGATGTCGTTGAACGTGTCGGCCCCGCCGGTGACCACGACATCGGCTTTACCCGTGGCGAGTTCCATCGCCGCGAGGTGCAACGCGCTCAACGAGCTGGCACAGGCCGCATCGACGACACAGTTCGTGCCGTGCAAATCGAGGCGGTTGGCGATCCGCCCCGCGACCACGTTACCGAGCAGACCGGGGAAACTGTTCTCTTGCCAGGGCACGTAGCTTTCGGCAATGCGATCGACCACGTCTTGGGCCACGTCGTCGGCGACGCCGGAATCTTTGAGCGCCTGCCGCCATTGCGGGTGGCCGAGTCGGGCACCGAGTGGGATCACCAGTTCGAGAGTTCCGGTGACACCGAGGATCACGGAAGTCTTGCTTCTCGAAACCGATTTTCGATTGCCGTTGTCGGAACTGTCGAAGACGATCCCCGCATCGGTCAGCGCTTGCTTGGCCGCGACGAGTCCCAACAGTTGCGAGGTGTCGGTCGCTTCGAGATCCCGCGGAGCGATGCCGAATTCGAGCGGGTTGAAGTCGATGGGGGTGAGGAAGCCACCGCGCCGAGCATAGGTGTGATCGGGCGATTTCGGGTCGGCATCGAAATAGTCGGCGGGGTTCCAGTGCGTCGGCGGCACCTCGCCGATGCAATCGACGCCGTGCTTGATGTTGGCCCAGTACGCACCCGCTCCGTCGGCCTTGGGAAAGAGGCAGCCAATGCCAACGATGGCCAGGGGCACCATTTCGGATTTCGGAGTACGAATTTCGGATTTCAAACTCATTCCAATCGTCCCGCCAGTTCTTCAGTCGTCATCGGGTGCAGTGGAAACCATTCGTCGGGTAGCTCGATGCCCTGTTGCCGGAGAGCGATTCGCCTCGTGTGCACGCAGGCCCCCACGAGGAGATTCTGGGCCACGGTCACCACCGTCCGGTTGGCCGGTGCTTCCAGGTGACTCCCCTTGGCCCACTCGTTGAACGCGCCCATCGCCGGTCCGCACCAAACTTGGTAATCGAGCTGCCGGCTCGATTCTCCGGCGTTGGCCCACCGCGACGACAACCCTAAATACCAGCGGAACACGAGGGCCATTTTGTGTTTCGCGTTGGCCTCGGCTTTGGTCACTTGCACCGGATCACGATTCGAGAAGAATTCGCGTGTTTCGGCCCAGACCTCGTCGAAGCGCCGCTGCAAGATCGTCTTCTCAATTGAGACGCGCTCCGCCTCCGGAATCGCTTCCCAACTGGCATTCGCCCGGTAGGCGTCGTAAAGTTTTTGCCCGCGCATGGCGAACATCGTGCCCCGTTTGAGCACCTGCACTTTCACGCCCATCTCGAACATGTCGGCGGCCGGGGCCATGGCCACGTCGGCTTGACCCGCCCCGGCGAGCATCGCCCGCACCGCTTCCGAACTTCCCGATTCCACACAGGCCTGATTAATCGACCCCGTCACAACATAGGACGCCCCCAGGGCGAATGCGCCGGCCACGCTCGCCGGGGTCGCGATTCCCCCCGCCAGGCCGACCCGCACAACTTTGGCAAAGCGGAATTGGTGCTGCAAGCGGTCACGCAGGGCCGTCATCGTCGGCAGCAGCGTGATGGCCGGGCGGTTGTCGGTATGACCGCCGCTGTCCGCTTCGGCGGTGAGATCGTCGCACATTGGTACAAAGCGGGCGAATTCGGCCTGTTCGGCGCTGATGTGCCGTGCGGCCAGCAGTTCTTGAATGATTCGATCCGGAGCCGGGGATAGAAATTTGGTTGCCACTTCGACCCGCGACACTTTGGCGATGATCCGATTGGGACTTTCAATGGCCCCGTCGGCCCGCCTACGCAGTCCTGCGAGGCGATACCGCACCACGGCCGGGGTCAGATCCAAATAGGCCGAGGCTTCGATGAGGCGGATGCCACGTTGGAGGAACAGTTCGGCGAGGGCCATTTCGTGGGCCGGCTCGTTCGGACTGTGGATCAAATTGACACAAAAGGGGCGATCCCCGAGGTTCGCCTGCAACCGGTCGAGAGCCAGCGTGACCCGTTGAAAGGAGAGTCCAGCGGCGCCGAAACTCCCGAGCATCCCGGCCCGGCTCATCGCTTCGACAATCTCCGCCGAGCCGATGCCGTTGGCCATCGCCCCGGTCATGTACGGGTACTTCAAACCGTGATCGGCCAGAAACGCGGTACTGCCGATTTGCGACGGCTGCAACGGTGGCAAATACGCGAGCAGCGGGAGTGCATCCGGTGGATTGGATTGGGCACCCAGCCCGGCGCTGCCACCGCGGGCCACGCGGGTGCCGGTCGGGCCGTGGAGGACGGCCACGGAGGAGCTCAGGTCGCCGAGGATCGCCGAAGCTTCGGCCGGGACGCTGGTCGGAGCGGTGCCATCGGATCGCCACCAGCCGAGGGGAGTGTGATGAGAAATCATAGTTCCACTTTAGGATAATGCGCCGCGCGGTGGCGAACAGACGCGGGAAATGAGAATTGAAGGGTCGGATCGATCATCCAACCTGGATCACTTTGCCAACGGTTTCTTCACTTTCCAACGATTTGAACAAAGTTCCATCAAAAAGATTTGACAGCTTTCATATCCGGACTTATAACCTTTACTGTACGAAGAAATACTTTACGGAATTTCACTATGATCATGACTTCTCCAGTCGGAATGATAAACTTCCGTATCCATCCGCCAGGGTCTAGCAACGGATCTTGGAGGTTTCGCTCGGCGGGCAAGAACCAGACGAGTCATGGACTTAGGCAATATTCTCCTACCGATTCGCCGGTCCAGACGTGGCGACCAGTTAAAAACTGGTCGCCA
>JANXWE010000355.1 GCA_025351325.1 Fimbriiglobus sp.
GATCCCCGGGTGACTGTTCGGGCTCCGCGGCGGAAGAAACGGCGGGGGTTCACACTCTCCGACGGCCTCGCAGGCCCGAGGGGGATCGAACTCACCCACCGTGATTCCAACTGCACTGGTAAGATACCAGGGGGTGACTCCCTCGAACCGAAACTCAATTGAGTTTCGCTTGTCCTGCTCCCCCTCTCCGCTTCGGAGAGGGGGCCGGGGGGTGAGGTCTGGCCGGCGAACCGGGTGGCCGCGACAGCACGGATTGACCCGTGTGCAGTACAATTGGAACCAATCGGAGTCGCGCGGCCATGAGCTACCGAGAACAGATTGTCGCCGTGGCGAACGCGCCCGCACCCAAACGTCGGAATCGCTGGCGCTGGGTCTGGCGTGCGGCACTGATGCTATTTCTCGGCACGGCCTCCGCCATCATCGGGTACATCATCGATTGGAAGCGGACCCGGCACGACGGCGACGCCAAGTTGGCCGCGATCACCACCCGGCTCGACGCGGACGATCCGGGCTGGCGCTTCGAGGCGATCCTCGCGGATCACAATTCCAAGGTGCCACCGCCGGAGACCAATTCGGCGTTGAAAGCGGTGGCCATCGTCGACGCTTTTCCCAAGAGTGCCGACGCAGAGCACAGTCCGGAAGCACTGCTCAGCAACATCAACGAGGGTCGGTTCCCCAACGAATTGCCGAACGCCGAGCTGTGGGTGGAGTTGGAATCGAACTATCGCGTCCACGAAAAGGGAATCGGCGAGTTGCGAGCTTGGAAGGCGACCTCGCCGCGGGGCCGGATCAAGATCGACTACCGGGGTGGCAGTCCATTGGGCATTCTCCTCACAGATACCCAAAAACTTCGAGATCCACCTTCGAAGCTTTCGTGGGATTCGATGCGCTCCGCTTACCGAGGCCAACCCGATCGGGCGCTGGCCAGCGCGGCCGCCAATTTGCACCTGATTCGGTCCATCGACTTCGAACCGACACTGATTACGTACCTCGCCCGCATCGCCACCTCCGCTGCGGCGTTCAAATCGATTGAGCAGACGCTGGCGTGGTGCCCGAACGCCGGCGACCCGGCACTGGCCTCGCTTCAAGAGTTGGTGGGGCAAGAGAGGAACAGCGTGCCGATTCGGGCCGCTGTGCGTGGGGATCGTGCCATGATGATCCACACGCTCGAACTGATTGATCGCGGCGAAATTACCTTGGACGATAAAAAGCCGAAGTTTTGGGACTTAGACACGTTGAATTACAACCAACACCTGCCCAATAACATCGCTTTCCTCCACGCACGCTACGACGAATTTCTTTCGATGATCGACTTGCCACCCGACCAGAAAGCTGCCGCGATCCGAGGATACCGCTTTCCTGCGAGAACGAAAGAAACGATTATCGGCCACCTCACAATGCCAGCCGTGGACAAGGTTCTCATGGCCGAGATTCGGTACCAAGCGAAGTGCGTCTGCACGGAGGTGGGGATCGCCTGCGAACGCTACCGCTTGAAGAATGGCCGCTGGCCGAACGCGCTCGACGACTTGCACAGTTTCGGGATTGCCAAAGGTGTGGTCGATCCGTTCGACGGCCAACCGCTGCGGTACCGCGTCGAGACGGACGGGGTGAGCATCTACAGCATCGGCACCAACGGAATCGACGACGGCGGCGACATTGTCCGCCGGGTGGGCAACCCGGACGACGTCGGCTTCCGACTCTGGAACGTCCCGAACCGGAAGGTTCCGATGGCCAAACCACGGGATCTCGACCCGGAGTTCGAAGAGCCGCCACCGAGGCCATAAGTTCCACTTTGTCCGACTCACACCGGCCTCGGAACCTCGAAGACTCGTTCCGACGAAGGCAACCTAAAGGTTGAACTCCAACGAAAACAAGAACTCGTTGACGCAGCTCTCTTTTTGTTCTTCTATCATATTTTTGAGTATGGCAATTGATTTTTATCTGTTCTCAAATAAACTTGTGACTATTCCGGATGATCGCGAAGCACGATTGCCGGTTGTGCCTCATCGGTACCCCCGCACTGCTTGACGCTGAGTCGTGGCCACTCCTCCGACTCGGCACCTCACCACGGTCTGTGGATCGCCCATCGACACATGGTCGATCTGGCGATCATTCCAAATCTACAGCCGGCGGAAATAAGGAATCATCATGGCTCGATTCTGGATTCGGACACTCGGCACCCTGCTCGCCGTTGTGGCCATCGGCGTCGGGGCCAACCCCGCTCGAGCGGCCTACGTGGTCTACACCGACCGTGCCAGCTTCAACGCGGCCACCGCTCTCACGGCGACACTCGACTTCGAAGAGATGACGGATGCTCCTTTTACGGTCTACGATGCGCCGGGCCTGACGCTCAGCGGGGTCAACTTCCGGGGTATTTTGGATGCGCCTGGGCCGCACGATATTTTTAGCAGCATCGACTATCTGTTCACGATTGATCCGTCGTACGATCCTGTTTTCAATTCGTATTCTTGGGGTTCCGGGCGGGTGTTGGCCGGGCCGGATGGTGCACACGACCCGGTGAATGATGTCTATTCCGGACACATCTTGGTGACGCTCAGCCCCGGTGTCACCGCGATCGGTGTCGACCTCATGACCTTCGATCCGTTCGCGGATTCTGTTGATATTCTGTTCGCCAACGGCGACTCGTTCGGCGTCCCCACGTTGGACAATCCGGTAGTGGCCTATCAGTGTGTTGATGGGGCATCCCAAGACAGAACCTTCCCGTCTTTGACCTGATCACCGAATTGGGTTTCCAACTCTTCTCGAAGCCGACTGGCATCGAGCGGAGAAATCCGAAGCGTCTGATCAACTGCGTTCTCTAGCCAAGTCCAGTAGGCGTATTGACCCGATGGCGTGAGTGGCAAGCCGAATTTGCCGTTTGGGAGAATACCGCGATTCAGCTCAGGATGCTGCAAAAAGAACTGATAAATCCTCTTTCGCTCCAGTAGGCATTGATGACAGAAGTGGTAGAGGCCACTGGTGCTGTTTGCTGGAAGCGTGCCGTCTACACTTCCAGCGTACTGGTTGAATTCAAAACTCCTAAATCCCCCGCTACAGCAGTCGCATTTCCAGGCTCCGCTCTCTAGGCTCCTTGCGACTGGGCTCGCCAGGTTGCAGATCATCGCGTTGAACACTTCTGGATTCATCGACTTCATCGGCTGCCCCGGATACGTCTTGCCTTTTCAAATCCGACACGCCACAATACTACCATATGCCAAACCGCTCACGCAAGCCCCGAATGCCCGATCCCAGCGTCTTCGCGTTCAACCTCGCGCAGGCCATCACCGGCGAACCGCCTGTGGAACCGCCCCCGCCCGACGGGAAAGACCCGGCTGCGGTGGCGCTCGGAAGGAAAGGCGGGTTGAAGGGCGGGAAGGCGCGGGCCGCGAGCATGACCTCCAAACAGAGAACCGCCGCTGCCAAGAAAGCAGCGGCGGCGCGGTGGGACGAGAAGAAGCCCGCCCAGCCAGCCTAGCCAGCCTTTGTAAACTTAAGTATCGGCAAGTCGTCTTGTTCGTCAATTAGAGGCGGATCGAAGAACCCTACCGCGCCCGTGATCGATTCGATGTCGGTCTTGTCGAGAGCTATCTCAGCGAGAATCTGCTCACTCAGCAGAAGCTTCCCTGTCGCGATCATATCGAGCGCCTGAGCGAGCAAGTAAGGCGACTCAGGCGCATGCTCACGGTCGAATGGTTCTTCTCTGCTCCAGCCCCTTCTGGTACGGTCGATCCACAGTGTCGTGCTCTGAGATTCGGTGATCATTTCCAGAGCTGCGGCGCGTTTGACCATAGACGCAATCGAAGCCTTCCACTTCAATTTGACGTTTTTGAACGAGTCGAGGTTAGAAGTAAAGTACTCGTTGCTGAACGACTTCGCAGGCATAAGGAATGCGCCTGCAAAGCGGAAAGCCTGTAGCTCCATCTCCCTGAACGTAACCGTGTCATTGAGAGACACCGATTCAACATTTCTGTGAAGGATGATATGCCCAAGCTCGTGTGCGGCATCGCTACGCGAACGGAATAAGTTGCCCTTGTCCGCCGCCAAGACGACAAAGGGGCGTCCGGCTTCGATGCGTGAAAACGCATCGATTTTTTCCGTGTCGAGGTGGAATCGTGACACGACTATGCCCTTGCTCTCAAGCAAGCGTACAACGTTGCTGATTACACCGTCGCCCATCCCCCAGAATCGCCGCAGGCCGTCCGCCGCCGCTTCGATGGACTCGTTAGAAATCTTTTTTGGATCTGCTGGAAAGTGGCACTCGGGAAGCGACACATTCGGGAATTCCAAGACTCGCGAATAGTATGCGACGATTTGGCGTAGCCATTTCATCTTGTGTTCGGCGACCGTCCGCATTCTTTTGGTCGTACTAGACATCGACCTGTAGAAGGTAGGCGCAGTGTCCTGCGACAATGGCGGCTGACTGAAGAAGTGCGAGGGCACTCTCAGAAACTCAACGAGTTTCTGGAAGCTCTCGTACGACGGGCGACATTTCGCCTTCTCAAACAAGCTAACCGCTTGCTTTGTGACGCCTAGATGCTCAGCCACTTGGACGATTGAAAAGTCTCTGGCTTCGCGCGCTTCGCGCAGGCGTTCGCCGTAGAAGGTTGGCGTTGTCATGTTATGCCCCTTCGACTTTCTTCGCCGCC
>JANXWE010000356.1 GCA_025351325.1 Fimbriiglobus sp.
TCTTCCTTGTAGCCACGCACGTGCAGGTTGCCGTGGTTCGTGCGCCGGTACGTCAAGCGGTGGATTAGCCAGGGGTAGCCGTGGAACGCGAAGATGATCGGCTTGTTCACCGTGAACACCGCATCAAACTCGGCGTCCGCCATTCCGTGCGGGTGTTCCGAAGCGGGCTGCAATCGCATCAGATCGACGACGTTGACAACCCGAACCGCTAACTCCGGCAGGTGCCGCCGCAACAACTCCGCCGCCGCCATCACCTCCAAAGTTGGCACATCGCCGCAACAGGCCAACACCACGTCCGGCTCAGTGCCGGTCTTCGTACTCGCCCACTCCCACACGCCAAGCCCAGCTGCACAGTGCTTTTCCGCCGCGTCGATGTTCAGCCACTGCGGAGCGGGTTGCTTCCCCGTGACGACGACGTTCACGTAGTTGCGGCTTCGCAAACAGTGATTCGTCACGCTGAGTAACGTGTTCGCGTCGGGGGGCAGGTAGACGCGGATGATCTCGGACTTTTTATTGATGACGTGGTCGAGGAACCCCGGATCTTGGTGAGAGAAGCCGTTGTGATCCTGCCGCCAAACGTGCGAGGAGAGCAAATAATTGAGCGATGCGATTGATCGCCGCCACGGGATGTGGCCGCAGACTTTAAGCCACTTGGCGTGCTGGTTGAACATCGAATCGATGATGTGGATGAACGCCTCGTAGCAGCTGAAAAACCCGTGTCGGCCGGTGAGAAGGTACCCCTCGAGCCAACCTTGGCACTGGTGCTCGGAGAGCATTTCCATGACACGCCCGTCGGGCGCCAGCTTGTCGTCGGTGTCGTAGCGTTCGGCCATCCAGGCGCGATTCGTCACGTCGAGTACGTCCTGCCAGCGGTTCGAATTGTTCTCGTCCGGGCTAAACAGGCGGAAGTTCTTCGACCCCAAATTGAGCTTCATCACGTCGCGCAGGAATGTCCCCATCACCCGCGTCGATTCGGCGTCCGTGCCACCGGGATGCGTCACCGCAACGGCGTAGGTGCGGTAGTCGGGCATCACCAAATCCTCGAGTAACTGACCACCGTTGGCGTGCGGGTTGGCGCTCATCCGCCGGATGCCTTTCGGGGCCAAATCGGCGATCTCGGGTTTCAGTTTGCCCGCGTCGTCGAAGAGTTCCTCGGGGCGGTAGCTCCGCATCCACGCCTCGAGAATCGCGACGTGCCCAGCCTTGTCCATGTCACCCATCGGCACCTGGTGCGCACGCCAATAGTCCTCGCATTTCTTGCCGTCGATCTCGGCCGGGCAGGTCCAGCCCTTGGGGGTGCGCATCACGATCATCGGCCAAGTCGGTCGGCCGGTGACACCGTGAATTCGGGCGTCGGTCTGGATGCGGCGGATGTCGGCGACGCAGACGTCGAGCGCGGCGGCCAGTTCGCGGTGGACGGCCATCGGCTCGTGCCCTTCGACGAAATAGGGCGTGTAACCGTAACCCTCCAAGAGCTTGCGCAACTCGTCGTGGGGGATGCGGGCGAGGATGGTCGGGCTGGCGATCTTGTAACCGTTGAGGTGCAGAATCGGCAGCACAGCTCCGTCAGTAATTGGGTTGAGGAACTTGTTGGAGTGCCAGCTCGTGGCCAGCGGTCCGGTTTCCGCCTCGCCGTCGCCAACGACGGCGGCGACGATCAAGTCGGGGTTGTCGAAGGCGGCCCCGAAGGCGTGCGACAGGGCGTACCCGAGTTCACCGCCCTCGTGGATGCTGCCGGGCGTCTCGGGGGCAACGTGGCTCGGGATGCCGCCGGGGAAACTGAACTGCTTGAAGAGCCGGCCCACCCCGGCCGCGTCACGGGTGATGTCCGGATAGACCTCGGAATAGGTGCCTTCGAGGTACGCGTGTGACACCAACGACGGCCCACCGTGGCCGGGGCCGGTGATGAACAGCACGTTCAGGTCGTGCTCGACAATGACCCGGTTCAGGTGGACGTAAAGCAGGTTCAACCCCGGCGACGTACCCCAGTGGCCGAGCAGCCGCGGCTTGATGTGCTCCCGCCGGAGCGGTTCCCGGAGCAGCGGGTTGCCGAGGAGGTAGATCTGGCCCACGGCCAAGTAGTTACTGGCCCGCCAGTAAGAATCCATTTTCGCCAGCAACTCGTCGGTCATCGGAGCATCCGCGGGAATCATATGAGCCTACGCTGGGGCGTTCGCGGGGATTGGGATTTGGCTCCGACGCAACGGAAAACCGTTCGGGCGATCATGAATTCTTCGTCGGTCGGGATGACCCGAACCACGACCGCGCCGACGGAGATGATCGGGGCATTCCCGGCGTTGGCGGCGGGGTCGAGCTTGATCCCGAGAAATCCGAGGCCGTCGCACACTCGGGTTCGCACGTCCGGTGCGTGCTCTCCGATGCCCCCCGAAAAGACCAGCGTATCCAGCCCGCCAAGAGCGGCCGCATACGAACCGACGCACTTCCGGATCTGGTAGCAAAATAGTTCGACGGCCTCGGCGGCACGCGGATCGGTCACCCGCGCGGCGAGCAAATGGCGCATGTCCGAACTGGTGCCGGACACCCCGAGGAGACCCGATCGGCGGGTCACCAACTCTTCGAGCCGATCGGTGGAGAGTCCTTCGGTGCGTGCCAGGTGAATCAGCACGCCGGGGTCGAGGTCGCCCGTGCGGGTGCCCATGACCAACCCGCCGGCCGGGGTCAGCCCCATCGTGGTGTCGATGCACTGGCCAGCGCGGACGGCCGCCATACTGGCGCCGGAGCCAAGGTGGGCCAGGATCACCCGGCCTCGTGCCGTCTCCGGGCCGGCGAGACGCTCGCATTCTTCCATCAAGTAGGCGTAAGAGAGGCCGTGGAACCCATAGCGGCGCAACCCGGCGTCGGCGTAGTCGCGCGGGATCGGCAAGCGCCGGGCAACGGCCGGCAGGTCGCGGTGGAAGGCGGTGTCGAAGCAGGCGATTTGCGGCACCCCCGGCAGCCGGTGCGCGACCGTTTCCATGAGCTGGATCGCGTCGGGCAAATGGGCCGGGGCGAACGGGATTGCCGCACGCAAATCGGCGAGCAGATCGGCGGTCACGGGTTGCGGGTCGAATTGCTTGGGGCCACCATGGACGACCCGGTGCCCGACGGCCACCACCCCGTCCAAGTGTAAGCTTCGCTCCAAGGCGTCGAGCCAGTCGGTGGCGACAACCTGAGGATCGATTCGCTCAACGGCCCCACTGTGAATGCGATGCGGTGGATCCCCCGTGTCAAACAGAGCAAACTTCACGCTCGACGACCCACCGTTGACGGTGAGGATCCGCCCGCCCAACTGCGGCGCGGTGGTGTTCGGGGTGCCGAGCGGCATCGACTCACCTCGGGGATGTATTGTTTATCTTTAGCATATCGAACGGCGACCTGAGTTCCTATTGGACAAGCACGATCCTTCGAATGGGCAGTGCGCAATCCAGCCTCAGTGAATGATGGCATCGCTTGGTCGGAATAGCCGAGTGAAGATATCCGACGTCGGATTAGGAACCGGCCGCCACATCCTCGCGGTCGATGACAACCGGGACTCGGCCGAGTCCCTGGCCATGCTGCTCCAACTCTCCGGCAACGAGACGCATATGGCCTATGATGGCGTCGAAGCGATGGAAGCTGCGGCCGACGCCGACCATGATCGCCATCGGCGTGGCCAGCCCGAGTGCGCACGGGCAGGCGATGATCAGCACCGCCACGGCGTTCACCAGGGCGTGGGCCAGCTTGGGCTCCGCCCCCCAAATGCTCCAGACGACAAACGTCAGGAGACTGACGAGGACGACCGCCGGAACGAAATACCGAGCGTTCTTTCTTGCGGGCCTACAGCCCCGACTTCAACCCGATCTAACAAGTCTTCTCGAAGATCAAGAACGAACGCAAGCGACGCGAACTCCGCACCATCGCGGCACTCGAAGACGCCTTCGGCGAATCCTTGGACTGGTTCAACCTAACCCAAAGGCAGAACTACTTCGCAAATTCAGGATACTCGCCATAATGAAATTGAAAGTGCTCTAAATACCGACAAAATCATGGCCCGACGGTATCGCAATCGCCGCATGGGCGAGTTCCTGAAAGAATTGGAACTGACCGAAGGCCGTTGCACAGGTATTCCTAAGATTCGAGCAGCAATGGAGGGAAACGGCTCACCGCCGCCTCGATTTTCGACGGATGAGGGACGGACTTATTTTGCCGTCGAATTGCCTGTGCATCCGCAGTTGCCGGGAGTCAGGGCCCATGATGGCGGACTCAACGAGACGGAAGCCCGAATGCTGTTCTACTTGGCATCGCCGCCCAGGACTCGGCCTGAGATTGCGATCTCACTTGGAGTGAAATCGGGGCGAAGCGGTCACATGAAGAAAGCCATCGAACGTCTGCGTTCCTTGGAGTTAATTGAACTGACCATTCGGGTGTAATCTCTCCCCCGCGTCGTTTACGCGGCGATTCCCGTCGATTCTCGGCAGATTCGGTCGGATCGCCCGTTTAAGATCCGCCGGTAGGCCTTCGTCCAGAGTCCGCTGAGCAGCATCACTCGCAGGTCCAGGATCACTTCCGCGCCCGCTTTCGTCCAGCGCATGCCCGAGGGCTTCAGCCTCTGCGCCACCACCGTTTTGCAGGCGGCTTCCGTCACGCCGCCGCCGAGCGGGATCTTCAACCGGGCGTACTCGGCGTACCGCAGGAACCGGATCCGTTCGCGGATGTACTCGGACGCCGTCCGGAACTCGTTCTCGCGCGACTTCGGCAGTCTCCGCCGCGCTTTCAGTCGCGCCGCCGGGTGCAGCACGCGGGACGGGCCGTTCGGTTTCTTC
>JANXWE010000382.1 GCA_025351325.1 Fimbriiglobus sp.
CAAGGGCACCGACCGGTGCTGCTGGAGTATTTGCGGAAGAATTTGCCGGGTGTGAACGTGGTCGGTTCGTAACGAATCGGGATGGCGAATTTCGCCATCCCGAAGTTCACAATCCAATCACTTGCCACCGACAATGCGCACGCGAGCCGTCGAATCCTTCACCTCCGCCAATTCCACCCGCAAGGGATTCTTCCGTTCGTTGAGGGTGACGTTGAACGTCACCGTGTGCACACCAGCAGACAAATTCAGTGTCGTTTCGGGTGTCAGTTCCAGCGGGGCACCGTCGAGCCACGCTTGCAGTCCGGTCGCTTCGGGTAGTTTCAACACAATGTTGCCGGCCGTGGTGCAATCCAGTTGGAACCGGGCAGCGGCTTGAGGGGATTCCCCTTTGCCGACTGTCCACGGTACGAAATCGGTCACTGGCATGTCGCCGCTGACCTGCGAGTAAACCGGTGCCCACGAGAGCGACCCATCCGTGGCAATTGCCCCCAGGCGATCCCGCGTCACGGCGGTGAAGAGTTCCTTCGTCGGCAGCACGGTCTGCCACGTCCGCACGACCTTTCCCGGCTGCGCGAGGTACGGCCCCTTGCCGAGTTCACTAAGGAACCGCACGAGGTCGACGAACTCTTGCCGGGTGAGGGCATCGGTCAAGCCGTCGGGCATCAGCGACAATCCCGGTTTGATCACCGGCTTGTCGGCCTTGCTGATCACGATCTCTTTGCCCTCGGCATCGCGGATCGTCAGCGTCTGCGGGGTTTCGCCAATCTTGACTCCGACGAACTCGCGGTCGTCCACGGTCGTCACTCGGATGGAGTTGTAGCCCTCCTTGATCTTGGCGTTGGGGTTCAACAAAGACTCGACGAGGTAGTCGACTTGGGCACTTGCCCCGAGACTCGTCATATCCGGCCCGACCAACCCGCCGGCCCCGGCGATGCCGTGGCACTTCAAACAGTTGAGTTCGGCCTTGCGGTAGATCGCCTCGCCACGGACGGGATCGCCTTTGGATTTCACGTCGGTCAGGAACGTTTCGAGTTCGGGTTTGGTGAACTCGCGTTTGGAGTCGGTGAGCTTGCCCGCTTTCGTGAGCGCGGCAACGAGCGCGGGATCGGCCTGCCCGTTCGCCTTGGCAACGCGGATGCCGATCTTGGCCACGTCGTTTGACAGCATCTTGTCAGCGAGCGCCTTGGCCAAGATCGCGGGGCCACCTTTGCGTGCGATGAACGCGGCGAACACGGGTTCGAGGTCGGCAGCGTCTTTTTCAGCGAGGAGTTCGACCGCAATTTTCGCCGCGGCGGGGGTATCGAGTTGTGCGAGCGCCAACAGGCCCAACCGCTTGGCGACTGTGTCACGCGAGTTCACCACAGTCTGGACGAGGAATTCCTTCGAGGAATCGTCGCCGAAGAGAACGATGGCGTCGAAGGCTGCACGGCGATCCCCGATCGAATCGACCTTGCCGCGTGCCAATGCTTCGAGTGCGGGTCTGTGCTTCGTCAATTTCCAAAGGCCCATCATCCGCGCGGCTGCTTGACGCCCGACGCCCTTGTCTTGGGAGAACGCCGTGTCCAATCCGGTGAGATTTCCCGTGGGCACGGCGATCTTCCGCGTGGCGACGTTCGCCGCCATCAGCGGATAGAGGCGTGTCCGTAAATACTCGTACTTTTCAGTTTCTTGGAAAAGGCGGGCGTACTCGGCCGCACCGCCGATTTGCACCAGCGTGGCGAGCACGTCGATCTTCCGCGCGGCGTCGAGCTTGCCGTTGTCGAGCAACTTCACGAGCACCGGTGCCGCGTTTGATTCCCCTACCGCATTGAGGGCGAAGACGATCTTCTTCGGGTCGCCGCCGAAGTCGAACTTGCCCGCTTTGAACTCGGGCAACCATTGATCCTTCGTCTCGCGCAGGCTCTGCCAGATGGCATAATCGAGCCAGCGATCCATCGGTTTATCGAGGGCTTTAGAAATGGAAACAGCGGAAAGAGGGAGTTTGCTCAATGCCCGAACGGCTTCGAGCCGCACGCGCGGGTGTTCGTCTGTTGCTAATTTATGGAGAGTGTTTTCATCCAACATTTTCTTGTAGAGGCGAAGCAGTGTTTGTTGATCCGCTTTTGGATCAACTTTATCCAATCCCTGTTGATTGAGTGAGGACATCATCTCGCCGAGCACGCGACAGCATGCGGCACGTACGTTGTGGTTTTTGGAATTCGTCGGCGCGATAACTGCAGTGGCTTCCCCCAGCGATTGAATGACCCACAGTGCCTCCAGCTCGGCATGATCATCTTTTTGACTGTAACCCCAAGCCAACGCTTTCTGCAACACAGCATCCTTGCCCCGTTCCTTCAACTCCCGCTTCGCATGCCAGCGGGTCCAATCTTCCGGGGCCTTCAACAGATCCAGCAATTCATTAACGGTCGCGCCGACGATCTTCGGCTTGGCCACCAGTGGTCGGCCCTTTGCCGTGACGCGCCAGATGCGGCCGTGGGTTTTATCCCGGCGTTCGTCGCGGAAATCGACCTCGCCGTGCTGGATGATCGGGTTGTACCAGTCGGCAATGTAGATCGCGCCGTCCGGCCCCATCTTCACATCGATGGGGCGGAAAGCCGGGTGCGTGCTGCGGATGACTTCCTTCTGCTCCTTGGCCACGAAGCCGGCGCCGTCTTCTTGAACGGTGTACCGGCAGACGCGGTGGCCACGGAAGTCGTTCGTGATCAGATTCTGTTGCCAGTCGTCCGGGAGGTGCCGACCGCTAACAACTTCGAGGCCGCAGTACTTAGGGCTACCGGGGTTGAGTCCCGGCAGAATGCGAGCGACATCACGAGCCGTCACATAAGCTGCGCCGGGGACAACGTAGTTGATCCCTTCGCCGCCGGCGCCGTCGGTGGCGAATGTGGCGCCCCACTTGTTCCAGGTGATTCCCCAACTGTTCACCCACCCGCGCGCGAACACGTCGAGTTGTTCCGTTTCCGGGCGGAACTGCCAGATGCCCCCGGCGTTCAACCGCTTCACACCGTTCGGCGTCTCGATGTGGCTGTGGATGTAAATCGACTGGCTCATGTAGAGCATGCCGTCGAGGCCAAACCGCAGCGTGTGTAAAATGTGGTGCGTGTCTTCGGTGCCGAACCCGGATAGCACCGTGCGTTTCTTGGTGGCTTTGCCGGTCTTCGCATCTGGCTCGCTCAAGTAAACCAGCTCCGTGCTATCAGCGACGTAGGCCCCGCCTTTGTTGTCCGGTTCGACCCCCGTGGGTATGAGCAACCCATCCGCGAAGACGGTGGTTTTGTCGGCGACGCCTTTGCCGGTGGTGTCTTCGAGAATCAGGATCTTATCGTTGGCCTTCTGCCCCGGCTTGATCTGCGGGTAGACCTCGCTGGCCGCGATCCAGAGCCGACCCTTGCTGTCGAAGTTCATCTGAATCGGCTTCGCCAGCAGCGGGTCGGCCGCCCAGAGGTTCACCTCGAACCCATCCGGAAGAATGAACGTCTTGCGCTCGAGTTCCGGGTCAGGGTCGGGAATTTTAGCATTGGTCTGCCCGAACGAAATTTGGGAAAGGAACAGAACCAGGAAGCCCGAGGCCAAGTGGCGATTCATGTGGGATCAACCGGATGGGTGGGATAGTGACTGATCACAAACCAGCTTGGCTGGATTGGCGGGGCAACAACTCCAGCTGTATGATAGCCAATATGGACACCGATGACACACCCCTGCCGGCCCACAAGCCCGCATTCCTGCGGCGGGTGCAAATCCGCGGCTACAAGAGCATCGCGTTCTGCGATGTGACCCTGGAACCGCTGACGATCTTGGTGGGAAGGAACGCCTCGGGGAAGAGTAATTTTTTGGATGCGCTGGAGTTCCTGCGGGATGCGATAAAATTTGGAGTTCGGGAATCTACTGATATGCATGGTGGACGTGAGGCGATTGAATGCTTGAGTATTCAAAATAGAAGACTCGCGCTTGATATCGATTGCTTATTTGAAGGATGTGCACCGACCCAAGGTTATTTTGCTTACCAAGCTGAAACTTGGAAAGCGAACTACAGCATTGAAGTTGAGTTTGCGAATGGCAAGTCGCCGAAAATCGCACGAGAGCAACTGAATCTCACGGTTCATGGTAGCAAAAAGACCACTGGCTACAGAATCTATGGCCATAGTCTTAGGTGGCTCGGCGACGATCAAGGAAGTCGCTATCCGGCTTGGCATAGTTCCGACAAGGCAATGTTGCAGCATTACGATGTATTTCCTTTTTCGGAATTCGCGCGATTGCTTTTGGGATTGAAGTTTCACGATTTTCATCCCGATTCGATGAGAGAGTTGAAAATACCGCTATCCTCATCTTTAGATCGATCAGGAGGGAATATTGCAAATATCCTAGCTATAACTCAAGAAATGGTCGACGAGGACTTCTCCCGTATTCAACGATATTTACATATCATCACTGAAACTGTCGAGCTCCATGAAATAGCGAAGTATGGGGAATATATAACACCGCGATTTCGCATTCCAGCAGGGACTAACGGAATGCAGAATGAGTTAGACGCAAAAAGCATGTCGGACGGGACGTTGCGAGCTCTGGGAGCGATTACGAGTGTTTTTCAAAGTGTCCTACTACCTGAAGACCGCCTTACTCTCGTGGCCATAGAAGAACCTGAAACGGCGCTGCACCCCGCCGCAATGCGAGCACTTGTCTCGGCATTCGATGCCGCCACCATGCGGACTCAAGTTCTCCTCACGACCCACTCCCCCGATCTACTCGACGCTGAGGAAATCAGGCCCGTAAACGTCCGCATCGTGCAGATGATCGACGGCCAAACGGTCATCGGCCCCATCGACGAAGCTAGTGTCGAAATCGTCCGGCAGAATCTCGACACTCTCGGTGGCTTGGAGCGAAACGATTCGCTCCAAATCGACCACGATGACCTCCAGCGTCAGAGAGCAATGGCGGCACAGCTCTCGGAAGTCCAATCATGATCGTCTTTATCGTGGCGATTGTAGAAGGGCACACAGAAACAGCCGCTCTCGAGAGGTTGCTTCAAAAAATATGGAGCCAACTGGGGCGTCCCGAAAGGCTGCAAATTGTTGATTTTGTTCGGGCTGCACGGAGCAAACTCGTTCATCTCAATGCCGTTGCTTTAACCGAGGCAATTCAGAAAGCGGTAATTCAACTGGCCCCGCATCTGCGTCGGAATCCAGGTTGCCAGTCGTTGTTGCTCATCGACATCGATGCGGATAAAGATTGCCCGGCTAAGCTTGGGCCTAAATTGTTCCAAGTAGCGAAAGTCATACGGAGTGATTTGAATATTGCTTGCGTACTGGCCAACCGAGAATTCGAGAATTGGATCGTCGCGGGAGCCTCGACTTTGGGCGGAGTTCTTGGTTTGCCAGATCCTATTCCGGTTCAGTTTGATGTCGAGGTTATGAAGGGATCGTCATGGTTGGATCAACAGCTACGATCCGTGACTGCAAACTCCAAGTACAAGAAGGCCGACCATGCTCTTGAATTCGTAAAAGAAATGGACATTCACGAGGCTCGAACGAATTCTAAATCCTTCGACCGGTTGTGCAAAAAGCTCGAGCAGATTCCTCAGGCCCAAGTCCCAAAGGAATCTGAAACCACGGATTGACCACGTTGGGAGACAGTTTGATCATCCCGCTTTCCTCACCCCACCCCGATGGCCAATTTCACCCGGAGTTTCTCGCCGAGTTCGAAGATGGCTCGGGTCAGCAGTCGGCTGATCCGCGAAGCGGACAGTTGCATGATCGCGCTGATTTCTTTCAACCGGAGTTCTTCGCGGTAGTACAGCGTCACCGCGAGGCGCTCGCGCGGGTTCAGTTGTTCGATGGCTTCCGTGAGTTGTTGGATCGACTCCCAGCGTTCGACTTCCGCGTGCGGCGGGGCCATATTTTCCATCGGCGACATGCTATTTGGCTGCGCGGTCTGTTCCCAACTGATCATCCGGCTGAACCGCTCGGCCGCGAGTGCATCGGACACTTCGTCGGTCGACAATTTCGTCTCGGCGACCAGCATTTCGACGGTGATCGGCGATTCGAGTTTCCGGCACGCTTTGCGGATGAGGGCGACCCGTTCGAGCATGTGCTGCGGCAACGGACTGTTCCGCCGGAGTTCATCCAGGATCGATCCGCGTATCCGCATGTAGGCATATGTTTTGAACAGGGTGTTCCGGGTCGGGTCGTACTTTCCCGCCGATTCCACGAGACCGAGTACCCCGGCGCTCTCCAGATTCTCGACATCGATGCCACGCGGTAATTCGCCGATCAAGCGGCCGATCACATGTTTGACGAGCGGCAAGTGCGTCACAATGAGTTCGTCGCGCCGAGCTTGCTCGACGACTCGCGATTCGGCGGGCATGGCTGGTTAGCTCACGGGATTGGCGGTGGATTCGGCTGACTAAAGTATTTAGTGCAAGCCGTGCCGCCTGGTGCGGGGAAACTTGAATTTCCCGAGCCATTTTGTTCGAGATTCGCGCCGGTGCCTGAGTTTTGAACACCGGCCGTGGCGCGAGCGAGCAATAGTGTGGTGGGTGTTGAATTTCGGGGAATTAGACCATCAGTAACGGCGACGGTTCCGAACTGTAATCGAAGGGGAGATCGGACACTTCCTCGTGGTCGCCGCGATCCCGGAACACGTGCAGCACCCGGCCCCGGCTGAGGTCGTCGAACTTGGGTTGACGGTATTTCACCGACACGAGCGGCTTCTCGGGGCTGAGATCGTGTACGATCACACGTACTTTCGGGATGCCCACGAAACTGTGGTCGTCGACCCGTTTTTGACCGCCATAAACGTCGTACACCTCGAGAATCGCGCGGAAGACCTGCACCAACTGCTTGAGTTGAACGCCATCTTCGATGTAAATCACGTCGACTTCCACACCCCGGAGTACTTGATGCATGTGTTGGCGGGCCCGCCGGCCAAAGACGCTGCTGAAGGGCGGCCCGACGCTGCGCAGGCTGCCTTCGCCGTCTTCGGCCCGTTTGCTGGAATCCCCGTCTTCGCGGCCCAATCCGTTGAAGAACCACCAATGCGGGGCCAGCCAGTAGCCACCACCCTGCGACCGATCTTCGGCCTTGGCTTGTTTGAGCAGCGACCGCAATCCGCGGAAGAAGCGCCGGCGGAGTTGAATCTCATCCCGGCGGGTGAAGCGCTCCCGCACGGTACCGGCTTGGAGATCTGCAAGCGACACTTTCAACGGCCAACGCGGGTCGAATTCCGTCGCTTCCGACAATTCTGGATGCACCAAGACCAATCCCACTTCAATCGACTTCGGCTTGCCGTCGTCGGCACGCACGCGGAAGCCCCACTTGGACACGATCTCGGTGATCCGTTCCAATGAATCGTTGGCGCGCGGGCTTTGCACGTGCAGCGTCGGCGGGGTGCGTTGCGACGGATTCGCACGCCAGACCATGTACAGTCGGGCGGTCAAAATGGCGATCAATCCCGGTGTCGTCCAAGCCACCAACGCGGCGAGCGAGCCGGTGAGAGGCATCGAATCTTCGGCTTCAATATTGGTCAGCAACCGGCCACACATGCCCGTCAAAATCAAGTCGGTGTAGGCGATCACGAGGACGATCACGGCCCCGGCGATCAGCCGCGGCGCCGGGACGGAATAAATGCGGCCGGAGGGGCGGGAACGCCACAGGAGGGCCAATTCCGCAGAACCGGGCCGCAGGCACCAGTACGAGGCGACGCAGGCCGTGAATCCGCAAATCGCCATGACACCCGCGACGGGAAAGTACGCGGCCGCTCCGGTAATCGCGAAGATGTACGCGAAGCCCGACACGACGAGGATCACCCGGCGATCCGAGTCGGAAAGCGACTCGCGCAACCAGCGGTCGAGGAGCATCATCGGCACGAACAAGCCGGCCAACAGGCCCGCGAAGAGGAGGCTCCAAAGCGTCAGCAAAATCAACAGGTAAAAGACGTACGACGACCGCACGCCGATGTCGCGCCAGCCGCCCGGCAGCAGATACCAGACACCCACCGTCGCCGCACCCCAGGCCAGCAATCCGAACGTGATCCACCACGCGAACATTGGCAACCGCTGTGGGAGCAGGGGCGTCCCGCGGAAGTCGATTCCGTGTTCGTACTTCATCTTGCTGAGTCGAACGGTCGCGCGATTCACTCGAGCCACCAGCCAATTCACCCAGTCGAGCGGGCGGCGGCGGTGCCAGAATGTCACGACGCCCGCCAGTGTGATGAGCGCCAATGCCCCAAGGCCATCTTGGACGTCGGACGTGAAGGCGCGGCCAAGTATTTCCAGGCCCAGCACGCCCGAGAGCACGCCGATGGAAAAGAGAACCTGCCCCGACGTGCGGACGGGGAACGAAAGTGTGAGTCCGGTGGTCAACAGCTTCATACTTGAATTGTACCGCACGACCCGGCACCGGGGATGCATCCGCCAAATCTTTCTGGCAATTCTTGGAGACTCGAC
>JANXWE010000023.1 GCA_025351325.1 Fimbriiglobus sp.
TGAAGTACGCCGGCAAGCCGATTCCCCTGAGCCTGAAGACCGAACGCAAGACCGGGGCCGCGTTCCCGAGTCCGTTCAAATTTCAGAAGTACGGCAAGTCCGGCATCGAGGTCTCCGAGATCTTCGCCAAAACCGCGGCCCACATCGACGACATCTGCGTGATCCGTTCGATGTACGCCGACGTGCCCAACCACGAACCGTCGTTCCTACTGATGAACACGGGCGAAT
The DNA here is from genome assembly GCA_025351325.1 of Fimbriiglobus sp. Classification (GTDB taxonomy): domain Bacteria; phylum Planctomycetota; class Planctomycetia; order Gemmatales; family Gemmataceae; genus JALHQU01. The sequence continues at coordinate 229 of JANXWE010000023.1, forward strand.
CGCGGCTCGTCCGCCCGAGCATGGGTTCGTGGGTCACGTATGGCCTTGGCACCGAGAATCAGAATCTGCCGGCGTATGTGGCCATGTGCCCCGGTGGCATGCCACTGATGGAATCGCAGAATTGGCAGTCGGCGTTCCTGCCGGGAATCTTCCAAGGGAGTTATGTCGACAGCCGGCACACCGACCCGGAAAAGCTGATCGAGAACATCCGCAACAAGGTCGCCCCGGACGGCGCCCAGCGCAAGCAACTCGACTTGCTCATGAAGTTGAACCGCCAACACCAAGCAACCCGCGATGCCGACCCGGCGCTGGAAGCCCGCATCCAATCGTTCGAGTTGGCGTACCGCATGCAGAGCGAAGCGACCGACGCCTTCGACGTGAGCCAAGAGCCGAAGACCGTGCTGGATGCGTACGGCCCCGGCGAACAAGCTCGATCCATTCTGCTCGCCCGGCGGCTGCTCGAACGCGGGGTGCGCTTCGTGCAAGTGTCGCACGGCCCCGTTCAACCATGGGACGATCACGACGACTTGGAACAAGGGCACCGAACCCACGCGGGGCAAGTCGATCAGCCCATTGCCGCCCTGATCGCCGACCTCAAACGGCTGGGTCTATTCGACTCGACGCTCGTCATTTGGGGCGGTGAATTCGGCCGGACGCCGGTCGTGGAGATGCCGACGCCCGGCAGCAATGCCGGCAAGATCAACGGCCGCGATCACAACCATTACGGCTTTTCAGTTTGGATGGCCGGTGGCGGCGTGAAAGGTGGCATGACCTACGGCGCCACCGATGAGTTCGGCTTCGCCGCAGTGGAGAATAAGGTTCACGTCCACGACTTGCACGCCACGATCTTGCACCTGCTCGGGTTCGACCACGAGAAGTTCACGTACCGCTACGCGGGCCGCGACTTCCGCCTGACGGACGTGCACGGGAAAGTGGTGAAGGGGATTCTGGCTTGAGATGTCGAACAAACAAGAATTTTGAACCGCGGAGGAGCGGAGACGCTGAGGGAGGCAAGCAATCGGAATCGATCCGAATTGGGTTGGTGCCTTTTGCCGGAGAATTCAATTGCGTTGGCTGGGCCACCAGCGCAAAATTCTCTCTTCATGATTTCTCGATCTGGGGCGCCTATGCGAATCCCGCTATTGCTCGTGTCGTTCGCCATTCTCGCGACGTCGGCTTCCGCAGAAGATATCAAGCCCGAGAAGATCACCGAGGTCAAGGCGGGCAGTGTTTTCATCCGCAACCAGATCGAAACGCACAAATTCTCCGGTTCGGGGTTCGTCATCTCCGCCGATGCCGATTCGCTGCTCATCGCCACGAATGCCCAAGTGATCTCCCCGGACGAGTATCCAAGTTGCCCCCCACGCAGTTGCTGGCGAAACTGAAACAAGCGAAAATCACGATTCTGTTCGGCAGTGGCTCCGCGACCGAGCAGAGCGTCCCGGCCGAGATCGTTTCGCTCGACCCCGTCGTCGATATCGGCATCTTGAAAGTGAAACTGTCGGCCGTGAAAAATCCTCCAAAGGTTCTGAAACTCGGCTCGGTGAAGGCACTCGTTGAAACGAGTACGGTTTACAGTTTCGGGTACCCCTTCGGCGATGCTCTGGCGACTGGCAAAGGCCCGGCCGTCACGGTGGGGAAAGCGTCGATTTCGAGCCTCCGCACCGACGACTCTGGCAAGCTCACCACGATCCAGATCGACGGCAACTTGAACCCCGGCAACAGCGGTGGCCCCGTGATCGACACCGACGGTACCGTGATCGGCGTGGCGACGGCGACTGTCCGCGACAGCAAGGGGATCGGTTTCGTCGTTCCCGTCGCCGAAGTCGAATCGATGCTCGCCGGCAAAGTGAGCCTCTAAGGTGCCACCTACGCGAAACAGCCCGATGGCAAATTGAAAGTCACTTTTGAAGCGCACGTGTCGAACCCCGCCGGCACGATCTCCGGCGTTCTGTTGAATTACGTGATCGCCGACGCGAAAGGTGTGAGGCCCAAAGTGGGCACCGACCTGAGCACCGTACCGGGCGCGAAATCGCTGACACTCAAGCTGGAGGGCGCGATCTCCAAAGGTGACTTGATTGTCGCAGGAACCGAGGGGCGGCTCTCGTTCAGCGCCACACCCACCGGCGTCAAGAAGAAATGGGATTCGGGCATGGCCACGCACGTTTCGCTCGCTCGCGCCGTCCTCGGCGACAAGGGGATCGACGCCGATGCCAAGCCGCCGGCGGGCTGGAAAGAAATCGCGATCGATGCCGGGCTATACACCATCTGGGTTCCGGAAAAATCGTCCAAGGCGGTCGAACGCACGAACAACTACCGCGGCCAAGGTTACATGATCAATTCGACCACGACGGTCACCGTCGGCGATAACGGCCTCACCTACCGCCTGGAGCGGGCGACCGTGCTGGTCAACCGCATCGGCTCGAAACTCGACTCGGTCGCGATACGCGAGTCGCTCTCCAAAACGATTGCCGAGACAATGAGGGGGAAAATCGTCGAAGAATCGGACGCGAAGATGGGAATATGGCCCTGCAAAGAATATGTCATCAAAGGCACCAAAGAGACGGCCGTTGTCCGCATCGTCGTGTCATTCCAAACGGTGACCATAGTAGTCGTTCATGGGCCTGCCAAATCCGTCACCGGCGACGACGGCACCCTCTTCCTTGATTCGTTCCGTATCCATCCACGCGACGCGGCCGCTGTCGATCCAAACAGTCCGCGGCCGATGGTGCCCGCCGCTGGCAACATCAATTCCAACGGTGAGACCGAGCTGATCGCCGGGGCGTTCGATCCGGTCTTCCGTGACTACGGCTCCGAAGGCGCGTTCCTCGTCGGGTTCGAGCTCGGCCTCGGGAAGTTCTTCAACAACGACGTGATCGGTGCGGCTCGCCCCATCTACCGATCCAAGACGGGTGACACCCTCGGAACCGCCCACGGTTCGAGCAAGGACACCAAGACTCTCCAGGCCAAAGAAGGGTACGCGGTCGGCGCCATCACCGTGCGAAGCGGGCTGACCATCGACGGGATCTCGCTCACGTTCATGAAAATCTCCGGCACCAAACTCGACCCTAAAGACAGCTACGAAAGTGAATGGTTCGGCAGCCCGAAGCAGTTTGAGCGTAAGCTCGGTGGAACTGGGGCTGATCCTCGATATGCCCGAGGCCATTGAAGCCCGGAAGAACTGGAGCGTCGGCACCGACACCGAAATTATCGATGGTGTCAACGACCCGATTTATCGGGATCTCACCCCCGAGGGCGGTCTGTTGATCGGCCTCGAAATTGGCCTCAACCCGACCGACTACCTCATTGGTATCCGGCCGATCTATCTCACGGGTGGCAAGGAGACGACCGGCAAGCAGTACGGTAAGGACTTCAAACGGGTGGTCACCCTGAAAGCGAAAGCGGGCTACGCGATCGGGGCCGTCAGTGCCATCTCCGGCCTCTGTTGCGACGGGATGTCGGTCAGGTTCATGAAGGTCGTCAAGAGTGGCCTCGACCCCACGGACAGCTACCAGAGCGAGTATGTCGGCACCAAGGAACAGAAGACACCGCAAACGCTAACGGGCGGAGGCAAAGCGGTGATCGGGATCACCGGCAAAGTGACCGGGAACAACACCGGCTTCGGCCTGATCTTGCAGGCCGAGAAAAAGTGAGTCCCAGTTGACCCCCCGCTACCGGAAGCGATAAATCAGCATCGTCCGCGTCCGGGCCACCGGAGTCAGGGAACGGAGCCAAGCGACCGTCCGGAGCATGTGCGGGCGGCGATCCGGACAAGCGTTCAAAATCGTCGTGCTGACTGCCAGTTCTCCGTCGCCAACCCGCGCTAGGATCGCGGCCTCGGTGTCCAGACCCATTTTGTGAACGTGGAGTTGCTGGAAGGGCGGCAGGCCCGCTTGCGGATCGGTTCCGAAATACCAAATGAAGAGCTCCGGTTTCCCATTGGCGATCCGCCACTCGTCCAGTTCGGGCAAGCCTTGGCCCCAATCGTAGTTGGAATCGGCGAGCCATTCGGCCCCGTGGTCGTTCCCACCCGCCAACCGGTTCGTGTACCGGATGCCATCCGGCCAGACATTCACTGATTCGCTGGCCGAGTAACTCAACACCGCGAGACCCACGACCCACGCCAGCCGCCGTCGGCCTACTCCGTGGTGGGCGATCCCGTCGGACAAAGTGGCCCCCGCCGCGATGAGCAAAAAAGCGACGAGTGGGAAGACGATGCGGATGCCGAGTTGCACCTGCGTGGTCAGCGAGAAGAGGAACAAAAACACCGTCGCCCAAGTCACTGGGGAACGCCAAACGCGACCTCCGGCGAGCAGGACTAAGGCTACTAGTGCCAACGTCGAATCGGGGAGTTTGACGGCGAGCGTTGCCGGGAAATAGAACCACCGGGAATCGGGGTACCATTCGCCGAAGACGACGGTGCCGCCGTGGCCGGTCATGCCGTGCTTGACTTGCCGGGCAAGCCCTTCCCAAGCGTTGGGGAAGCCGGCGGTGCCGTGGTCGGCGAGCCAAACCAGACCGTCTCGACTCGCACCCGGTTCGAGCGAGTGTGCCCACCCGGCGAACTGCGGCTCGGGCATGCCGTCGTTCCCGGTATACACGAAGACCCAGATCAGACCGAGACCGAAGGTGTAACAGAGATCCCAGCGCAGGCGGCGGGTGACCACGCGGTACGCTTGCAGCGTCGCCCAAAGTCGGATGGTCAGGCGCGGCAGGACACCGTCCGCGAATAAGCGGTTCATCCCGACGACGGCGAACAGCAACGGCACGTAGGGCAAAGCCGACGCCTTGGCCGACAACGACACGCCGTACAGCACCCCCGGCAGCACCACGCGGAGCCACAGCCCGCACTGTCGACCGCGGTAAAAATGGTAAACCGCGATCAGCACGGTTGCCGTCATCGCGATGTCAGTGGTGGCGAGCGCCGCGTGCGCAAGAAAATTCGGGTCGGTGGCGATCAACCCGGAGGCCCAACGCCCACCCCAGTCCCCCCCGGCGAGTCGGCCCCAGCGGAAGGCGTAGATCACCAACGCCCACCAGAACACGAGCGTGCCGGCGCGGGCCATGGGCAACAGCGCCGGTAGGTCGGCAACCGGGTCGTAGGGTACTCCCCGGTGGCGTTCGCTCAAGTAAATCGGCGGCGTCTGCACGTCGGTGGGCAACGGCATCACGCCGTCGCTCATGTGCGACTTCGGGCTGCCGCTCCGCCACTGATCCAAGCCGATGCGCACGTACAAAGTTTCGTCGAAGGTTGGCCCAATATGCCGGGCCGACGTCACGCACCAAACGCTCGAACCAATCAGCAAAACGAGGAGCCAAGCGAGGTTGGCGAGGCGTCCGCCGGGATCGGACGCGGGCGTGGTGGTCAAAATGAAGTACCTCGGGCGTCGGGCGCGGATTTGCCGAGGGGGAATCAGTCAATTGGTGTAGGGAATTCTGGCTTGAGAATTTGAACAAACAAGAATTTTGAACCGCAGAGGAGCGGTTCAAAATTCTTCCTCTTCACCGTCCCAGCACCATCCGCTGGGGGCCGAACAACCGGCGGATGTTCTCCGGGGTCAAAATCTCTTGGGGGGAGCCGACGGCTTGGATGCGGCCACCGTTGAGGCAGAGCACTTGCTGGGCGAACTCTTGCACCGTGGCCAAATCGTGCGAGACCAGCAGCACCGTGACGCCGGTATCGCGGACGATGTGGGCAATCATCCGATAAAAATCGAGTTCATCTTTAAAATCGATCCCCGACGCCGGTTCGTCGAGCAATAGCAATTCTGGCTGGGGTTCTAGCGCCAACGCCAGCAAGACGCGCTGCAATTGACCACCGGACAGGCCTTCGACGGGCACATCCAGAATATCGGCCGCATCGACGCTGCGCAGAATCTTGAGCATCTTGGCTTGCAAGTTCCGCCGGAACCCGAACATCAGCGGTCGACCACGGTTGAGCGAAAGTCCCAAGAGATCCCGCACCGTCATCGGCAGGTGGCTCTCGAAGTTTAGCCGTTGCGGGACGTAGCCGACGTGCTCCGGGCTGGGCTTGGAATGGTCGTGCCCGCACCGGTAGACAATTCGGCCGCTGTGAGGAAACTCGCCGAGGAGCGTCCGCAGCAGGGTCGATTTGCCCGAGCCATTCAGCCCGATGATGGCGGTGATGGCCCCACGCGGAATATCCGCCGTGATGCCGTCCAACACCGCTCGGCCACCGCGGGCGACACGCAGGTTGTCGAAACTCAGAAGCGGCGGGATGACGACGGGGAGCGGTTTCACTTCAGCACCTTCGCCAAATTTTCGAGGTTGGTGCGCATCTTCCGTTCGTACCAATCCGGGGTCAATTCGGTTGCCGTCGCCGTTTCGAGCGGGTCGAGTTCCACAATCACCACGTCCTGAATCCCCGCCGCTTCGAGTTCGGCTTTGAGTTGTTTCGGCGACTGGTGCGAGGCGTATTGCGGTTCCACGGCGATCACGCGGACTTTGTCCTTCACGCACTTCTCGATGAGTTTCTTGAGGTCGGCCGGACTCGGTTCCTGCCCCGGTGTCGCTTGCAAACTTCCAGCAATAACCAAGTCGAAATCGCGGGCGAAGTACTGCAGCGAGCCGTGCGTCGTCACGAACGCCCGTTCCTTCTTGTCCTTCAACAGCTTCTTGCCGTCGGTCAGGATGGCCGCCAGTTTGAGCTGATATTCGGCAGCGTTGCGGTCGAACAACTCCTTCTGATTCGGTTCGGCACCCCGCAGCACGTAGCGGATCTCGTCGACTATCTTCCCGGCCAGCACCGGGCTGAGCCACAGATGCGGGTCGTGGTCGTGGGCGTGCCCCGCGTCGTCTTCACCCGGCTTGCAACAACCACACCCGTCGGATCCGAGCAGCAATCCGTGGGTCGCTTTGTCCGCTTCGAGTTTGGCACCGAGGTCGACCATTTTCAAGCTTTTGTTCGACGTGGTTGTCTTCAGTTTGCCTGCGAACGCGTCGTCCAAGCCCAGCCCGTTGAATAGGAACAAGTCGGCTTCTTCGAGCAAGATCCGCTCTTGAATCGACGTGTCGGCGTGATGCGGCCCTTGCGTGCTGAGCATGGAACGGACGCTGCCCCGTTCGCCGCTGACGTTGACGGTGAAGCAATAGAGCGGCGCGAACGACACGGCGATCTTGGGGCCAGGTGTGTCGGGCCATTGGCCCGTGGACGTCCGTTTGCAACCTGCCAGAGTGAACGCAAAGCAGGCCGCGAGAGACACGGCGATGATGAGGGAACGGGACATGGCAGCACCGTGACAAGGAATTACGAAGTTATACCACGGTCATAATACACGAACGATGTTCATTGGGGAAGAGGTTGCTGGTTCCATTCGGTAGATCCGATCGGCCAGACGTTCCACTTCAACGCGGTCGTGGGTGACGTGCAGCACCGAAAGCTCCTCGCGTTCCAGCAGAGTGATGACCAAGTCTTTCGTGACGTCGTCGAGGGCGCTCATCGGCTCGTCGAGCAACAGCAACTTGGGTCGGAAGGCCAATGCCCGGCCCAACGCGACCCGTTGAGCTTCGCCCCCGCTCAAACCGATGGCGAGCCGATCCAAAATCGGCGTGAGCTGGAGTCGTTCGGCTAACTCGGCGATGCGCTCAGTTTGTACTTTTGCAGCTGTTTTGCGAATCGCCAAGCCGAAGGCGAGATTCTGCCGCACGGTCATGGTCGGAAAAACGACGACATCTTGCGGGACGTAACCGATGCCGCGATCACCGGACGGGAATCTGGTGATGTCGATGCCGAGCGAAAGGATCGAACCGGATTGCGGCTTCTTCAATCCGGCGATGACTTCCAGCAGCGTCGTTTTCCCCGAACCCGTCGGGCCTACCAACAAGGCATGGCAACCCACTGGTACAGTCAACGACAAGGGGCCGAGCTGGAATGCCCCTTGCTCAATCCGGAGATCGCGGAGTTCGAGGGCGAGTTCCGCCATCAAAACACGCGGGCGAAAATGGCCTTTAGGTAGCGGCCCTCGGGCACGTGGACGAAGAACGGGTGGTCGGACGCGGCCCCGGTGATCTCGAAGATTTGGGCGGTGCGTCCCACCTGCCAGGCGGCCCGACGCAGCATCTCCACGAAGTCGGCCTCGGCGACCAACCCGGTGCAAGAACAGGTCAACAAGATTCCGCCGGGGGCGAGGGCCATCATCGCCAGGCGGTTCATGTCGAGGTACTTTTTGAGTGCCCCGAGGACATCGTCACGGTCGCGGGTCATCTTGGCGGGGTCGAGAACCACCACGTCGAAGCGTTCGCCGTTCGGGATGATGTCACGCAGCCAGGGGAACAGGTCGGCTTGGACGAACTTGATCTGGGCGCGGTTCAGCTTCGCGTTCTCTTTCGCCAGTTCAATCACTTCTTCATCGAGGTCGATCCCCGTGACCGACGCGGCGCCGCCGAGGGCTTTGGCGTAGACCGAGAAACCGCCAGAGTTACAGCAGAGATCGAGGACTTTCTTGCCGGCGCAGTACCCGGCGAGCTTCTTGCGGTTGTTACGCTGGTCGACGAAGAACCCGGTCTTGTGCTTGCTACCGGGGGCGACGCGGAAGCGCAGACCGTACTCGGTGATGATGCTCGGAGCCGGTGGTTCCGGCGGTCGGCAATCGAACGACTCCTGTTTGCCGACGTGCTCTTCGGCGAAGAAATAGAAGCTCGCGCCGGGGAACATTTCGGCGAGAACATCCATGATCACTTGTCGTTGGCGGTACATGCCGGCCGAAAAGAACTCGAGTACGAGCAGCGACCCGAAGCGGTCGACGATCAGCCCGCTGAGTCCATCGGCTTCGGAATGGACGAGTCGGTACGCGTCGGTGACGTCGTCGAGCTTGAGGATGTCGCGGCGGAGTTGCAGCGCCTTGCCGAGGCGATCCCGGAAGAAGGCGGCGTCGATCGGCTCGTGTTCGTCGGCGGTCAGGATGCGCAGGGCGATCCGCGAGTGGCCGTTGTAAATCCCGCGGCCGACCCACTGACCGGCTTTATCGAGGACGTCGACGATGGCCCCATTTTGCACCTTCGTGGCGGGCCATTCGACCATCTTCTGGAAGATCCAGGGGTGCTGGGTCTTCCGCTCGATTTTGATCTGGACTTTGGGCAGCGGTTCGGCGGTCATCGGGGGCGTTCCGTTCGATCTAGCTATTCGTGACAGAGTTAATGTACCGAAGCCGATGTCAATTGATTGCGTGTTCCCTGCTTGACGCCGTTTCAGTCTGTTGGAATGATGGAATGAAAGTGGTGGAGTGCAACCATGGAAGTCGAATGGGATGACGACAAGGCACGCACCAACGAACAAAAACATGGTGTCTCATTCCCAGAAGCGGCTACAGTGTTTGGCGATCCGCTGGCCGTGACGTTCGATGACCGGTTGCATTCGACTGAAGAATTGCGATTTCTAACAATTGGCCTGTCTTCTTGGGGACGGGCGTAGATTGTCTCACACACGGATCGCGGTTCTGCGAATCGAATTGTCAGTGCACGACTTGCCAGCCGCGCCGAACGAAAGGGTTATGAAAATGGCAACTATCCCTGACTCCGAAGACGAACTGCTACCCGAATACGATTTGTCGCAACTGAAAGGCGGTATTCGAGGCAAATACTACGAGCGTTACCAGGCCCGTCCACCGTTGGTAAGGCTTGATCCAGACGTGGCTTTGGCATTTCCGACCGAGGCTTCTGTCAACTCGGCGCTCCGACTGTTGGCGGAACTCGCCCGCGTCCAAACAGCAGCACCGGCAGCTCTTTAACCATTCAATCGTTCAAGTAACGGATGCGTTTGTTGATGTCGGTGTTCACCGAATGGAACGGCAACGTCAGGTGCGTCGGGTCGAAAAGATCATGGCGCATCGCTTCGATATCGTCGGATCCGATGGCATTGGTGAAGATCGGCAACAGGTAGTCGATGCCGACTTGCGAGGGCCGGAGCATCTTCGCATCGTAGAAGCTCGGGTGGAGCTTGCGCGCGTGGATGTGGCCCCATTTGTCGCGGAAGTCGTTGGCGTACACCTCGCCCAAGTGGAACCCTTTGGTGCGATTCCAATTCAAAATGGCCACCGCGTTCATTCGGCGCTGCAACAGCAGATCCAGTGCGTGCCCACCGAGTTGCGCGGCGTAGAAGCGGTCGAAAGAGATCGGCCGGCCCCCGCGCTGCGTGTGGCCGATTTTCCTCGTGAAGACGGCGGCACGAGCGTTTTCGTTGCGGCGCTTGCTGGTGAAGAACTTGTCGCCGAGACGAGCCACCAGTACTGCTCGCAGCGCTTCCGAGGCACCGGTGAGGATCTTGTTCCCGGCCGGATCGGTCGACTGGTGCTCGGCCCCGAGTTCCTGGCCGCGTTCATCGATCACCCCTTCCCCGCAGACGATCACGACGTGCTTTTGCAGCTCGTAAATCTCTTTGATCCGTTCGAGGAGGCTATCCATGTTGATCGGGCTTTCGGGCACCAACAGAATGTCGGGTTGGCCGTACATCGAGCCGAGCGCGATGTACCCGGAGTGCCGGCCCATGACTTCCACGATGGCAATACGGCGGTGACTCTCGGCGGTGGTGCGGACCCGCTGGACGCCCGTCGCGGAGACGAACACGGCCGTGGCATAACCGGGCGTGACGTAATTCACCATCCGTTCGAGGTGGAAACTCGCCCGCGATTCAGCCCGGTTGTACCAGAAGCCGCCGCCGTCGATCATGCCCGCGGCCGGGGGGTTCGGCTCATCGGGTTTCAGCTCCCCGAAGCGCTGCCATTCGTCCGCTTCGTTCGGAAAGTTCAACCCCAAGTCGTTGTCGATGGTTTTCGGAGCGAGCACCGTCGGGATCGACTCGCTGAGGGCCTGCATCCCGTTGAGTGTGCCGTCGCCGCCGATGCAGATGAGACCGTCGATTTTGAGTTGCTTCAACCGACCCGCAATCATGGCGATGGCTTCTTTGTCGTCGGCGTCCACGTAATCGCGGGAGGCGCCCAACAATGTCCCACCCATAATGGGGTCGAGTTCGGGAATGGTCTGGAAGAGTGGGTTCAGGTGGACGTGCGGCACGCGTGGGTTGAACAGGCTGCTGAAACCCTTAATGAAGCCGATGACTTCGACGTTTTGTTGGTTCCCCCGCGTGACCGCACCGTGGATTGTCGCGTTCAGCGCCGGAGTATCGCCGCCCGCTGTCAGAATGCCGATTCGCCGCATCAATTGCTCCGAAACCAGGCCGCAGATTCCACGGTTGTAAGATACGGATTCCACCACCGGAACACCGTTCTTGAGTCGGCGTAACCTTTCACCCCGGCGGCGGGTATACTATCCCAGGACGTTCTACAACTTGAAGAAGGGTCTTGCCCGTGTCGCAAACACTCTCGCGCTGGAAAGCGATCCTGCTCGGGATCATCGTGGTCGCATTGGTGTCGTTCGCGGCGTTCAGCCTCACACGGGCCGCCGGCAAGCAGGGCCTTTGGGCCGAGACGACCGAAGTGACGGTCGCCTTTCCCGAGACCCACGACTTGGCCCCCGGTACCCCCGTTCGCATCCGCGGCGTCGATGCGGGCAGAGTCGTGGCGATCGAATATCCGGATCACGACGGCGACGGTGCCGCCGTGACCGTGCGGATGCAGATCGACGCCAAGTATGCCCCACGCCTGTATGCCGACGCCTTTGCCCAAGTGCATTCCACAGGATTGCTCGGTGCCAAAGTGATTTCCATCCAACCGGGCAATCCGAAGTCAGGCCCACTCGCCGAGGGGCGACTCGCTGCCAAAGAGACGCCCGACATCGCCACCGCCGCCGCGAAAATCGGCGACACGGCCGACGAAGCCAAACTGCTGTTGAAGGAAGTGCGCACGGGAAATGGCACGCTGTCGAAGTTGCTCAACGACGACAAGCTTTACAACGAAATCACGGGACTGGCGGGTGACTCCCGCAAAATGGTGCGGCGGGCCGACAATGCCGTCGGCAACGTCGAAGAGAAAGTGACCGACGTCGACAAGTTCGTCAAAGACGGTCGTGAGACGCTCAAGAGCGTGAAGCAGGGGACGGACGCGGTGCAGAAGTTGCCGCTGATCCGCAGTTACGTCACCGATGCGGCGGCGATCTTGGTGCGGCCGGATAGCCGCCGGGAACTGGTGACTTACAGTACGAACGACTTGTTCGAGACCGATTCCGCCATTCTCACCGAGACCGGCAAAGGGCACTTGAACGAAGTGACCGCCTGGCTCAGGGGCCTGCCAAATCATAAATCGGACGTGGTGATCGCCGCATTGTGCGACCCGGCCCATGTTGGCCAAACGCCATCGTCTGCTGGGGAACTCACGAAGAAACAAGCGGAAGCAGTCGCCGAATATCTCAAGGCCCAGAAGGCGCTCAAAACCGGCTTGGTCTCATCCCGGAAGCTCACACCGTTGGGATTGGGTCAGGGGCCGTCGCCGGTGATCGAAAAGGGGACGTTGCCACCGTCGTACCTCCAGGTGTTGGTCTTCACGCCGCAGTAACCCCGCCTTCGGCACAGAATTATGCCCGACACACTCTCCACGACATCATCCGTCTGCACGGCTCGGGACTCGGCGCGGATTGCGGCGTTGTACTACCTCGGTCGAATCCAATATCCGAAACTGACCATCCTCGAATCGGCGTATCGCAATCACCTCGAACGGGCTTACAAAACCTACGGTGCCAAAACCGATGGCACCACCTTGAGCTGGGAAGCGTTCCTCGAAGGACTTTACGCGTTCGATTGGTTCGTGACCTGTGGTTGCGCCGAAGGCCTCGACGCCGCGTGGGAGACACTGTTCAACACCCGCACCGGTCGCAGTGATTGCTTACTGCTCGATGCCCTACGTGCACGGGCCTGTCGACTTTACCCGCGTGACGACGAGAAGCAGGAAAGTGCCGTCGCCGAGTTCTGGAGCCATTTGATCGTGCCCGACGCCGAGGGACGGACACCGACGCTGCTGCGGTACGACGGGCAGCGTCCGCTGGCCCCGTGGTTGATCCGTGTCTTCCAGAATTGGCATTTGTCGAAGTTGCGCAGGCACTCCGGCGCGACTGCCATGCCCGACGACGACTTGGCGATGGAATTGCCGACGAAGACCAAAACCGAGACGCGCTGGCACGAAGCCTTCTGCACCGCCGCCCGCGAATGGCTCGGCGGTATGACCGACAACGAACGGCTGTTGCTGGGGTTGCGTTGGCGGTACCGCATGAGCCAACGTGACGTGGCCGGGTTGCTCGGCGTCCATGAGGGAACCATTTCCCGCCAGACCGACAAACTCCGCGACGGTGCTTTGGAATCGATTCGAACGCGGCTGATCGCCGAGGGTTGGACGGAGGACGACCTGGAAGGGTACATCCTCACCGAAATGGGTGGCTTGCTCTTGGACGACCCGCGCTTGTCTGCCGACCAACTGGGGCGACTGCTGCAAGCGAAGGGGAAGTCGTTGCCCGTGGGCTGAGTTACTTTCCCCATGGTACGTTGGGTGTATCCCAGGGTGCGCCGGGGCGGCGACCCTGGGCTGTGGGTAGAACCCCCCCGGGGTAAAAGAGGGTTTGAAACAGTAAGTTGCGGCGTCGGTTTTCAGCCCGAAGGGCTGGGACAACTTAGCCCAGGGCAACGCCCTGGGTTCCGCAAGATGTGGTATCGACCCTGTCAGGGTCGAAAACGGTGGCCGAAACCCAGGGCGTTGCCCTGGGCTAAGTTGTCCCAGCCCTTCGGGCTGAAAACCGACGCCGCCCCGGCGCACCCTGGGTCACCTTCGGCACACCCTTGGGGCACTTCGGCACACCCTGAGGAAACCCCAAACCCACTCAGGAAAACCTCACCCGACCGGGTTCGACAGGGTGCCGATCCCGCCGATGGTGATGTCCACATGGTCGCCGGTGGAGAGCGAAAAGACATCCGGTGGGACGATTCCGGTGCCCGTCATGAGCAGCACCCCGTGTGGGAAGGCGTTCTCTTTACCGAGCCATTCGACCAAGTATTCGGGTGTCCGATTCATCTCAGAAATCGAAGTGTGGCCATCGAACGCGACTTGCCCGCCTCGACGGATCACCAAATGGATTTCGCACGTGGTCAGCTTGGGGATCGCATCGGCTAAAACGACCCACGGGCCGATGGCACAGGAACCGGTGTAGATCTTGGCTTGTGGTAGATAGAGGGGGTTTTCGCCTTCGATATCCCGCGAGCTGACGTCGTTCCCGACGGTGTAACCGACGATTTTCATCGCCGGCGAGACGACCAGAGTCAGTTCCGGTTCGGGCACGTTCCATTTGCTATCGGCCCGGACGCGGATCGCATCGTTCGGATGGGTGACGCGCTCCGGCGTCGCTTTCATGAACAGTTCGGGGCGGGCGGCACTGTAAACCTTGTCGTAGAACTGCGCGGCCCCGGCCGATTCCTCTTCGCGGGCCACCTTGCTGCGTTTGTAGGTCACGCCGGCGGCCCAGATCTCTTGGCGATCCACGGGATTGAGCAAGGTCAACTCGGCGACCGGCTGGCCGACGCCACCGGGGTGCAACTTGGCCACCAGGTCGCGCGGGTTCGCCGCGTGCAAAATGTCGGACAGGGTCTCGATGCCGGGCTGACGAGCCAGATCGAGCGGGAATGCGGTGGTCTCTTCGATCAAGGCTACGCCGACGCAGCCGAGCGGGGTGCGATACTTCGCCAACTTCATGAAATCGACCAATGCGAGGTGTTAAATAATAACACCATCCTATTGCCCGGTGTCCCCACTCACCAACGGAGCAACGTTGGGGCACTGGGAAGGGGCGCCAAATACAGTGGCCGGCCGAAACCACCGCGATGCGGGGTATGCAAAAGATCGTGATTGCTGCCCGCGAAACCCGAGTAGTTTGCGGGTACGTAAGGGGCGAGTAATGGTGTCATCCATCGTGCCAGAGTCGGCAGCATCCGCACCCCGGTTTTGACGCTGTGGTGGCCGTCCTCGACACGGAGCACCTCCGGGTAGACGCCCCGTTTGCGAGCCACATCGATGAAATGCTCGGCTTGGGCATCGAGGTTGAACTCGTCCTTCGCCGCGTAGCCGATGAACAAATTGTAGTCGCTATTTTGAACCGCTTTGGTCTCGAGCAATTCGATCGGATTGTTCGCCGAGAGGATTCTGAGCACGTCGGTATGATCGCGGCCGAAGAGCGGATCGAGCAACCGTCGTTGGCGGATCAAAATCACACCGTAGAACCGCCCGATGACTTCGCCGCGTGGGAATTCGGTGCGCATCATCACGCAATTCGGATCGTAATTGCTGTTGAACTTCCCGTGGCAATCGACGTACCGCATGTTGAGCGGCGGCATGATCCCGACGATGTTGCCGAACAATTCCTTGTGCTTGAACCCCAGGCTGTAAGCCCCGTAGCCGCCCATGCTGGCCCCGGCGATGACGTGCGCTTCACGCTCGGGGCGAATGGCATAATGCTTCATGGCAAATGGGACGATGTCGTCGATGATGTAATCTTCAAATCGGCCTGCTTTCGAGTTCAAATAGAAGCTGCCCGTGTTGAAGATCGACGGTTTTCCTTTGACACTGGCATCCGGGGCGACGATCACCATGGGCGGAAACGCCCCGGTTCGGATGCCTTCGTCGAGGTACGGCACGAAGTCGAGAAAGTTCTTTTCGTCGTGCCCGAAGCCGTGCAGCCAGAGCATGAATGGGAACTGCGTTTTGCCGTCGTAACCCGGTGGCACGTAGACGTAAAGATCACGCTTTTCGTCGAGGGCTTTCGAGCAGATCCGTCGATCCACGCCGTGATTATCGGTGTAATCGTAGACCCGACCGCCGATCTGACTGTTCAAATGGTCGAGCTTGTTCGGGCCGTACTTCTTGAAGATGCTCCAAAACGCGTCGGAGCGTGACGGAGTGACCCCGAGCAACGCCATCGAGGCCAACAACAAGAGGAGTGCTCGGCTGGTGGACATCATGGTTCCGAAACTCCGATCTTGGGGACTCTCCATTATCGACGACTGGTCGGGAACGAGTTGAGTGCAGAGCCTGGCGCAGCGGTTTACCGGATGGAGAGAAGCCGATAGAAATGGATCAACGGGCAGACTCGACTGTGCCGGTTGTAGCGGCGGAATCGAGTGCGTCACAGAGTGCGGCGGTGAACGGCACAGCGGCCCCTGGTAGGGGCGCCACGGGCACGAGATGCCCGACAATGGCGGCGATGAGTTCAGTTAGGCCAACCCCGTGTAATGCGGAAATCGACAAGAGTTTTCCCGGTGGAACAGCCGAGTGCGCGGCATCCACTTTGTTGCCGACGATGATCTCCGGAGCCGGCTCGATGTTCGGCCACTCGGGCTGTTCGGCTGAAAGATCGACGACCCAGACCCGCAAATCGGCACGCTGATATTCCGCACGGGCGCGGGCAATTCCTTCAGATTCCAATTCGTCGGCACCAGTACGCAATCCGGCGGTATCGGACAGTTCCACAGGCCAGCCGTCGAAGGCCAGTTGCACGCGAACCACGTCGCGGGTGGTGCCAGGAATCGGTGCGACCACACTGCGTTGAAACCCAGCTAATGCGTTGATGAGTGAACTCTTACCGACGTTCGGTGGCCCCGCGATCACCACTTTCCACGGTGCGACCAAGTGCCGACCGAGCGATGTGAAACGCTCCGGTTGTTCCAATCCACGTTGGTTTCGCAAGTGCGCGCCGTTGTACTGATCGAGCAGAATTCCTGCGGTGCGGATCGTCGTGGCTTGGGTCAACGGCTCTAGGGCACGGGGATCGACGCCGGATCGGTTGTACTCGTAACCACCGACCACCGAACAGCCCGCTGAAACGAATTGCCCGACGATCCAGCCGACCACGTGAACACCACCGTGGCAGTGGATTTCCATTTCGTCCGACGCTTTCACCGCGAGAATCACCTCGTCGCCAGTACCGCTGCCGAAGTTACCAAACCAGACCCGTTGCAACTCGGGGATTTCGGGGAGTGAACCTTTCGCGGGTCGGAACAGCTCCGTCACCAGTTCCCAAGCCAATTGTCCACGCACGGCGACTGTGGCGATGGCTCCGGAGCCTGGGGGCGTGAGCACCGAGACGACGGTCATGACCGTGCCTCGGCGGCGATGCGAATCCCTTCGAGCACCAAATCGGGAACGTGGAACACGGGTTCCGGGATTGCCGGAAGCAGCACCTCGGCGTCGCCGCCGGTGAGATAAATCGGCAAGGTTCCGGCTTCGTCGTACCCGGCACGCAAGGTGAGAATGGCCCCAATGCTGGCCCAGAAAATACCTGTGCGGATAGCGGTGGCGGTCGTGCGCCCCGGTGCCGGTTCGACCGGTTCGTGGATTCGCACCTCGGGCAATCGTGCTGTGTGTTCGTTCAGCGATTTCGCCATGAGCGCTAGCCCCGGCAGGATCGCACCACCTGCAAATGCCCCGGCGCTATCCACAAGATTCAGTACCAGCGCCGTACCAGCTTGGATCACCAAAAAGGGTCGATCAGAGTCCGCCAATTTCTTGGCGGCAAAGCAACTCAGAAGGCGATCCAGCCCCACCGACTCCGGTGATTCGACATTGAGCGACAACGGAATTTGAGAGTGAGAGTCCAACACCGTCACCGATCCGACCCCGGTGCCGAGCCACTCTACAAATGCTTCCGTGGCAACCGGATGCACGCTGGCAATCACCCAATTGGTCGATTCGTCAAGCTGCCATTTCGTGGCTTGTTCGAACCACGTTTCAGCATGATTTCCAATCTCGAACATCGCCACCTCGGCGATGCGCTCCGCGACCACCCGGCCCCATTTCATCCGGCTATTGCCGATGTCGACCACCACGTCCGGTGTCATGGTGCGGCCTCCTCGGGGACCTCGGTGCGGATCGCTTTCTCGGTGGCAAATTCGACCCGTTTGACCTTCTTGACCAAATCGGCTTTGCGGAGTTCCGTGATCAATTTCGCGGCTTGGCCGACCACCTTCGACAGTCCTTCGCCGGTGACGGACGACATCAAAAACACTTCCCGGCAGAGGTCGTGTTCGAGTTGATTTTTCACTTCCTCCGAGCCGGTGAGTTCCGCTTTGCTGATGCAGATGATCTCGGATTTCTCGGCCAGTTCTTGGCTGTACGTCCCCAGTTCCCGGCGGATGGTATGGTAGTTTTCGATGGGGCTGCTGCCGTCGAGTGGGAACGGTTCGATCAGGTGGATCAGCACCCGGGTTCGATCGACGTGGCGTAAGAATTCGTGCCCTAGACCGACTCCTTGCGAAGCGCCTTCGATCAACCCCGGCAGGTCGGCAAGGACGAACGTCGAGTCGCCGCCGAGGGAGACAATCCCGAGATTCGGGTGCTTGGTGGTGAACGGATAATCGGCGATTTCCGGTGTCGCCCGGCTGAGTCGCGAGAGCATGGTCGACTTGCCGGCGTTGGGGAAACCGATCAAACCGGCGTCGGCGATCACCTTCAATTCCAGGGTGATGTGCCGTTCTTCGCCGTCTTCACCCGGCTCAAATTCACGTGGAGTACGGTTGGTGGCGGTGGCAAAATGCTTGTTCCCACGCCCACCCCGACCGCCTTTGCCGACGATCACTTCGTCGCCGATTTCGAGGAGATCTTTGAGCAGATTTCCGCGGTCGCGGTCGCGCACGATCGTGCCCGGTGGCACGGGAATGATCAAGTCGGCCGCGTGCGAACCGGTGCATTGGTAGGTGCCCCCGGATTCGCCCCCTTTGCCGCGCCAGTGCTTCTTGTGCAGCAGCGGCGACAGGTTGTCGGCGTTGCCGACGGCGCGCACGATCACGGAGCCACCACGGCCGCCGTCGCCACCGTCCGGGCCGCCACGGGGGATGTATTTTTCGCGGCGGAAGGAGCACATTCCCCGGCCACCGTTGCCCCCGCGGACGTAAATTTCGATGCGGTCGACGAACATAGCTGCGAATCCGGGGTGCCGTAATTCGTTCAGTGTATCTTTTCGGCCGGCAAAATCTTGTCGGAACTCGCTCAATTTCCCGGAGACCTCACCCCCTAACCCCCTCTCCGAAGCGGAGAAGCGGAACCGGAATCAACCGTTTTTACTCCCCCTCTGCCGTTTCGGAGAGGGGGCAAGGGGGGGGTGAGGTCTGGATTGTGAATTTCCGCTTTTTCAAACAACTTGTACAAAATTTCATCGCTATCATTTGACAGCCCCAAGATTGCATCGTATATTCATTAGTGAACACAAATAAATCAACTGGAGTCCGCCGTGTCACAGCATGTTGTACGGGTCGACATCGACTTGAAATTCGACCCCGCCGGGCACTTTTGTCACGGTGAGAACTTCGCGCAGCACGCTGTGGAGCACCCCGCTGGAATCGCTCAGGAGTTGGAAATGGAACCGAAAATAGTCGTTCAATTTGAACACCGGGCACTCGGCGGGGCCGAGGATACGCACGCTCAGCGGTTTGCCCGGCCCGCTGGCGCGGATGTTGGCCTGCTTGAACGAACCGGCGAGTTGGTCGGCGAACTTCTCGGCGGCTTCCTGCTTCTCCGAGCGGACGATCAGCCGGGCCATGCGCTGGTAGGGCGGGTAGAGATGCTCCCGGCGGAAGCCGAGTTCGAGCTTGGCGAAGGCCGGGTAGTCGTGCTTCGCGGCCAGCGCGATACACGGGTGCTCCGGGGTATACGTTTGAATCAGCACCCGGCCACCTTTATCGCCACGACCAGCCCGACCCGCCACTTGCGCCAGCAGTTGGAACGTCCGTTCGGCGGCGCGGAAGTCGGGCAGGTGCAAGCCGACGTCGGCGTTGATGACGCCGACGAGCGTGACGTTGGGGAAGTCCAGCCCCTTGGCAATCATTTGGGTGCCGAGGAGGATGTGAACGTGGCCATCACGGAAACTATCGAGCACGCGCTGGTGGCTACCCGCTTTGGTCATCGTGTCCGAATCCATCCGCCGAATCACCCGGTCGGGGAACAGGGCTTCGAGTTCGGAGTGCAGCTTCTCGGTGCCCAACCCTTGGTAGCGAATCGACGCTTCGGAACAGGCCGGGCACTGGAGCATCGGCGCGGTTTCATAGCCGCAGTAGTGGCAGACCAGCGCGGCCTTGCTGCGGTGGAACGTCAGCGATAAATCGCAGTGGGCACACTGGGCGACGTGGCCGCAGGTCGGGCAGTGAACGTGGGTGCTGAAGCCCCGGCGGTTCAGCAGCAGGATGACTTGGCCACCTTTTTTGGTGGCGTCGCGGATGGCGAATTGCAGGGTCGGGCCGATGGCGAAAAACTTCCCCGGCGTCTTCGGTTCGTGCCGCATGTCGACGAGCTGCACGTTCGGCAGTCTGCGATTCTCGACGCGGTTCGGCAGTGTCAGCAGCGTCATCGCTCCGGTGTGGGCCGCGTGCCAGCTTTCGAGGGCCGGGGTGGCGGTGCCAAGGATGATCGGTACGTTCGCCAGCCGTGCCCGCATCAGGGCGACCGCACGGGCGTGGTAGCGCGGCGTCGAATCTTGTTTGAAACTGGTCTCGTGCTCTTCGTCGATGACGATCAAGCCGAGCTTGCGAGTCGGGGCGAAGACGGCACTGCGGGCACCAACGACGACTTGCACATCGCCCGAGGCGACGTGGCGCCAGTAGGTGGCCCGCTCGGAATCGGTGAGGTTGCTGTGGAGCACGGCGACCTTGCCGCAGCGGCCACGGAAACGCTCGATGGTTTGCGGCGTCAGGCTGATCTCGGGAACGAGCACGATCGCTTCTTGACCGCGTTTCACAACCTCTTCGATGGCACGCAGATAGATTTCCGTCTTACCACTGCCCGTGACACCATGGAGAAGAAACGAATGGTAGCCACCAGTTTCGAGCGCGGTGCGGATCGGTTCCCAAACGCGGGTTTGATCGGTATTCAACGTCGGCGTCTTGTGGGTGCGCTCGACCTCGGCTTCATCCGGGACGTGGTTCAAAAAACTGGCCGGGAGACGTTCGACACGTTCGTGGAACTTCCGCAGCAATCCTTTGGTGACGAGACTCGCGACGATGCCCACACTCACCCCGGCGGCCTTGGCGAGTTCATTTTGCTCGAACGATTTGGCTTCCGCTCGGATGGTGTCCAGCACGAGTTTCTGCTTCGGGGTCACGCTCGGCAGGATCGTCGGTTGGTCTTCGCGCGGTAGCAACTCGACGAACGTCGCATTCTTGGTTCCAGCGCGGCCGCGAACTCCGGCGGGCACCACGGCGTGCAGCACCTGCCCCCAGCCGCAGAGGTAGTAGTCCGCCATCCAGCGGGTGAGTTTCAGCAGTTCCTCGTCGAGCAGGGCGAACTCGTCGAGGACTTTGAGGATCGGTTTCACCTCGCGGGTCGGCAGGACTTCGGTCACGCGGATGACGTAGCCGACGGCGAAGCCTTCGCCCCGACCGAAGGAGCATTCGATGCGCTTGCCGACGGCGATGCTGTCGCGGAGGTGGTCGGGCACCGAGTAGCTGTACGCGGTATCGAGAGGCCGGTCGAAGACGACGTCGGCGAAGAGGGTCGGTCGTGCGTCAGGTGGGGTGGTCATGGGATTACCGTACCGGAATCCCATAACGCGGTGCAAGGTCGGTGAAAAGCGTTACAGTTTATTCAGCTGCGGTGTGAGGACGATCCGGAGCGAGCCGTTCGCTTGCTGCATCACTTCGATGGTGTAGCCTTGGCGAGTCGTCACCGAGGTGATGCTGGCCTTGAGCGGGAGTTTGGGATCGACCACGGCGCCGATCACCGTTTTTTTTCCGCCGGACATCTCATTGATTTCGAACTGCAATTTGCGTGTGGAATTCGTCATCCCGGTGGGAACGCTGGGCAGTTGTACAATCGCGGAGCGAACGGGGTTCGCCGTGTTCTGCATCACGAAGCCGCCTTCGGCCGAGAACGTCGCCGACAAATCCATCGGACGGGTCGTCGTCTTCGCTTTTTCTTGCACGAGGATCACGGGCACCATGACTTCCGCCCCGCCACTGGCCTTTTGGGCCGCGTCGCCCGTGCTGGCCCAGTCGCCCGTGAGCTTGGCGCTCTGTTTGTCGGCGGCGATTTCGACCTTCAAGTTTTTCATCGCGGTCGATTTCACGGCACCGAGTTTGGCTTCGGCGATGGTGTAACCGGGCTGCGCCTTCAAGATGCGTTCCACCGGCTTGGCGTCCTTGGCCGGAATCGGCAGCGAGACCGTCTCGGGGAACTCCTTGCGTTCGACTTGCGTGCCGGTGTCGATCACTTTGAGGCTCACGGAGAACGCACCATTCGCCGGGGCGAGCACGTTCACCATCGAGACCTTGTTCACGGGGACTTTCCCGGCTAATCCGATCATCTGGATCTGCACTGGCCCCGACTTCTCGATGACGAACAGCTTCTCGAAGCGGCCCGTCGGCGAGTCGGTGACTTCGATCTTTTCGCCTCCCAAGTCCCAGATCACACTGTCGGCGTTCTTGACTTCGCCGCGCATCCGGAACATGGCCGGGGCCGTAGCCGCCCCGCCGATCGATTCGAGCGTGAAGTCGGTGATGGTCGGACCGACTTGGGCCGTACTCTCCGTGAGATCGACCGGCACACTGCGGTCGTTTTCTTCCATCAAGAAGTTGCGGACCGTGAGCTTCACGGCGTAGTGGCCGGGCTTGGCGAAGGTGTGGACGACGTCCTTTTCCGGCTCGAATGGTTCGAGCGACGAACCGTCGCCGAAATCCCACCAGCCCGATTGCCCCGTGGCCCGGTTTTGGACGCTCACACTCTTGCCGTCGGCTTTCACCGAGAAGTCGGCGATCGGCTTGCCCGGCTTGGCGACTTTGTCCACGATGGCCGTGGCGTAGACCCCGATGACCCCGGTGGCGAGGCCGGCGAAGCCCCCCAACGCGGCTTTGAAAACTCCGAATCCCGATTTCTTGGCGGGAGCGCTGGCAGTCGACATGATGATTCCCTCGGCGACGAGTGCGATTCAAACGTGTGCGGAGGAATACCCAATTCGGGAAAGCCAGGCAACCCCGAGTTTTTGACGTGACCAAGTTCTGATGAAGAGGAACGCGGATGACGCGGAAAGAAGCAGGATGAAGAGGATCAGAAAAGATTGACTTCTTTCTGATCCTCTTCATCCCAGGCATCATCCGCGTCATCCGCGTTCCTCTTGGGTCTTGAAGACTCTCTTCATTTTCACTTCGGGTTGCACTCGAACCCCCATTCCGATTAAGGTGCCTATCTCACCCATGGCTACACGGAAGCGGACACTTGGCCGATAAGTTGACCCCACTCATTCTCGATGCGTTGTCGCGGGCTGCGGCTTATCCGGAGGGGTGCGCACTTTTGGCCACCAAGACCGAAACTGGCTTATTCCCGGCGACGGCTGCCTCCAAACCGGCGGCGAAAAAAGCACTCGACGATGGCCTGCTGACGATCCTGCGGACGGCGCCGCAGGGCAAAGGCAGCGCCGAATACTGCACGATATCGCCCAAGGGTTTGGCGTATTTGCTGGAGCAAGCGTCCCCGAAACAGGTGCTCGAGGATTTCGTGCGCGTGCTCGAGGAACGGCGTGGCGAAGTCCAAACGCTGCTGAAATCGGTGGATCGAATGGCGACGAGTTTGGCGGGGATGAACGAACGGATTCAGTCGGTGCTGCCGCAAGTGGCGTTGAGCCGGTTGCCGGTGCCGGTGGAAGTGCATGCCTGGGATCGCAGCGGCAACGTCGCACTGATGCCGCCTGTCTGGGACGTGAACGAAGTGGCGGAGCGGTTGGTGACCCGGCTGGCGGATTGGGCCTCGCGCGGCGGAGTCACCCGCGATTGCCCGCTCCCCGAGTTGTACCGCAGTCTGAGCACGCTCGACCCCGCCCCGACGATTGGGTTGTTTCACGATGCTCTGCGTCAGTTACACGACGACCGCCGGGTTTACGTCCACCCGTACACCGGCCCGCTGTACACGCTGCCCGAACCCGCCTTCGCCTTGATGATCGGGCACGAGGTCGGGTATTACGCCAACCTCCGATGACGGGCAAAAATGCGAACACGGATGACACGGATGAAAGGCGGGATGGAAAGGATCTGAATTTAAGAATCTTTTCAAATCCTCTTGATCCCGCCTTTCATCCGTGTCATCCGTGTTCCTCTTGGCATCTATAAACTTTGTAATTTGGATCGACCCGAAGGCATGGAGGCCCACCGATGATGACCACCGAGCGACCCGTCGCCGAGAAGGCACGGGAATTCCTGAAGCGCGCCGGCAACCCCTTCCGCAATTACTTCGCGCGCAACCCGGACGATGAAGTCTGTGCCCGCTACCACGTATCGGAGCTTTTCGCCGCCGAGCGCGACCTGCTGCACGCCATCATCGACCTGTATCGCTACGACCCGATGACGCACAGCGAAGTCGTGCCGATTTTGGGGAACAAAGGGGCCGGGAAGACGCACTTGCTGCACAGCATCAAGCACGGCACCGGCGGCCAGTGGCAACTGCTGGTCACTCCCGGGATTTATCAGAAGGACACCGACTTCCTCGAGTACTTGCTCTTCCAGATCATCGACACGCTGCTCGGCGGTGGGAAGCAAAAAGGCGTGCGGCCGATGGAGTACGTCGGCGACCAACTCGTCCGCCGCCAGCTCGGGTTGGCGTTGCGGGACCTGACCCCGACGCAGAAACTCGATCTCTTTCCGCCACCTGGACTGGGGCGCTGGGGCAAGCGGCTGGGGCTGGGTGGTAGCCAGGCGACGGAGCGGGCCGAGTGGCTCGTGGAGAACCTGTCCGGGTACGCCAACTTCGCGCGGGTGCCCATGCCGCTGGGCCAAGCGCTCCAGGACGCGGGGCTGACTCCGACGAGTGCGTACGAATTGTGCGTGGCCCACATTCAGAAGACCGAAGCGCACAACACCGCCGGCCTCATGCGGCGGAGCATCTTGCAGGGGTTCGCCAAAGCCACGCTGCTCGGCGACGAGTCCGAACTCGCCAGCTTCCTGACGTATGGCTTTGCGGAACTCGACTTCAAAGTGCGGCCGACGCGGCAAGATTTGGTGCTGGCCCAATTGAAGGTGCTCACCGACGTCTTCCGCAGTTTGAAGATCCCCGTGGTCATGGCGTTCGATCAACTCGAAGACTTGCTGCTGGCGCGGCGGAGCGACGACGCGCACAAGATCGCCGAGGCGTTCTTCGCGGGGATCGTGCAGGTGATGCACCAGATCGACGGCTTGTGCATTTTGATTTTCGCCGAACGCGGATTGTGGAACCGCTTCGTCCCGAGCCTCGATGGGTACATCCAGGATCGCCTCAACAACCCGGTTCACGTGCCGAAGTTCGGCACCGTGAAGACGCTGCGGTTGGAATCACCGGCGGCCGACCTGGTGAAGCAAGTGGTCGAAGCGCGGTTGCGCCCCGTCCTCGACGAAGTGCCCGGTGGCGGCTTGCCCGAATTGCACCCGTTCACCGAAGAGCAGATTCAGCGGATCGCCCGCACCGAACCGACACTGCGGGACATGCTCCAGCAGTTCCGCCACCTGTTCGACCACATCATTTACGGGCCGGAGGAGACCCGCACGCCGTACGCGGAAGCGGCAGTGTCCGACGGGAAACCGACGAACCGACTGATGGATTTCGGCGACTTCCCGCCGACCCCGGCGCCCCCGACGGTGGAGTTCGGCCCGCACGCCGAGGCGGATTCGTCGGCGATGACCGCCGACGACAAACAGAATCGGATCGATGCCTTGCTCGGGAAAGAGCCGGAGTATCATGCGTCGGCCGTCACGGTCAAAAACATCGACGTGATCGAATCCCACGCGGACGAATCGTTGGAAGAACTCATTCAGGAACTCAGTCGGCCGCCGGAAGATCCGTACTCATTTGCGACGCCGGAAGATCTGGTGAATATCGCCCCGGCGACGCCGTTCGAGCCGAACAAGCCGTCGATGTTGACGGAAGCGGGCATGGCCGAGTTGTGGGATCAAGAGTACCGGGCGGCGAAGCGCAAACTCGAACCGGAAGGATCGCTCACCGGGGCGACCCGCGAACTGCAAGCGGCCCTGGGCACGTTCCTCAGCACCTGTCACGAGCACGGGGTGAAGGTCGGGCCATGGCGCTTGCAGCACGTGGTGCCGGAGTGGCCATTCGGCGAACACCCGACCTACGGGGTCGTCAGTTTGGCGCACTGGGCCTGCAAAGATGGCCAGCCGTGGAAAGTCGGCGTCGGATTGTTCCTCGCCCGTGGGGCCGGCAAACCGAAGGATTTGGAAATCAAGCTCGGGGTCATGGACGTGCAACCGCAGGTCATCGACCACTTGATTTTGCTCCGGCCCGAAGACGACCTGAACATGACGGGTAAGAGCAAACAGCTCTGGAACGACGCGGAGCGGAATGGCCAGCACGCCCGCTTGGAGGCGATGTCGCTCGACGGCTACGCCCAACTGTATAGCTTCCCGCGTTGGTTGAGTGCGATCCGCGAATCGCTGCCGACCGGGGCGCCGGTGCCGAACCTCGCCGACTTGATTCAAGAGAAAGCCGAGAAGCTTCTGGAGCAAGTTTGCATGCCGGTGCAGGGATAGATCGGCCGAACGGGATCACGAGGAAATGAGTCGAGCCGGCCGCGCATGCGGCC
>JANXWE010000025.1 GCA_025351325.1 Fimbriiglobus sp.
TGCGGCCTGAATCGGGAAACAAGCTCCAAGGTGACCTCTGTTTGAAGGGAGCTGTCGGAAGTTTTGCAAGTACCGCACCGACGGCTCACGCCAGTCGGCTCGCCTAAATCCGATTTACCTGACGGGCACGCAGATTGATCACCCAGGCGAGCCGACTGGCGTGAGCCGTCGGTGCGGTACTTGCAAAACTTCCGACAGCTCCCTTCAAACAGAGGTCACCTTGGAGCTTGTTTCCCGATTCAGGCCGCAGGTCGAAAGCACAACCCCGCCAAGTGCCAAAAGGGAATTCCTAAAGCTCCAAGAATCGCGACTGCACCCCGTCTCCCGGGAACGACTAGGCTTTCGGCCACGGCGTGGCTAATATGAAGTTAGATCCGATTCACTCCGCATTGCTCGGCCCATCATGAATCTCCTCGTTCCCGCAGCGGTTCTGTATGCCGGCCTCGCAGGGGTGCTGCTGGCGCTCATCGTGTCGACGGCCCAAAACAAATGGCAACTGCGCGTCTTCGTGCTGCTCGCTCTGCGTTTGGCCATCGGCTGGCACTTCCTGTTCGAGGGGCTGCACAAGGTGCAATCGACTTACGTCGGCCCGACCGAAACGAATAAAGTCTTCACCAGTGAACCGTACTTCGCCGTGGCGGAAGGCCCGCTGGGCGAAGAGTTGCGGAGGCGTTACCTCGGCGACCCGGAAAAAGTCTACACGGAAATGCTGAACCAGAAGGAGCCGATGGCAGCGGGGGAATTCAAGAAACTGTCCGTCGAGAAGCAAGCGGATTACTGTCCCGTAGTCGTGGCCGGCGACCTACTCGGAGCGGCCAAGGGCGATGCGAACGCGGCTCAAATTCTGCTGGCTCAATACGCCCGCTGGGTCTATGGTGTGGATCGCCGCGATACCAAAGTGTCGTACGTCACCGGGGACAGCGGGGTCTTGCAATTCAGCGCTCCGGAACGGCTCAATTACATCGCGTTGCTCCAGAAGGAATTCGATGAATTTGTAGCCCGTGATAAATACGCCCTCGGCAACGGGAACGGTTTGGAACTGACGCGGAAGAAGAAAGTCCAAACCGACTTGCAGTCGGCGAAGACGGAACTCGCCGCCGACGCCAAAGCCTTCGTGAAGGAATTGAAAACGAGTGCCGGCCTCGAAGTGAAAGAAGACGCGACCGAGAAGCCCATTCTCTTGCTCGACCGGATCACACGCTGGAGCATCACCCTCATCGGCGCAGGGTTGTTGATCGGCCTGTTCACCCGCGTCTGGTGCATCGCCGGCATCGGCTTCTTGGTGATGACGTACCTCTCGCACCCGACGGTTCCTTGGTTGCCGTTGCCACCGGGCACCGAAGGGAACCCACTGTTCATCAACAAAAATTTGATCGAAGCCCTGGGCTTGCTCGTGATTCTCGTTCACCCGACGGGCCGCTGGCTCGGGTTGGATGCGATCGTGCATCGGATTGTATTTCCACGGGCCGCTGACCCGGTTTGATGCTCCCGTGAAGTGAAAGCGATATCACCTCCAACTGAGTACACGACTGTCTTTGGAATCGAGGCACCCGCCATGGTCTATCGAATCGTTCTGCTCCTGTTCGGCCTTTGGATCGCTCCTCTGTCGATGGCCGACGAGCCAAAGACCGCGTCCCCTAAGAAGGACGGCAATACACCGATCCGGTCGCTCGTGTTCTTGCGCACGAAACCGCTTGAAATGAAGGAAGAGATGATCGTCGCCGCGTTCAAGACGGTATTCCCGAAGCGAGTCGTCGGCTCGAAAGAAGAATCCGACATCTCGGTGGTGTCCACCGAAATCTCGTCGGTTTGCGTGCTGAAAAAGGAAATGGTGACGCTGCTGATCAATTCGTTCCCGAGGCCTTACGTCGAGGATCGCGACGCGCTCGCAAAGCAGGTGTTGAAACTCACCGGTGACGAGAAGTTATCCGGGGCGGCAAAGGACCACGAAGCTTGGTTTTCTGTCGACATCTTGGGTGATGATTTGACGGCCGAGAACGAGGCGGCGCACTACGAACTGTTGAGCAAAGTGATCGCTCCGTTTTACGACAAGGCGACGACGATCTTGTACTTCCCCGAGAAGAGCAAGTTATTCGCGGCGAACGCGGCCACGCTCAAATCGCTGAAGGCGGGAGGGGCGCTCGGGCTAGCGAAGGACGGTGCGATCAACATCGAAAACGACGATGCGGATTTGAAAGAGGCCGTCGAAACGGCTCGGAAGCGGTGGAAAGAATTCGAGAAAGCGTTCGCCGCCGGCACCGGCGTCAATCACAGTGTGAAATTCAAGTTTTCCGACAAGGCGAACGGCAACGAATTCATGTGGGTAGCCGTGACCAAGATCGATGGCGACACGGTCGTCGGCAAGCTGGCGAGCGTGCCCAACTTCCTCACCAACATCAAGGAGGGGGATACCGTGAAGAGGCCGCGCGCGGAGATCGAAGATTGGTTGTACGTTGAAGACAAAAAGATGGTTGGCGGTTTCTCGATTCAAGTGCTCCAGAACCGGCAGAAGAAGCGCACGGAAGACAAAGATCGGGAATAACCTCGACGACCGCATGCTCCTCCGCCCATGCGGCGGATTTCGAATACTCCACCCGCCCAATGAGACTTTCCCATGGCACTTGATTTATCCCCCGAACAGAAGTCCATCGGGCTGAAGAACTTCGCCCAAGCCGCCGGCGACCTCGAACGGGCCAGGCAGACGCGGGAACCGAACGACCCGACGCGGCGGACGTTCCTGAAAGTGGCTGCCGCCGCCGGGGCCGTGGTGCCCGTGAGTGCCGCCGTCTACTTCGGCTACGAGCAGTGGAAGGGGAACAATCCCGTCAAAGTGGCACTGATCGGTTGCGGCGACGAGGGGAACATCCTCGTCGGCGACCACAACCCGGCGTTCACCAAGATCATCGCGGTGTGCGATGTGCGGCCGTACAACTTGGAGCGCATTTTCGCCGGGGAGCCGGCACCGTCGCCCCGCAAGGGGTTGAACAAAGTCTACGGCGAGGCCGAAGCGAAGACGATTACTCGCTATGAGACCGTGGAAGCGCTCCTCGCCGACAAAGAGAAGCTCGGCATCGAAGGAGTGATCCTGGCCACGCCATTGATTACCCACCGGCCGATGACCGTCCAGTGCTTGGAAGCCGGGCTGCACGTGCTGTGCGAAAAGCTGATGGCCCGCACCATCGCCGACTGCAAAGCGATGATCGCCAAGGCCAAGGAAAAAGGGCTGCTGCTGAGCATCGGCCACCAGCGCCACTACTCGATGCTGTACGCCCACGCGTTGGAAGTGGTGAACTCCGGTCTGCTCGGCGACATCAAACACATCCGGGCGCTCTGGCACCGGAACAACTCGTGGGACATGAAGTACACCGACAAAGAGAAGGAAGCGTTCGACCCGAGCTACGACTTGCCGACCATCCGCGACGGCTGGTACCCGCCGGTGCGGACGCAAGATTCGGCGAAGCTGCCGCAGGCGGAACTCGACAAGTTGACCTTCCTGCCGATCGCGGCCTTGGACGCGAACAACAAGTACGCCCCGAAGGCGGGGGCGAAGCCCGAGCCGTACTACACCGACATCAAAGAGCTGATCCGCTGGCGGATTTCGGATCGCACCGGCGGCGGGTTGATGGCCGAACTCGGCAGCCACCAGCTCGACGCGGCGAGCATCTTCCTCGGCAAGGTCAAGCCGATATCGGTGCTCGGCAGCGGGGTCAAATCGTTCTACGGGCCGGGCAAGAACCCGCGCGATTGCGAAGACGGCGTCTTCGTCACGTACGAATTCCCCGGGCCGACCTACGCGACGAACAAGCAAGACGTCGTCGTCGTCACCTACTCGTCGATGAGCACCAACGGTTTCGAAGACTACGGCGAGTGCCTCATGGGGTCGAAGGGGACGATGATCGTCGAGAAGGAGGCGAACGTCTACCTCTTCAAAGAGAAAGACCCCGGCAAGAAGGCGGACGCGGGCGGCAAGGACACGGCCATCACTGTCACCGTCAGCAAAGAGGGCAAGCCGGCGGCGGAAGCCAGCAGCACCTGGGGCGGCGGGGGCGGCGCGGCCATCAGCAAAGGCCGCGGCGGCCCGGCCTGGGATTCGGACATCCGCGGCTACCGCACCGAGATGGAGCACTTCGCCTACTGCATTCGCAAGTGGCAGGAGATGAAGCAGCCCGTCAGCTACGAGTCCGACACCACCGCCGACGGCAAGAAGAAGTGGAAGTACGCGGACATCCTGCCCCGCTGCCACGGGGAGATCGCCATGGCCGACGCGATCCTCGCGCTAACGGCGAACTTGGCGATGAAGCACCGCGTCCGCATCGACTTCAACCCGAACTGGTTCGACCCGGACAAACACGCCGTCGGCGACCACCCGGAAGACCTGTTCGAGAGCAAGAAAGCGTAAAAGCCACCGGCCCACTCCGTTCGCGGGGTGAGCCTTGCTACTTCTTCTTCACCGGATTGTAGGTCCAGACGACCTCGTCGTAGTCGTCGGTGACCTCGCCCTCCGTCAAGTCGGCAAAGCCACCGCGGATGTCGTTTTTGACATAGAAAGTCAACTTGAGCTGCGACCTCTGGACGTCGA
Organism: Fimbriiglobus sp.; assembly: GCA_025351325.1. Lineage (GTDB taxonomy): Bacteria > Planctomycetota > Planctomycetia > Gemmatales > Gemmataceae > JALHQU01. Next base: position 4,580 of record JANXWE010000025.1, read on the forward strand.
CGAGATAAGTCAGCGGATAGTGGTTGATGCCGCCGCAGTGGGACGAAATGTTCTTGCGAACCATCAACGTGCGGGTGCCGTATTTGCTCAACTCGAAATCGCAGCACTCGTGGCCGGTGATTCTACTTTCGCGATTGCGATCTAAGATCGATAAGTGCTGGTCGCTGAAGACCAGATGACACGAAGTTCCTTTTCCATCCGGGAAGTCGTGGTCGGTATCGCCAGACGCACTCTTCCTGTTGCAGCACGTCCATTCGCCCTGGAGTTCGGCTAAGACTTTCGCAATTTCTTTCTGTCCATCTTTCGGCACCGGCGCAGCGGTCAAGCCAACGGCAAGTATGGAAGCAACCACAGCAAGTAGACAGTATCTCGATTTCATTGAATATCACCTACATTGGTCGCGGGTGAAATCTTCTGAAGTCTGGCAGTCCCGAAGACTTCATTCCTGCCGATTCGCACCGGTGGGGTTTCAGTGATGTCTTGGTTTTTGTTGGAGTTCAACCTTTAAGTTGTCTTCGTCGGAACGAGTCTTCGAGGTTCCGACGTTGGGGATTGTTCGGGCTTCGCAGACTCGGTTCCGATTTCATTACCATGCGTTGCAGTTTATTCGTCGGGAATCGCCGACGCAAACGATATCCCGGATGGTGTGGGCGACCCGCTGCACCCCCTTCGACTGGCAATCCCTTTGCGAGAGTGGTAAACGTAATTGACAAACACGCCGTCGGCGACCACCCGGAAGATCTGTTCGAGAGCAAGAAAGCCTGACATGCGGCGAATCACATGGGCCACCGTCGCAGGGTTGATGTTCCTGGGCCAAGCCGTGGCCCAGGAATCTCCGAAGCTTGGCCCTATCCCGAGCAAGCGGGTGTCGACCACGGCTGCCGAATCGACCCTGGCGCTCGCGGTGGCCGGCCTCACCAAACAGTCCGGAATCGACTTCGACCTTTCGGCAGTCGATGGCAGTGCGAAAGTCGAACCGATTGCCACCACCGATTTCTGGCTCGCGGCGGAATCGCTCGCCAAGCAGACAGGGACCCGGTTCAGTTTGAGCGCGAGCAAGGTGAAATTCGCCAAAGGCTCAGCCGCACCGAGCAGCGTCGATGGGCCGTTCCGGGTGAGCGTGAAACAAGTCGTGGCGAAGCGTGACTTCGACACGGATCATTCGGTCTACGATGTGTTGCTCGAAGTGAGTTGGGAGCCGCGCTTCCCCGTCTACTTGATCGACGACGTGCCCAAGATTACCACCGCGACTGCTGGGAAAGAGACGCTGAAGGTCACCCCGAGCACGGGTCGGGTTCCGACGATCGGCTTCCGCCAATTGGCCACCGTGCGGCTGCAAGGCGTCCCCCGGAGTGCCGCGACCATCGACGTTCTGAGTGGGAGTTTCAACGTCGTCGCGTCCGAGAAATTGCTCGCCGTGGAGTTCAAAGATTTGACCGGTGACAAGCCGCTGTCGCAAACGCGCGACGGGGTGAAGGTGACGCTGGCCCCGGCGAAGCGCATCGGCAACCGGGTGCAGTTCGATTTCAATTTGGAGTATCCGCCCAGCCACCCGGAATTCGAGAGTTTCGAACTCTGGGCGAGTGCGAACACGCTGAAATTGTACGCCCCGAATAACCGCAACGCTTATGAACCGAGCGACCCCTCCACGAATGAAACGGGTCGTCGCATCACGGCCAGTTACAGTTACGACGCTCCTGCTGGCAAGCCGGCACCGCTGGCCGACTTGAAGGGCTGGCGAGCTGTGTACGAAACCGCCGGGCCGATGGTGACGCAGACGGTGAAGTTCGAACTGAAGGGCATCGTGCTGCCGTAGTTCAATATTCCAAATCGAGATTCGGGTTCAATTTCCGCGCCTCGTCTTGCGCGGCTTTCGTCACCTTCGACTTCCGCACTTCCACTTTCTTCAACGATTTCGCTTCGCCGGCCACGGCCAACAACCCGGAGTCGCCGACTTTCGTTTCTTGAATCGACAGCTTTTCCAACGCCCGCTTGGTGGCCAAGAACTTCACGCCGTCGTCGGTGATCTTGGTGCGATCCAGATCGAGCCGCTTCAACTCGCGCAGGTTCGCAACCGCTTTCATCCCCTTATCGGTGATGCCGGAATCGCTGAGGATCAAATTTTCTAACCCGCTGAGGTCGGCGATGTCGGCGAATCCCACGCCCGTCAGCGTGGGCAGTTCGCTCAGGTTCAACTCCTTCAATTTCAGCAGTTGGGCAATGGGCTGAAACCCCGCGTCGGTGAAGTTTGTGCCGCGCAGTGTCAGGGTGACCAAGCCCCGTGCCGCGCAGAGTGCCAACACGCCATCGTCGCCAACCGGTGACAGGCTGAGGTCGAGTTCGACCAGTTGTTTGAACTGCGCGAAGGTGGCTCCGGTTTCGGCCAGCGTCAATTTGGTGCCGTCGAGTTTGAGTGTTTTCAGCCCTTTGAGTCCGGCCAGTTCGCGGAACGCCGCGTCGTCGAGCAGCGCCCCCGACAGACAAAGTGTTTCGAGTTTGACCGCTTGCCCCAACGCCTTCCAACCCGCCGGGGTGATCGCCGCCACCCGGCTGAGGTCGAGGTCGATGAGGTTCGGGAGTGCCGCGATTGCCTTCAATCCGTCGTCGCCCAGGTCGGAGCCTTCCATCGACACCGACTTCAACATCGGCAGTGCCGCAATTTGCTTCAGGGCCACATCCACGTTTTTCGCCCCCAAGAAACTGAGCCGGTTGAGCCGGGTGGCCCCCGCCAGTTTCTTCAGATCGACGGCTTTGACATCGGCGGGTTTGGCGTCGGTGCCGAGAAAGCTGATGGTGATGAGCGCATTCTTTTCGCCGATGTGCGACACGTTCCGCAGCGGTGTCCCGCCGACTTGGATCGCGTACGCCTCCGACAGTTGTTCCGGAGTCGGATCGGCTTTGACCACCGGCGGTTTGGGTTCGCTCGGCACCTGAGCCGCCAATGGTTCGGATGCGAGTAGAACCAACAGAATCCAGTAGAAGCAGCGGCAGCGCGACATGGAACACTCTCGGCGAAGTTCGGATGCGGATATAGTACCGGGGACACTCCCGACACGATAGAGACGAGGACGATGGCGTTGCCCAACACCGGTGGCATCATTCTTTGCGGCGGGGAATCCTCGCGGATGGGGCGGGCCAAGGCGTGGCTCCCCTTCGGCGACGAATTCCTCCTGCAACGGGTGGTACGTGTCGTCGCGGGGGTCGTTCAACCGGTCGTGGTGGTCGCGGCGCCGGGTCAAGAAGTTCCGCCACTTCCCGAGGGGATCGAGATCGTCCGCGATTCACTTTTGGGCCAAGGGCCACTCGCGGGACTCGCTGCAGGATTAGCAGTGCTCGACGGTCGCGTGGATGCCGTCTATTTGTCGTCGTGCGATGCGCCGTTTTTGAAACCGGAGTTCGTACGCACGGTCATCGGCCGGTTGCAAGAGTACGCGGTGGCCGTGCCCCAGATTCAAGGCTACCCCCATCCCCTGGCGGCCATATACCGTCTGTCGGTGCGCGCGGTTGTCGAACGGATGCTCGCCGAGAATCGCTTGCGTCTGCGCGATTTGTTCGACGCGGTACCGACGCGGTTCCTCGGAGCCGAGATGTTCGAGGAAGTGGAATCGTTGCTGAACGTGAACACGCCAGCGGAATATGAATTGGCGTTGCGAAGGCTCTGACCCTGACCTGTCGAATAATCGAGAATCCCGATGCACCCACATAAAGCCCATTACGACCGCCATGCGGGTTCCACCGAGAACGTGGCGTTCATGAAGCGGATCAGCAAACAGCGGATCGACCCGCCGGCGGTGCTGCCCGGCATGGGCGTCGCCGACCTCATCGATTCCGCATTCCTCAGTTACAACGGCGGTCGGCTGCGCGAGGGTTGCCAGCTTTATGCCCAGCGGATGCTCGCCCCCGATTGCACCGTCGGCTTGGCACTCAGCGGGGCACTCACGCCGGCCGGGCTAGGCATGAGTTGCCTGGTGCCGCTGATCGAAGCGGGCTTCATCGATTGGATCATCAGCACCGGGGCGAACCTCTACCACGATACGCACTACGCCCTCGGCATGGACTTGTACCAAGCGGGGCCGAACCTACCCGATTTGGAACTCCGCGCCAACCAAGTCATCCGCATCTACGACATCATCTTCGACTACGAGAACCTGCTCGGCACCGACAAGTTCTACCGCACCCTCTGCCGGGGCGACGCGTTCCAAGGGACTTTTGGCACCGCTGAGTTCCACGGACTCGTCGGCAAGTATCTGGCCGAGCGCGAGGATCAGACCGGCATCAAGGGAAAGAGCATGCTGGCCGCGGCCTACCGCTGCGGCGTGCCGATCTTCACCAGTAGCCCCGGCGATAGCAGCATCGGCATGAACTTGGCTGCGCTCATGCTGGAGGGGAATAAACTCCGCCTCGATCCGCTGCGCGACGTGAATCAATCGGCGAGCATCGTTTGGGAAGCCAAGGCCCACGGCGGCACCTCCGGCGTGTTCATCTTGGGTGGTGGCTCACCGAAGAATTTCATGTTGCAGACCGAGCCGCAGATTCAGGAAGTGCTCGGTCTCGCCGAATCGGGGCACGATTACTTCTTACAGTTCACCGACGCCCGTCCGGACACCGGCGGCCTCAGCGGCGCGACCCCGAGCGAAGCGATGACCTGGGGCAAAGTCGATCCGGATAAACTCCCCGGCACCGTGACCTGCTACGTGGACAGCACCCTGAGTTTACCGTTGATCACCGCCTACGCCCTCAGCCGCACCGCCCCCCGACCGCACAAACGGTACTTGGACAAGCTACCCGCATTGACGGCGAAGCTGGAAGCCCGCTACGCCGAGATCCGCGCCGAGCGTGGGGAGTGACCCGGCGAGCCGAACCGCGTGAGCGGTCGGGTGTTCTGGCCCGCTTCACCCGACCGCTCACGC
>JANXWE010000056.1 GCA_025351325.1 Fimbriiglobus sp.
GCGACAAATCCATGCGGCAGGTCACCGGATCGCCAATCACAGCCTGACGCATCCGCGCTTCGGCCACGTGGATTATCGAACTATCTGCCAAGAAATTCGCAGTTGCCAACATGCCGTCGAAGACGCCATCGGCGTGTCCCCCACTCTGTTTCGCCCGCCATTTGGACGCATTACACCGGGGGTTCTACTCGCCGCGAAATCGACCGGCTTGAAGGTCGTGAATTGGTCGCTCGACAGCAACGACTGGCGCTGCCGAGACGAGCGCGATGCAGAACGGTGCGCCGAGGAGGCGGCCGCACTCGCGCGGCCACGCGACATCATCTTGTTCCACGACAATCACAATTGGATCACGACGATCTTGGATCGGTTACTGCCGAAGTTGGCCGCGCAGTCGTCACGCCATATTCAGTGAATGCACCTTCCGGAAATGTTCGGCCACTTTTTCCATCGGAACGTGCCAACCGCAATCGTCGCAGGCCGGTACGGTCGGGTAGCACTTCGTGCAGTACAGTGGCCCACCCTTCAAAAACTGTTCCACCCGTTTGCGATCCGACTCCGCCACATTTTCAGCCGTCAGCGGCATCTTCACCGCCGACCGGCATTTCTCGCAGGGCCGTTCGTTGTTCGATTCGATCAACGGTTGGTAGTGATTGTGAACGCCGCGCGGCACGACCCCCGTACCGATGCAGAGCGGACAGGTCATGCCGAATTGAGCCAAGATCGCCTTGCGGATGAAGTCGCTCTTGTTCGGCAAGTTGTTCAAAAACTCGGCGAGATCATCTTCGACTTTGAAGGCGACGATCTTGGACTTCGGCGATTTGCGCGCCATGTGCGAACCCGTGCGGACTGGTGTAATCTACTGACATTCTATCAGCAGGGTCAACCGCCGGCCTTATTGAAGTGCTAACCGGCGGGGCGCCGGAGCGATCCAGAAACCGGCGGGGACGCCGGGTCGGATCAGGGCCTGATCGCCGAAACAGCCGGTGAACCCCTGTGGGACTATCATGAACTGGATACCCAACCGGATTCGCTCATATTTAAGGATTTGATGGAGACGCTGTTGTTCGCTGATTCAGGAGCTTCGTTCGCACTGCCACTCTGGCTGGGGTTGGCACTCGTCCCGTTGCTTATCCTCATCAACGGCTACTTCGTGGCGGCCGAGTTCGCCATCGTATCGCTCCGCAAATCGCGCGTCCAAGAAATGGTGAATCAGGGCCGGCATCGAGCGACCGCCTTGCTCGAAGCCATCAACGAAATGGATCGCAGCGTGGCGGCCGCCCAACTCGGAATCACGCTCGCCAGTTTGGCACTCGGGTTCGTCAGCGAGCCGGCTATCGCCCGACTGATTCACCCACTCTTCGAGAAAGCCCCCGATCCCTTCCAAGGGCCGTTCGTCCACATTTTGTCAGTCGCACTCACGCTGTCGCTCATCACCTATTTGCACGTCGTTTTCGGCGAACAGATGCCCAAGATCGCCGCACTGCAATCGTCGGAACGCGTCGGCCTCTGGATCGCCGTACCTTTGAACGGTTTTGCTCGCATCTCAAAGCCACTGATCCGCCTGATGAACGGATCGAGCCGACTCTTTTTACGGCTCATCGGTTTCAAGCATGCCCCCGATGAAGGCGAAGTCTACTCCGTCAACGAACTGCGGTTGCTGATCGAAGACACGGAGGAAGCGGGGCTGATCGAGCCGGAAGCGGCCGATTATTTGCGGAACGTCTTCGCGCTGTCGAACAAGACCGTGCGCGACATCATGGTGCCGCGCGAAAAAGTGGCCATGCTCGAACTCAGCACGCCCTCCGACAAAGTGCTGGAAGCGGTGCGCGAAGGGGCCCACACGCGGATGCCCGTGTTCAAGACCGACGCCAACAACGTCGTCGGCGTCGTCAACACCAAAGATCTCTTCTTCTTGTTCAGCCTGCAAAACGTGGTGATTCTCGAAGATGCGCTCTACCCGGCGCAATTCCTCGATCCGTCCGATCCCGTCTCGACAGCCCTGCGCTTGTTCCGCAAGAGCCACCGTCCCATGGCCATCGTCCGCGATGAAACCGGCACCGTGCTCGGCATTCTGACGCTCGAAGATGTGCTCGAAGAGATCGTCGGCGACATCGAAGATGAACACGACGACCTCACGATGAAAGCCCGCTACGGCCGCCGCATGAAACGCTCCGGGATGGTGCCGGTCAAGCCGCCGGCGAAACCGGGATCGCTTTGAACGGTTACGCTTCTGACAATAGCCAATCGCCCGCCACCAACATACGCTTGGCAGGAACAATTCCGTGCCTCGTTTTCGAGCGTCCCGATGGTTTCGTCTCCGCCGGTTGCCGGATTTGCCGCCCGATTGTTCGGAGTCGGCCTCGTCGTCTTCCTGGCGAATGCCGGCCTGCTCGTGCTGCAATTGGTGGCCGGGAAGCTGCTCTCCCCGTTCGTCGGGTCGTCGCTGTCCACTTGGACGGTGGTGATCGCCGCATTCCTGACCGGCATCGCTTTTGGAAATGCCATCGGTGGCCGGATCGCGGATCGTTCGTCGGCGCCGCGGAAGCTGGTGCTCTTTCTGATCCTCGGCGCCCTCGCGTCACTCTGGATGATCGCCTTCCCGGAACTCCTCGCGCGCACGGACATTCACCGCCAACTGGCACTCGGCATCCGCATCCCGGTGCTGGCCTTCGTGCTCTGCTTCCCGGCTGGCTTCACGCTGTCGCTGTTGACGCCGCTGGCCATTCGCATCGGTGTGCCCGATGTGGCTCGCGCCGGCACCGTCTCGGGGTTGGTCTTCGCCCTCGGCACGCTCGGTTGCTTGGTGGGCAACTACCTCACCGGATTCGTGCTCATTCCGAATCTCGAACTCAATGGGATCATCGCCGCCATCGCACTGGGACTCATTGTGACGGCTGCGGCCGTGTACGCCGTGGTGCGGCGGAACCCGCCGGCGAACGTTCCTGCGGTTCCAACCACCGCGCCGGGTGCGGTTTCGACTTCGCCGGTATTTCCGCTTCGGCTGGCGTTCGCCATCGTCTTCGCGTGCAGCTTCGCCGGGATGACGCTGGAACTGAGCGCGGTGCGATTGCTGGCCCCGGTCGTCGGCGTGTCGCTTTTCACGTGGACGGGCGTGATCGGGGTCATGTTGGCCGGGACCGCCCTCGGGAACTTCGTCGGGGGGCGACTCGCCGATCGCACCAGTCGCCCCAACGCACGGGCAGCTTGGCTCGGCTGGAGCCTGCTCTTCTGCGGTGCCACCGTCGTACTCGTGATCTTGACCTTCATCATTTTGAATCGCGCCCCAATTTTAGTGGGCGCTCAGAAACCCGGAGAGCCGATCCCCACCGCATTCACCGAATTCGGCATCATCGAACGGGTGATCCTCTGGACGTTCACACTCTTCTTCTTGCCGATGTTCGGCCTCGGGTTGATCTCTCCGCAAGTGATCCGTCTGGCCGTGTCGGACGTCGGTTCCGTCGGCCGGATCGCCGGCAGCATCTACGCTTGGAGCATCGCCGGGGCCATCGCGGGCACATTCGCCACCGGGTACGTGTTGATTTCCACCATCGGCGTCAACAACACCATCCTCCTGGCAGCGGCGCTGCCTTGTCTCGCGTTGATCCTCGTGCGGGTCAGTCCGGATTCTCCGGATCCGAGCAAGGTGCCTGGCCCGTCCAAGCCGCTGGTGTTGGATTCCGGGGTCTTGCTCTACGCCTTGGCGTCGGTACTCGGCACCGTAGTTGGGGGCGTGCTGTTGAGTGCCAGAATCGTTGGCAGTGGCACCGCGCCGGGGCCGAACGTGCCGTTGGTGAATGAAATGCTCGAGACGAATTATTACACCATCCGCGTTTACAACGCAGAGCTGCTGCCCGGTGTGAAACCGCCGGAACAGACGGTGCTCGAACTCCAATTGGATAACTTGCAGCACTCGCGCGTGAACCTGCAAGACCCGACGTTCTTGCATTACCAGCACGAACAGATCCAGCTCGAACTCGTCCGGCTGCACAAGGAACGCTCCCCCGACCGGCAGAGCGTGCTGGTGATCGGCGGCGGTGGCTACACCTTCCCGCGCTGCTGTCGGGTGCTCATTCCGACCGCCTCGGTCGACGTGGTCGAAATCGATCCCGGTGTCACCAAGATGGCCAAGGAACACCTCGGCCTCATCGACGCTTGGAACATTCAAATTCACCACCTGGATGGACGGCAATTCATCACGGAGCAGACGCGGCCGAATACGTACGACTTGGTCACGCTCGACGCCGTGAACGATTTCTCGGTGCCGTCGCATTTGATGACGAAGGAGTTCAACGATTCGGTGAAGGCGACGCTGACCCCGAACGGGGTGTACTTGGTGACGGTGATCGACCTCGTGGAAACGGGCCAGCTCTGGAAGGCCGCCGCACACACACTGCAGAAGAGTTTTCAGCACGTCGAAATGGCATTCCCCGCCGGCGACTTCGACGAAGCTCGCCCCGAAAAATCGGGGCGGATGGTGATCGTGCTGTACGCATCGGATTCCCCGCTCGACGGGGCGAAACTACGCGGGGCCGTGCGGAAGCAGACCGGCCAGGAGCCGAAGACGCAGATCGTTCGCCGCGACGTCTTCGAAGGGATGCTGAAGCGTGGGAAGACGACGACCCTCACCGATCAATTTTGCCCCACCGACAATTTGATGATGAATGTGTTCAAGCTGAGGTAGCGCGGTCATTCCCCGCTGAGCATTCGGGCGACCGGCCGGGTGATCTCGATGTTCTCGAAGATGATTTTCAGCACCACCGTGAGCGGCACCGCGAGGAACATCCCCGGCAGGCCCCACAGCAACCCCCACATCGACAGGGCGGCGAGGATCACGATGGGACTCAACCCCACGGCCCGGCCGATCCACATCGGTTCGATCAGCGTCGCCGAAATGATGTGGATCGCCAGCAGAACCGCGGCCAACGAGATGGCCCGGGCGCCGATATCGAATTGGACGAATCCGAACATCACCGGCAGCGCGTAGGCCACCACCGTGCCGATGTACGGGATGAAATTGCAGACGAACGTGAGCACCGCCCAGAGGAGGGCGAACGGCACGTCGAACGCCACGAGGATCAGCCCCACGGGGACGGCCAGCAGCAGGCTCGATTTCACTTTGGCTTTCAAATAGCTGATGATCGCGGAGTTGATGCGGCCGAAGATATCCAGGATCTGCTCGGCCCGTTCGCTCGGATACGCCTTGCGAACCCGCTCCGGGAACCGGGTCGATTCCAGGAGCAAAAAGAGCAAATAGAGGCCGGCCGCGAAGGCTTCCGGGAGGCCGACGCGGGCGAAGTCGAGTAGCTTCAGCGCGCCGAGGGTAATGTTGTCGGCGACGAGTTCTTCCGGCGCCTTCGACCCTTGCGGTTTCGGGCCGACCATCGGCAGGCTGTAAACCCAGTCGCTGAATCGACGGATCCAGGTGAACACTTTTTCGCGCAGGTCCGGCCCTTGCGTCGTCAGATCGACCACATTCCCCGACACCACCGCGGCGAGTCCGAGCAGCACGAGCGTCGTCGAACCGGCGAGGAGCACGATGGCCACGGGCACCGGCACATGCTTGCGGAAGCGGTTGTAATACGGCATGAGGACGTAGCCGAGAAACGCCGCCAGAAGGAGTGGCCGCAACACCGAGGCGAGTTGACCGAGCAGGTACCACGATCCCACCGCGACGACGACGGCATAGGCGGCAATTCTCAGAGTCGAGACGTTGGCCCAACGGGCTGGCTTCGGCGGCATCATCACGATCCCCACACTTGACTTTCCAAGAACGCCTGTTGTACAGGTCGCGGCCCGATCAGACGCCGGAATCGGAGCGGGAATTGCCCGCACACTGGGCAGTTGAGAGACTGTGACGAGATTGTCTCATTTTTTTAACCGTCTGCGCGGGCATGACTTGCGCACATTCGCCGCACTTTCATGGAACCGGGACGGAATTTGCGAGTCTATGACTGCGACGATGAACGACCGATGAACATCGACCTCCCCCGCCAGCCAGGCTCGGCCTGCATTTTGCCAACGATTCTTGTACGAGGATTTCCTTTGATTCGCACTCTGCTCCGCCGCGCGGGTACTGTCACGATTCCCGCCACGGTGGTGGCCACCCTCGTTCTCGCCACGTTCACATATCCGGGCGGTGTTTCGGCGGCATACAGTGACCTCCAAGATCACAAGACCCTCCGGCAGAGCATGGAATCCGCCCGGACCGACAGTACGCAGCTCGACACGAGTTTGCTGAATATGAGTGATCGAATCGCCGTGAAAGAACAGTGGATCGAAGAATTGATTTCCGGCCGGGCGACGTTGAAGTCGACGACGCGTCGCTTCATGGAATTGAACCGAAACAGTGACGTGACTCTGAAAACCATCGAAGCGCATTTCCGGGGTCGAACCTCCGAAGAGAAAGCGGCTCGGAACGTGATGGCGCATGTCCAGGTTCGCCTGAAGTTTGGCTCCGCCCCGAGCAACACCCCCCAACGATTGCAGAGCGAGTTCCAGGAACAGTTCGGGACGACGGTGGCGGGGAATTGAGTTTTTTGGGTTGGCAGATTTTCCGCTTGTGGATCGCCACGCATTTGGCTAATGTAATAAAGTACATAGCTAGTTTTCGGGCGAATATGAACACGAAACCGATTGCTTTGAGCTTCTTTTCTGGCGCTTTGGGTCTCGATCAAGGGATCGAGCGTTCCGGTTTCGACATTCGGTTGGTCTGCGAATTCGACAAGTACTGCCGCCAAACAATCTCTTTGAACAAACCCGACTTGCCGGTGTTGGACGATATCAATTTGCAATCGGCGTCGACCGTTTTGGCGACCGCAGGATTGAAGGCCACTTCGGAAGTCGACCTGATCGTCGGCGGACCACCGTGCCAAGCGTTCAGCACGGCCGGCAAGCGCAACGGTTTCAACGACGACCGAGGCAATTCTTTTCTGAAGTACATCGACATCGCCTTGGCCATCCGCCCCAAATATTTTGTCATCGAAAATGTCCGGGGATTACTCTCTTGCCCCATGTTGCATCGCCCCCATGATTTCCGGGGTATCGACTTTCCAGATCTCACCCTCGATGAACTCCCCGGCGGTGCGCTCCACTTCGTGCTGAGTCTTTTGGAGAAGGGTGGCTACTCGTATTCCTTCAATCTTTACAATTCGGCGAATTTCGGTACCCCCCAGATCCGCGAACGGGTCGTCGTCGTCTGTTCACGGGACGGAGCCGCACCGCCCTATTTGACTCCGACCCATTCCGAAACTGGTGTAAAGGGTTTGCCGATCTGGAAGACGTTCCGACAAGCCACTGAGGGACTTGCCGAACACCATCATCTCCAGTTTCCAGAAAAGCGACTGATCTATTATCGCCTGTTGAAGAGCGGAGAAAATTGGCGATCCCTTCCGACGGAATTGCAGAAGCTAGCACTCGGCAAATCGTTTCTAGCGGGAGGAGGAAAAACAGGATTCTTCCGACGACTGGCTTGGGATAAACCTGCCCCGACGTTAGTGACACATCCGGCCATGCCCGCAACCGATCTCGCGCATCCTGAAGCGGATCGGCCACTCTCCATCGAGGAGTATAAGCGGATTCAAGAGTTTCCGGACGATTGGAAATTAGCCGGTCCACTTCTGCAGCAGTACAAGCAAGTCGGCAACGCGGTTCCAGCGAGTCTAGGTTTCGCCATCGGTTCGTTGGTGATGAAACTGTTGAAAAAAGAGCCGGTTTCGACGGTACCGGGATTTGCCTATTCCCGTTACCGCAACACGAGCGACCGCGAATGGCTGCGCGAGTTCCGCAAGGGATCGCTCACGAAAACCGCTTCGCAACCGACACTCTGTTAAGTATCACGGAGCTTCTTTCGGGTTTCCAAATAGGTCGAAACGAAGCCGATGAATCCGACTTCGCTCAAACCGTAACCGCGCATGAATTCGGGCAAGTGATCCCAATTGGTTTTGCCGGTTTTCGAAAAGAATCGAAACCACTTCTCAATGTCTGTGCCGACACGGATCGCACTGCTGGATGAGTTTTCGGAATTGTCTCGGTTCTTGATTTGCAATGCCTGCCAAAGTCCGTCCGAACCCAATCGGATGAAATCAACTGCCTTCACAAAATTACCGCAGCACCAGTGCCAGCCGTTGGTTCGGAGTACCGATTCGATGTACCGTTCCAGCAACGCCCCCACACAATTTTCGGCGATCATGGCATGTCGATGTTCGAGCTTGATACGATCCGTCGATTCTTGTGAGTATCCGTACGCCACTTGCATCACGACACCGACGAGTTCGTCGGGTTGCGTTCCGGGGAGTTTGGGAAACACCGATTGGCGGTATCCCGCAATGTAGTTGCCCGCGAGTTTGCCCAAACCGACCAGGTCAAAAAGATAAACGTGGTTCGTTTTTCGGGAATGCCTCGCTATGTCCTCAGCAAGGTAGCTGCACACCTGAGCAAACGATTCGTGCAGCCCAGATTCTCCCGGCTCCGTCATAGCGAAGAGTGCGACTTGGCGCGCCAAAGTGATGTCGAAACGCAATTGGCATCCCCGAGGAAAAAACGATTCGCACAAGCTACATAACGTCAGCGTCATGCCAACCCCTGAAGAACCAAGTATGGGAAGATTGGGATGTGGATAGCTCCTCGATCAAAATGACCGTGGCCAAAATCGTACCGGATGGCCACACGCATTTTGACCGGGTTGCCATATCGGAATTTGACGCACCTTCCAGAATTTCAGGATCCCACTTCGGCTTGCAAGCTTGCCCAACTTGCGGGTATGCCCCGGACTGCGTTCCGGGAGGCGCTGTTATGGTTCGCGGTTTCCTTCAAAGTGTCGCGGTGTTGAGCTTGCTCGGCGGGTTGGGCTGCGCCTACAGCCCGACTTACCTGCCGAACTTCGGATTCGGGGGCAACATCGAACGGACGCACGCCAAGCCTCCGGGCCGGAGCTACTTCAAGAATTTCGACCCCAAAGCCATCCGTGTCGATGTCACGCCAACGAGTTGCACCAACGCCACCAAAACCCAGCAAGTGCTGATCGCCACCGTCTACGACAAGGACGGCCAACCGCGCCGGGGTCGCCGCATCGAGTGGCTGCTCGAAGGGCCGGGCAGCATTGTGGAGGTCGATGAATCGGGCTGGTCGAATGGCCGGGGGTACAAGGTCGATAACAAGTACGCCGTCAGTTACACCGATTACCTTGAGCATTGCATCACCCGGGGTAGCAAAGATCGGAAGAGTGATTTCACGATCTACCCCGGCCAATCGTGGTGCGTGATCAGCTCGCCGGTGCCGGGGGAAACCACCGTCACCGTTTACGCGCCGGAAGTCTTCGATTGGGAGAAAGGCCGCGCCTTTGTGAAGCTCACCTGGAGCGATACCGAGTTCTCGTTCCCGCCACCGGCCACCGCCCGGTACGGTGGGGAAACGTCGCTGAATACCACCATCACCCGCTTGGCCGAGCAAGCAGGCCTCAACCCGGCCGACGTGAAGGTGCGTTACCGCGTCGTCTCCGGTGCCCCGGCGGAACTCATTGCCAGTACCGGTAGTGGTGTCGTCGCCGGTGCCCGCTCCGGACAGAATGAAGTGGACATCACCGCCGATCCGGACGGCCGCGCCGGAGTCCGGGTGGTGCAACCCCGGCCGACGGCGGGCAAGACCAACATCGCCGTGGAGATTCTGAAGCCCGACCCGAACGGCATCGGGCCGGGGACGGTCGTCGGTCGCACCATGACCGCCGTGGAATGGTCGGCCCCGAAGTTGGCCATCACCGTGCAGGCCCCGAAGGTCGCCGGGCTGGATCGGGAAAGCAGCATCAGCGTGATCGCCACGAACCCCGGCGGCGCCGACAGCTCGCCGGTCAACGTGCAGGCCAAAATTCCTGAGGGGCTGGAAGTCGTGGGGGCCGAGCCGACACCGACCGTCCGCACCGGTCAGAATGTCTCCTGGACGAGTGGCAGCATTCCCGCCGGCCAGAAGCAAGAATTCCGTGTCTTGGTCAAGCCGACGCGCAAGGGGAGTTTCACCACCACAGCGTACGCCAACACCGAAGACGGGCTGAAATCGCAAGCTTCCGGTACCCTCGAAGTCGGCACCGCCGCGCTCAAGCTCACCGTCGATCCGCCCGTGGTCGCCGCCACCGGCGACCGCATTCCCGTCGGCTTCACCGTGACCAACCCGAGCGGCGTTCCCATCGAGAATGTCACGGCCTGGATCAATTTCGACAACGGCTTGGAACACGACACCGGCAAGAACGAAATCGAAGTGACCGTCGGTACCCTCGCGGCCGGTCAGACCCGCAAAATGGACGTGCCGTTGATCGCCCGGCAAACGGGCAAGCAGAAGGTGCGAGTCCGCGTCACCGGCGACGGCGGCTTGATCGAATCGGGGGAAACCACTCTCGATGTCCGCCGTTCGGAACTCACCGTGGCCGTGTTCGGCACCGACAAACTCGTCCCCGGCGAAGACGGCACCTACGAAGTCCGCCTCACGAATTCCGGCGAAACCTCGCTGCCGAACGTGGCGGTCAAAGCGTCGGTGCCCCGTGCTCTCACCATCAAGCAGGTCGACAATTCCGGCACCATTCCGGCCACCAGCGATGGTGTCACTTGGCAGGTCGGCACCCTGGCACCCGGTGAAAAGAAGACGCTCAAAATGAGCCTGTCGGCGGGTAAACAGGCCGAGCCGGAGAAGATTGTAGCCACCGCCACCAGCCGGGTGAACCCCGACTCCGAGAAGGCGGGGTTGACCGCCAAAGGCGACTTCGCCGTCGGGGTGATCGGCCAGCCGGCGCTCACCCTCGAACTCGCCGACCCATCGACCAGCGTGCCCGTGGGCCGCCGGGCCGGGTACAAAGTGATCGTACGCAACCGCGGCACCGGGCCGGCGAAACAGGTGATCGTGACCGTGGATGTGCCCGACGAGTACGCGAACATCAAAGCGAGCGGCGCAAACAAAGAGAGCGTCCGCCCCGAAGGGAGCCGGGTAGTCTTCCCGACCGTGCTCGAAATCCCCGCCGGCGGCACCGTGACGATGTCCGTCGAAGTGGAAGCCGCCAAAGCCGGCGACGCCCGCATGAAGGCCGAAGTGAAAGCCGACTACCTGGCGCAGCCCCTCCGCGAGGAACAAGCGACGCGGATCGTGGGAACAGGGAAGTGAAGGCCGATTCCCACAAATAGGAATCGGCGATTCGCGTCGGGCAAGAATTTCTCAAGAATTTTTCCACGAGATATGCTGATTGCAACTGATTTGAGGACATAGTCTTGCGTCAGTGTCCAAATCAAAACCTCTTTTTACAACACTTAAAAACATACTTCCCTCTACAAGTACTATGTATTATAAACACCAAGTAAACGAGTCAGAGGTAAGTTTCATGAAGTCACAGACGATTCGGGGGCCGCCAAGCACTGATTCTAAGGGCATTCCTCGTACACGATACGTGGCCAAATTGAAGCCCTCTGCAAGTACTCTGCATTGCTTTAGTAAAGCAATCTTTTCCGCGGTGCTAATGATCGCGGCCGAATTCTGAGTGCCGAGCTCAAACACAACAGTAACGAGAAGACTTTCATTCCCCCGAGGTCAACATGTCCAGCTTCAAGAAATCTTTGGTGGCTGCAGGATTCACAGGCGAGACGGAACAGTTCTACGCGACCGTCGCCGACCTGTTCCAGACGCAATGTCCCGAGTTTAAAACTGGCGAGCAGCTGACTCGCTTCCCTCGGCAAGCTCTGCGATTCTGCGAAATCGCCCGAGCCCACTTCAACCTGCCCGACCTCGCGGACAATATCGTGCTCGGGGGGCTCGAAAACCGAAGGAAACAGATCAGTCGACTGGCAAGGACTGCCTAACCAACACTATGTGTCTTCAACACAACACTCTGAGGTAACATCGTGGCTCTCTATCAAGACCCTGCCTTTCTCACTCACACAACGCACAGGGCGTTCGACACACTGCATCCGCCGGGAGCTACTGCCCCCAACTCAGGAATTTACCGGTGTGCCGGATGCGGTCGAGAAGAAACAAGCATCGAAGGCAGAACTCTACCGCCACAGAACCACCATCAGCACACGTCGGCACAAGGTACGATTCGCTGGCGAATGATCGTCTGCCATCAAAGCAAGCCTTCCTGAACAAATTCGACATTCAGAGGTACAAAACGCTGCCCCAAATTGGGGCAGCGGCCTTTTCGCAACTGAACGCCGATTTGGCCGAGTTGATCACGTGGGTTGCCCGGCAGGGATACGGCGAAGGGTGAAGGCGAGCCGCACCGCGTGAGCGGTCGGGTGAAACGAAAGTCCGATAGCCATTGCTAGGGATCACTCGCACTTCACCCGACCGCTCACGCGGTGCG
>JANXWE010000065.1 GCA_025351325.1 Fimbriiglobus sp.
CCGTTCGTGCGGTGATCAATTCGCGGATGCGGGTCAGGCTCATCCCGGCACCTCCGCCAAGGGGTACCAGAGCCGCTCGCGTTCGGCCAACGGCAGCAACTGATCTGGCTCGAGTAATCGCAGCAGACCAATTTCATCCACCACGACCCGCCCGAGTCCGATGCCATCCGGTGTGAGCGCCTGGGTGACGGTCGATAGCCCCGGTCGCAGCGTTCGCAATTCCGAGACTTGGCTCGTCAGCAACCCGAGCAGTTGTTCGTAGCCGGTGCGCGGATCGGTCTGCGGGACGAGGATGATCCGACTACTGAGGTGCTGCGGGCAAGGCCCGTGCCCGGTGAGGTCGTGCAGGTCGATCACGGGCACCACCAGCCCGCGGAAGACGAAGACGCCGGCAAGCCAACTCGGCCCACCGCTGAGTGGACTGAGCCGGACTTGCGGCACGACTTCGCGGACGGCTTGGATGTCCAGCCCGATCCGTTCGTGGCCAATTTGAAACGTGAGGACGAGCATAGCCGCACTCACACTTTGAAGGAGGCGATCTCGGAATTCAATTGCTCGATGGACGTCCGCAAGTGGGAAGTGGCGCGGTTGAATTCGTCGAGTGCCGACGCCGTCTGGCGGATGTTCCCAGCCATGTTGCCCATCGCCTCGTCGATTTGTTCCGCGCCCACGGTCTGGTTTCGCATGCCCTCGTTCACGAACCGGAAGCGTTCGCCCAGGCCCGAAACTTCCGTGATGATCTGCCCCGTCTGGCCGTTGATCTCCGCGACGCGGCCGCCGCTCGACCGCACTTGGTCGCTGAACTTGTCCATCTGCATCACCCCCGACGCGACGGCGTCTTGCATCAACCGCACCATGCTTTCGATGTCGAGCGTGGCCACGGCGGTTTGATCCGCGAGCCGGCGAATTTCCCGCGCCACCACCAGGAAGCCGCGGCCGAATTCCCCCGCCTTCTCGGCTTCGATCGCCGCGTTGATCGAGAGCAGATTCGTCTGATCCGCGACCTTCGTGATCGTGATGACGACCATGTTGATGGTGTCGGCTTTTTCGCGGATGGTAGCGAGCTTCGCGGAGATCGACGCGGTCGATTCCACCAAGTGCGACATGGTCTGTTCCATGGCGACCAAGCGTTCTCGGCCAGCGACAGCGAGTGTTGCCGTGGTGTTGGCCCGGGCGTGCACTTCGTCCATCGTCGTGGAGAGTTCCCGGCCCGTCTGCGAAATTTCACGCACCGCCGCCGCGATCTGGGTGCCCGAGGAATTCAACCCCGCCACCGTGCCCTGTTGCTGTTGGGCCGTCGCCGAGATCTCCGAAGCCGTGGACAACACCTGGATGCTCGACTCGCGCACTTTGCTCACGACACTCTGGATTTTGAAGATGAGCTGGTTGATGCCCGTGCCGAGTTGGCCGAGTTCGTCCTTCGATTCGATGGGGATGCGGGCCGTGAGGTCGCTGGCTCCGCCGGCCATCTCTTCGACACGGGCGATGAGGGTATTCGTGGATCGCACAATCCCCCGTGCCAAGGCCGTGCCGAACAGCGCGAGGAACGAGATCGCCGCGATGCTGATGACGACCATCGCGTTCATCCAAAATCGGCTATCCGAGGCGGCGTCGCTTTCGATCTTTTGGGTCTCTTTTTCCATCGCCACGATCACTTCGTCGACCGCAGCCCGGTGCTTGCGGAACCGTGGTCGAATCTTCTGATTCAGCACTTCGCTGGCCTTCGCTTGGTCTTCTTTTCGCCCCACCAGTGGCATGTACTCATCACGGGCGATCCGAAAAATCTCTTGGCCCGTTGGTTTGATGATCTGCGTGAGCTGGCGCTTCAGTTCGCCCTCGGGCAACTTCGTACCGTATTCGGCGTGCCGTTTATCGAACAGCGATTCAAACTCCGCGACGCGGTCTTTGAGCCTGCGGACTTCCTCGGGGTTGGTCTCCGTCTCCATTTCCTGCATCACGAGGTACGCCTGCCCGGCCGAGAGCGTCGGTGGCGAAATCTCGAGGCCGAAGTTGTTATAAAGCTCGATCTTCTGGTAGACCGGCCCGCTGACTCGGAACTGGGACATCTGGTAAACGGCGAGTGCGAGCACCCCGCCGAGGCCGACACAACTGAACAACAGCAGTGCGTACAGGCGGGTTTGAATTCGGTAATCGGAAAGCCGGAACATCGGTGCCTCGCGGGTATCAGAGTCGGACATCGAGGATCGACAGATCATCCGTGAG
>JANXWE010000134.1 GCA_025351325.1 Fimbriiglobus sp.
CCGAATTTCCCCGAGCCGATGCCGACGCAATAGACGACGTGTCGAACCGGGCCGACGCCTTCGGCGCAGCTCCGAACGGACTCGAAATCGAGTACGTCCGCTTGGAAACCTCGGGCACCGATTCGTTCGGCGACGGTGAAAACTTCCGGAGAAACATCGACGCAGGCGACTCGGGCGTTCTCAGCGAGGAACGCTTGGGCGATGGCCAAGCCCAATCCACGGGCGGCTCCGAAGACGACAACCGCATCACCGGCGAGTTGCAAATCCAAGATCCACCTGCCCTTTCGGTTGTTCAATCCAGTCCGGCTGCTTTGCGGCGCCACGTTCTCAACTGGTTCGCGTCCTGGGTGCGATCATGGGCGGCCCAAGCGGCGACCGCGGCGGCGGCGGCTTCTGGGCCAGTGGCTTGGCCACTGGCGGCACGGCGGAGTTGAGTATCGAGGATCGCATACACTTGGGGGGCGTCCGGAGTGCCCAACGGCAAGGCGGGGTTCGCCACGGCCGTATTGATGTACGCTTGCATCGCCGAACTGAGCTCTTTGGTGTGACGTTCGTCGAAGCCGTAGCGCTGCCAGATCGCGAGACCCGTTTGCGGGGCAATGTGACTCTCGCGGATCGGCCCGGCACCAATCTGGCTCTCGCTGAGTGTGCTAGCACTCCCCTCGGGGCCGGCGAGGTCACTCAAGAAATCCCAGGCCGCATCGGCATTCGTACTCCGTTGATACA
The DNA here is from genome assembly GCA_025351325.1 of Fimbriiglobus sp. GTDB lineage: Bacteria > Planctomycetota > Planctomycetia > Gemmatales > Gemmataceae > JALHQU01. The sequence continues at coordinate 727 of JANXWE010000134.1, forward strand.
CGACGGCAAAAGCCCCGGTTCCACCGAGGAATGGGATGGAATTCCGACCGGTGACCGCCTGAATGGCCTTGCCCTCGACGTTGAAGTACGTCCGTGTGCCGGGAACGGGGGCGATCCCAAAGTTGTCCGAGATGGCTCCGGATTTCGGATCGCGTGGCAATTGCGACAATTCACGGAGAGTGAGCACGGCCACCACGGCACTCCCCGTGCTAATTGCTGCCAGCGGAGTCTCGGTCTCCGCCGAGCGGAAGGGGGCCGTCTGGTGGAACCAACTATAAGCCGCGGCAAAGGCGGGGGCATTCAACCGGGGTTGGAACTTTTCGGCATCGATGTGGAACGAGAGTGCCCGCGCGGCACCGCCCACCTCTTTCGTGCCGGTACCAATGGGGACACGGTCATAACAGGCGGCGATGTGGTGAAACTGAGTGAGTGCGGCCCGATCCGCTGGTAGTGGCGGTAAACTTGGTTTGCCGGGAAGGTGGAATGCGGCGGCGATCTCGGCCATGTCCTCCCAGGTGCTCGGTGGCACGAGATCTTTCTGGAATTGCGTCCGGAACGCTTTCATCGCGGTGGGATCGCGGAAGCGATCAGCCCGGTAGACGCAGACCAACCCGTCACCGACAATCGGGATCGCGACGGCCTGAGATCCCCATTGCACTAGCGACGTTTGAAACGGGACGAAGAGCGTGTCCCAACGGAACGCTTTGCCGTTGCCCGTCAGCGTCTCAGGCACACTGGCTAGTTCCCCACGTGCCGCCAGACCGGCGAGATTTTCTTGCGAAACGATGGCAATATCGACATCTTTGGCATCTTGTGGCGGTGAATCGGTGACGACCGTGACTTTAGCGTTGGTACGGTTGGCCCAAGCCTTGGCTCGGTCACGCACCTCGCCCCCGAGGACAGGATCGGCGACGAAGATTTTTAAAAATTTGCCAGCGTGCGGCTTCTGAACCGCTGCCATAGTCGGGTTGGATGGGGTGGCTCCGCAACCGACCAAGAGGCCAGTAATCGAGCTTAATATCAGGGCGAACGTAGTCATTTGGCGCGACTTCCCCGCTCGGTGTGAGGGCGATGGGACGGTCGGTTCAAGAGAATGTGATAAATTAGGTTGCATTATTCCGAACTCGGTGGTTAAAATCTGGAATGGGAATCGTCACAGTTTTCCGAATAGTGTAAGAAAAAGAATATCGTCTCGTGTGGGTACCTCTCCCCCCACTGGAATTTTTACCCGAAAAACCAGTTGTTGTTTGCGGATTTTCACGGCTCAACTCGAATCGAGCCGGATGGTCGAACGCATGGCGAGGAATAAGTAGAAATCATGAAAGTCAATCTGATCGTAACAGCGGCCGGGCCGAACCAAGGTCGGGCTATCCCGATTGCCGGCGAGAAATTCATCATCGGTCGCGACCCGGAGTGCAACCTCCGTCCGGCCAGTCAGGCCATCAGCAAACAGCACTGCGCTCTGCTCGTCCGGAGCGGAAAAGTGTTTGTTGTCGATCTCAGCAGCACCAACGGCACGGTTGTCAACGATATTGCCGTGAGCGGCGAACAAGAAGTTGTGAATGGAGATCGCCTGAAAATCGGGCCACTCGACTTCAAAATCGACATCGTTGCCACAAAACCACTGACGGACAGTACTCCACTTCCTGAAGCACTCAAAGCCGTCTCGCCTAGCTCGGCGGAGAAATTCAAAGCGGTCGTGGCTGCTTCCACACCGGCCAGCAAAAGTTTGCCGCCCGTACCGACCTCTCCGGTGAAAATCACCCGAGGGCCAGCCGTTGTCAACGACGACTCCAGCGAACACGACGACGCTGCGGCCATGCTCTTGGGTATGGATGATGACGTCCCAGGCTCCGTACCGCAAGTGCCGGATGGCAGCACGGTTATGGACGTACCCACGATCAACGCCGACGGGACAATCGCGAAAAAAGTCGACAAGAAAAAGCTGCTCAGTGGGGCCGAAATGTCGTCGGCAGCCAACGACATTCTTCGCAAGTACATTCGCAGAAGCTCATGAGTCTTGGATACAATCGTTTCACTCGTCTCACACGGCGGGTGGATCTTTTGACGGTTCCGCTTTACCCAATTCGCTCTTCACGTAGTCTTTGAATGCCCCGTGGTTGTAACTGATGAACAAGAAGGCGTGGTTCAACGCTTGGAACGTCTCATCTTCCGGATCGTCGGCATAATCTTTCCTTAAAGCATACAGTCGCGCGAGCAATTGATCGGCATTCAGCATGGGCACCTCGGGGGTTGGGGTTGTCTCGGGAAGTCGATTTTGCCAAACTAAACCTGTGGGATAGTCGATGGTATGATAGCGGCTAGGCCGCTTTGGGGCCGTCGTATGGTCAATCGCAGTTCGCAACCGCTCAAAGTCTGGTTCGTCGTCTGGGACGTCTTGGCTGCCGTCTGCGCTTGGCTGGGTGCGTATTGGATTCGCTTCGATTCCGGACTCCTCGAACTTTATCACGATCAACCCAATTTCGACCTCTGCCTGGGTGGCCTGCCACTCGTCGTATTCCTCGGCCTGGTCTGCTTCCGCTACGCCGGACTGTACGATGTCCACCGGATGACCCGCTTCCGCGAAGAGGGGTTTGCGGTCGCCAAGGGGGTGGCACTCTGCACGCTGTTGGTCGCCTCCATGACCTTCGCCCTGCGTTACCAGTATGAATCGCGGATCGCGTTTGCCCTGTTCACAGGCTTGGCCTTCCTGTTTCTCCTGTCGTTTCGCCGCCTGACCTGGTTCGCCGTAGGCCGTTTGCGGGCCGGAGGTTATAACCAGAGCCACGCTCTCATCGTTGGTACTGGTCGTTTGGCTCGGCGCACGGCTCGCTCATTCAAATTGTCGTCGTGGATGGGCATTCAAACCGTCGCGTATGTGGAAGATGATCCCGGCAAAGTCGCCTGTGATCGGCCCGTCGTCGGCCCCATCGCCGACTTGCCACGCCTGATCGAAGAATTGCACATCGAGCATGTGTTCATCGCCTTGCCGATGAACCGCTACGCCGATGCCCGGCGGGTGTTCGACGCCCTATCGCAAACTGTGGTCGATGTCCGATTAGTCGCTGATGTACCGGCTCTTTCGGCACTCACTCTCACCGCGTCGACCGTACATGGAATGACATTCCTCGGCCTTCGGGAAAGCCCGTACCACGGGCTGAATGTGGTCGTCAAACGCGCCATGGATGTGGTGCTCGCCGTAGTCGCCCTGGTGATTTTGGCCCCGTGTCTCGGCCTGATCGCACTGCTGATCAAGTGGAAAAGCCCCGGCCCGATTTTCTACCGCCAAGAGCGTTGCAGCCTGAACGGCACCGCGTTCCCGATGCTGAAATTCCGCAGCATGGACATCGACGCCGAGTCGGCCGGCCCCAAAATGACCGCCGAGAACGACCCGCGTGTGACCGGCCTGGGGCGCTTTCTCCGAGCGACGAACTTGGACGAACTGCCGCAACTCTGGAATGTGGTACGTGGGGATATGAGCCTCGTCGGGCCGCGCCCAGAACGACCAATTTTCGTGCGGAAATTCACCAAAACAATCCCGAATTACATGGCCCGCCACGCCGTGAAGTGCGGCATGACCGGTTGGGCCCAAGTGAATGGCTGGCGTGGTAATTCGTCCCTGCGCAAACGGATTCAGTACGACTTGTACTACATCACCCACTGGAACCCGATGTTCGACATCCGGATTCTGCTGCTCACCGTCTGGCGGATGTTCTTCGGCCTCCAGAAGCACGCGTATTGAATTCGCCGCGATAAACCCACCTGCCCCCGTCATCGGCAGCGTCTGGGCTACCCGCACGGGCAAAGCTCCTCCGGCCGCACCGACTTCAGCCCGGCGAACCGGACGCTCGGCAGCTCGACCAGCCGCTGCAACTCGGCGGACAGTGCCGCAACCTCGATCGGGACGCCCGGCGTGGTCGCCCGCTGATACGGGCCAGACCAAGGCTGCCATCGAATCCGAACAGCCCACGGCTGGCCAACTCCAGCCAGTCGTCGATCCGGCCCGGCAAGTGGCCGGTTCCTCGCCGACAACTGGCAACTCCAGCAACCGCTCGCCCAGCGACCACACCTCGTCCACTTGGGCCGCGTCCAAGCGTACGAGGTGTGGCAGCGGCACAGGGCCGTAGCCGGCGGTCGAGAAGTGCCCGACGTGGCCCGCGGCGTCCACCGCGAACCAGTCGAACTCGCCGCCCTCGGATGCTTCGCGGCTCACAGCACCTCCGCCGAAGAAGGAAACAGCTCATCAGACGGCACGCTGAGCTACGAACTCCCAGAAACCAATCACGCCCCGCTGTCTGCTGCAGCGCCCGGTTCGGCCTGCCTTGCCCACAGCCAGCGAGCCCGAGCGACAATGCCACCGGGCTTGAGCTGGCACCCGCCGATCTCGTGCGTCACGGCCCGGCCGGACTCCAGCCACAATATGCTGCCGGCCCCGAGCGGATACCCGCCCCCAAGCTGCGGCAAGCCGAGGGTGGCCAGCCAAGCCTGACACCACTCGGCCTCCTCGTCGAGCGAAAAGCACTCGATGCCCAGGTCCGGAGACTCGGCGGCCAGTTGCTCGGCCGCGACCCGGAACGCCGTCCGGGCCGTGCGCTCCGGGCCGGACCACGGGACTGTCAGGAAAACCAGGGCACGCAGGGCAGCGTTCACCGCCGGGAGCAGCGAGCCGTCGGTATCCTGGCGAACGCTCATCCGTAGTGCGACCTCTGCCGCCGAACGACCGAGCTCAGCAGCGGCGGCTGCTGAACCTACATGTCACGAAAAGCTGATATGCCCCCGCCGTCCACTGCGGCGCCCGGTTCGGCTTCTGCGGACTACCCCGGTATCAGCGACCACAAGTAGACCAGCAACAACCAAAACGCAACGGATACGCCGATACATACTACACCTCCAAACCTCGCCCTCGATCCGACCCACGTCCGCTTTC
>JANXWE010000008.1 GCA_025351325.1 Fimbriiglobus sp.
ACCCATGGGAGGTGGGCCAATCGTTCATCGGACTTGCGGATAGACGCTTCTTGGAAGTATCCCAATGACAGGGTCGGAGTATCCCAAGAATAGACCCGCAAACTGGCGACGGCGTGTTCGGCGGCACCGACCAGCATCGCCTCGTCGGCGGCCATATTCCCGGCACCCGATGAGCTGGTGAACGGCAACGTGCGAACGTCGGGCATAGTCGATCACTCCGGGGTCTGCGACCGTCTCCAATCGTCGAAAAAACTGTCTCGGCGACTGTTGGTTCGGTGTGGTGTATCATATCTCCGTGCGAGCCGGCGTCAGGCCCGCTTTTCCCCAGACTCCCGGTAGGATCACCACCATGTTCCGTGTGTTATCGGCTTCGTTGTTCGCCCTCGGCCTGCTGGCCGGCGGCCCCGTGCTCGCCGCCGAGGAGACATACCTGCTCAAGGTGTACCAGTCGAAAAAGGGCGACAAGCAAGATGTGGAAAAGACCGACCAGGGCACAAACAAAATCATCGTCAATGTCAACGGTACGAATAACAACCAAGAAGTGCTGACCGGGGACAAGGAGGTCTACACCGAGGAAATTCTGGAGAAGAAAGAAGGCGATAAGCGGCCGACGAAATTGACTCGGAAATACAAGATTGCCGAGAAGACTGAAAAAGGCAACACGAGCAAAACCGTCTACTCGGGCGAAACAGTTCTGATCGAAAAGAAGGGTAAAGAGTTTGAATTCAGCATGGACGGCAAAGTGCTCACGAAAGAGGAAGCCCCAAGCTTGTTCAAGAGTTTCAACAAATCGGACGATGAACCGAGCGACCAAGATATGCTCCCCACCGAAGCCATCAAAGTTGGTGGGACTTGGAAGGTGCCCGCCGAGAAATCCGAGAAGATGTTCAAAACTCTCGGCAAAGACGAAATGAAAATTGACGTGAAGAAGTCGTCGATCGAAGGGAAGCTTTTGAAGGCGTACAAGAAGGATGGTGCCCAGTTCGGCGTCCTCGAACTCACCATCACCGTCCTCGTTTTGGAGATCGATCTCGGCGGTATGTTCGCCCCGACCAAAGCCGGTTCCAAAATCGTCGTCTCCGGGACGATCGACACGTGCATCGACGGCACGGTCAATTTTGAAGAAGCGAAGAAAGTCGTGACCATCGCCATGACCGCTGAACTCCCCAACGGTGGCTCCATCACCATCGACGGCGAATCCAAGGGTGTGGATAAAAAAAACGCCACTAAGAAGTGATTTGGGTCATTCATCCAGCGCTGGCTTCAATAGCGGAGCAACTTTCACCGTCGTGCGGAACGAGATGAAAAACTGCTGCACATAAGTGAATTGCGGCAGTTGGTTCTGCCCTTGAGTTCCAAGAATATAGACGCGCGAGCCGGCTAAAATGACCCGCAGCACCGTGATCCGCTGCATGAATTGGCTGCCTTGGTGCAGCTCCACATCGATAGCCGGGAAACCGGCGTGTTTGGTCATTTGCCGCTGAACTTCATTGCCGGCGGCCAGGCCGGCAATTTCAGTTTTCAGCGCGTCGGTGAGGATCGCCTCCGGATCACTGGCCAATTGTTGATTCGAGAGGTCGTAGTACTTCACGAAGTAGCGACCTTCCGCCAGTTTGCGTTTTGCTTCCAACCCTTTCACGATCACACCTTGTTCCCCCGCTTGCGCAAAAGGTTGCGGCTCGCTGGGAAACTCCACTTGGAATTTGCCTTCTTCCGACTTGTGAACCGTCATCGGCGGGTTGTTCATCCAAACCACGAATCCGCCGCACGCGACACAGAGACCGCCTAACACCAATGCCGTGGCGAATAGCAGGAACCAGACGACCCGGTTGGACTGCTTTTGTGATCGACGCTCATTCACGAACAGCGGTCGTTCCCGTCGAGCTGTGGGGATTTCGGTGATCGACAGCATCGGTTCTGGCACGGGGAAAACCGTTTGGCAGGTGCCGCACTTCACCGAACGCCCGCGGAACTCGGTCGGCACATCGAGCACATCTCGACAATTCGGGCAGGTCACGGCGTCGGTCATGGGCGTGAATCCATCGAGTGCGGTTTGACCCCTTCAGTTTACAGAGCGACAGCCTAAACTGTCCGAACAGTTCCGGAGCACCAGCGTGGCCGATGCGCCGACCTTGCCGCAGCAGTTGAAGCAATACCTCGACGCCTTGCGCGCCGCCGGGGTCGAATACGTCGCCAAAGCGGGGCCGGCACCGTCTCGAAAATCGGCGCCGATCGTTGTGGCTTCTGCGGTAATCCCTGCCGTCGATCCGCTTGCCGAACGACGGACGAATTTGAAATTGCTGGCCGATGGAATCCAGAATTGCGCCCGCTGTTTGGAACTATTTTCGACGCGAACCCAGACGATTTCCGGCGTCGGCCCGATCTCGGCCGAGGTCGCTTTTCTCGGCGATGGCCCCGATTCCGTCGACGACCGCGCCGGCGAACCGTTCCGCGGCGATGCGGGAACGTGGTTGGCGCCGGCCCTAGTTGCGTTGGGTTTGGAACGGAAGCAAGTCTACTTGCTGAACGCAACCCGTTGCCGGGCGCCGGGGAAACGATTCCCGACGGCGAAAGAATGCGCGAATTGCCGCGATTATCTGGTGCGTGAACTCGAACTCGCCCGACCCAAAGTGATCTGCTGCTTGGGGACTTTGACGGCGCAAACGCTGTTGCAAACCACCGAATCGATTGCCGCATTGCGCGGCAAAGTCTTCGACCATACGGGCATTCCCGTGATCTGCACCTTCCACCCGGCGTATCTGTTGAAGAACCCGAAATCCGCCGCCGACGCCGCGAGCGATTTGGAATTTCTGAAGCGAATCCTGGGAACTTGAATCTCTTTTCACATTTCGATTTGACTCGGTATCGCCTGTATAGTATATACATATTAACACAATCATTGCATTAGACCGCTCCGGTTGTATGACCTTTGCGGAAGCTATCGCTCAATCGGATGCGTTCTTCCACCGAGTGGGCAGTGGTCTGCTCAACCAGTCGGTGCAATCCGTCCGAAATCTACATCAGTTCCATCCCACCCAACAGCGCCAAACATCCCCAGTGGCCCGTTGATTTTGATCACCGATCCCAGGTGCCCGATGACTCGTTTCCTTCGCCCGTTGATTCTACCGGTCGCCTGCGCCGTTCTCGGCACCGCCTCGGCGCAAGGACCGGCTCCGATCGTCCCACTCGAACAGTCCTCGGCGATCGTTTTGCCGGAAGCTCCGAGTCCCGCGCCGCCATCGGCACTTCCTTGTGCCACTTGCGGCCCGATCGCGTTCGATTTCAAGAACGTCCCGCCAGTGCGACCCCAGCCACGTGTGGGGGCGTTCCAAGTGCCGCCGACCGGGCCGGGGTACTACTCGATATTGGACGCGGTGAGGGGAACGCCGAGCCAGGCGCCGCCGAAGTACCCGTACCCACGCTTCGCCCTGATGGGCCAATCGTCGTTCGACGTCGACTTCAAATATCTCGATAAACCCGACAACGCCGAGCACGACTTTTTCGATCCGCTCAAACGGATGAAACTCGGCGACGATTTCCTGCTCAGCCTCGGCGGGCAGTCGTGGGTGCGGCAGATGGAAGAGTACAACAGCCGCCTGGGGCGTGGCAACAACTCGTACACCCTGACCCGGCAGCGGATCTACGGCGACCTGTGGTACCAAGACCGGGTGCGATTGTTCGCCGAAGGAATCGCGTCGTTCTCGAACTCGCAGGATCTGCCATCGCTGCCGATCGACCAGACCGGGTTCGATTTTTTGAACCTCTTCTTGGATTTCAAACTCGGCGACGTGATGGGTAAGCCGGCGTACCTCCGGGTCGGCCGGCAAGAGCTGCTCTTCGGTTCGCAGCGACTCGTGTCCACCCTCGACTGGGCCAACACCCGGCGGACGTTTCAAGGGGTGAGCATCCTTCGCACCGGCGAGAAATGGGACGTCAACGCGTTCTGGACTCAGCCGGTGATCCCGAATACGAACCGGCTCGACTGGGCGGACAACCAGCAGAACTTCGCCGGGATCTTCGCGACTTACCGCCCGAAGAAAGGCCACACGGTCGATCTGTACGACTTGGTGCTCACGAATAACAACACCGTCAACCAGCGCGGGTTGCAGCGCGGGAACTTCACCATCAACACGCTCGGTGGCCGCTACGCCGGGGACGACTCCGGCTTCCTTTGGGATGTCGAGTCGGCGCTGCAACTCGGTCGCCAGGCGTCGCAAAATGTGGTCGCGGGGATGGTTTCCGCCGGCCTCGGCTACAACTTCAAAGATCTCCCGTGGAGTCCGACGATCTGGGGCTACTACGACTACTCCACGGGCGACGGCAGCCCCGGCAGCGGCAACTTGAACACCTTCAACACGCTGTACCCGTTCGGTCACTACTACCAGGGCTGGGTCGACATCGTCGGTCGGCAGAACGCCCAAGACGTGAACGCCCACTTGTACGTCTACCCGGCGAAGTGGCTGACGCTGAACACCCAGTTCCACAGCTTCCAGTTGGCGAACAAACGGGACGCACTGTACAACAAGGCCGGGAACGTCAGCCGGTTCGACCCGACCGGCCGAGCGGGACGGGACGTCGGCCAGGAACTGGATGTGATCGCCAACTTCCACGTCAGCAAACATGCGGATATCTTGCTCGGATATGCTCACTTGTATGCCGGTGATTTCATCAAGAAGACGGCCCCCGTGGCCCAGAAGGATGGCTTCGACACCAGCTTGTTCTTCCTGCAGGCGAACTACCGCTGGTGATCACTTTCGCACGGTGCCGTCGGGTTGGAGCTTCTTCAAATAGTCGTGCCAGTCGTTTTCGAACGCCGGCAAATCCTGACCGACCAAGGCTGTAAACGCCTTCGCCGGTTCGGTGCCGGTGTTGACGGCTTTCAGATAGTCGTCGAAGGCTTTGGAGCCAATCAGGTTCTTTTCGAACATCAAGTAAAACGCCAGTCCCCAACAGGTGAGGTACGTTCGGTCGGCACTTTCCTGTTGGTTGGCGTGCGCCGCCAAGAAGGTCTCTTTGCCGGCTTTCAACAGGTCGGCGAGTGGCACCAACACAGCCGCATCGCCCGGTTTGGCTTTCCCGTTGAGCCAATCGTGGATGCGTCTCAACCGCTCCGAGTCGGCGTGGCCGACACGGAGTTCCCCCGCTTCGACCACCGGGTTTTCGAACAGTTGGGCCAACCCCTCGTTCAAGAAGCGCGGCAGTTCGCCGGTGCCTTTTCCGTCGGCAATCTCGGCGGCCGTACGGGCCGGATAGACGAATGTCATGGCGTAGGAATGGAACGCTTCGTGATACAGAATGGCGAAGAGCCGGCGGGTGGCGGCGTCGAAGGTGCGGTCGTTCTCACGGTCGGCGGCATAGATTTTCTCGCGCTCCCGCTTGAGGGTGGTGAGAAACCGGTCGAGGTCGGGTTTGCTCCCTTTATAAAGCTCGCGGATCTCTTTTTCGTACCGGTCGGTCGCGGCAATTTGTTGGAGGTGGTGCAAGCGTGTCCGGTGCAGTTCGTCGCCGAGTCGGCGCAGGTCGGTACCACAAAGAATGCGGTTCTCCGACGGTAGGAAGACCGCCGCGTTGAGGATCTGCCCGGCGCTGGGTTTGAGCAGTTGCTGGTACTGGTCGAGGTCGCCGGCGAGTTCGACCGACGTCGGTCGCGGTGCCTCGAAGCGCGGTGGCAGGAAGCGGGCGAACGCCGTGTAGATTTGCTCCAAACGCACGGTGGCACGGCGGGTCACTTCTTCCGGCGCCGCACTGACGAGCACGAATTGATCCGCTTCGTACCGCTTGGCCCCGTTCTTTTGGCCGAGCCACTCGACCGAAGCGAGGACGAGGGCGTCCATCCGGATGCGTTCGCCGGTGCCGTTGCTGTCGAGTTCGGCGAGCCGGGCTTTCAAGGTGACCCGGTCGGCGTCGCTCAGCCGTTGAACTTTGTCGAGTTCCTTCTTCGTGAAGAAGGTGGTGAACGTGAGCGTCGGTCGACCCGGTGGCCTCTTCACCGTTTGAAACGTCATGCCGAGGATGTTCTCGTCGACGATCAGCCCCTGGAACTTCGCCCCGTTGACGAGGGTGACCCCATCGGTGGGCCAGACGCTCGCCGCCCCGACCGGAGCTTGCGCGATGACCACCCCGTTGAAGACAAGCACGATGACTGCAAGGAACACGCGCATTCGGGGTTCGCCTGGTAATGGGGTGTCAGTCCGCAGATTCTGGCCCGCCGTCACTCGTCGCGGTAGGGCTTCTTCGCGCGGTAGAGCGC
>JANXWE010000145.1 GCA_025351325.1 Fimbriiglobus sp.
CAGTACTTACGACCACGACACGCCGAAGGAAGGTGCCCTCTACACGGTGCCGAGTGGCCCGCACCTCTATCAGCCCGACGATTGGGCCGACCGTTTGAAAGAAGCGAATGCGGCCAGCTCCCCGGCCACCATTGACGCCGATGGCACCATAGCGGGGATTCTCAGTGCTTGCCGTATCCTTGGTACCCCCGAGGAGTTGCTGAGTGTCCCCGCCAGTACCGTGATTCTTTTCCAGTCACTCGGGTACGGTTACTTGCTGATCGAGTCGCTGTTCGATGCGATGGATCACGATCACTTGCTCGATGCGGCCGGCTTCTGGGCCGATGTGCAAGCCGCCGTGGAAGCCGCGAAACAGCCCGATCACCGCAGCGCCGTTCTGGAGAAATTGAAAGCCGCCGGTGAGAAACTGTTATACGCCCGGCAGGTACTCAACTCCAACGAACTCAGGTTGATCGACATTGCCATTCCGACGGCCGAAACACTCGGTGCGGCATGGCCGGCCTCTTTGAGCGCCGGGTTACCACTGACGGTACTCGCCTCCGGGCAACTGTTAGAAGAACTCGCCCAGATGCAGCCGGAACGGTTCGCCGAACTGAAGGCCAAATTCCTTCCAGATTTGCCCGCTGCCGTCGATATCGCCTCCGGAGCTTACTCTGAGCGCGAAGATGCCTTGCTGCCCGTGGAGAGCCAATTTTGGAACTTTAACAAGGCCCGTGCGACCGTGCGGACACTGTTCGGCACCGAAACGCAGATTTACGCCCGCAAACGCTCGGCACTGCACCCGCATTTGCCCGGTTGGCTGCAATCGGCCGGGTACGCCAACGCCGTCGTGGTGTCGTTCGACGGCGGATTGACACCGACTCGCAACGCCGTGGTGCTGAACTGGCCGTCGCCTGATGGCAAGGCCATGGAGTCGTTCGGCCGCGAACCGCACAGCGCATCCGACCCACTGACGTTCTTCAATCTCGTCTATCACCTGCATCAGGCGTTTAGTCAAGATTCGACCCCCACCGTCGCTTTCAAACACACCGGCGAACCGCCCGCACCCGGTTATGCCCAGCTCATCGGCATGGCCGAACTCGGTGACCTCGTCGGCCAATGGTTCGGACTCGGCCGCCTGCTCAGCGAGCAAAAGTACGGCGACTATTTGGGGAACACCACCGCCGACGATTACTTCGCCGACTACTTGGATGAACGCGTGACCGTGTTGCACCGTTCCGACCCCGTGAGTGGCTTCGCAGTCCACCACCGACTGCGGCGCCGGCTTGATTCGGCATTCGCTCTCGCCGGTCTGCACCGCATGCTGACCGTACCCACCGAGACGGATCTGGAACTGGTCAAGAAACTCGAAGCCCTCGAAGACGAAATCGAGACGCACGGCGCCGACAGGGCGCATCAACCCGAATCGGGCCGCGAGATCGAAGACTCTATTGCCGCTCGTCTGGCGGAGAGGATCCTGGCCCGTTCCGCCGATGGTCAACCCGGATTGTTGGTGTTGAATCCGTGCAATTTCACCCGGCGGGTCACACTCGAACTCGACGGTTTCACCGGGCCGATTCCCGTCGTCGATCCGGTGAAAGCGGCCGAGTTCAGCGGGACGACGGCCAAGCTCGTCGTCGAAGTGCCTAGCCTCGGCTTCGCCTGGGTTCCCCGACGCGGGCCCACTGGCACTGCGGCACCGAAGTCGCGTATCAAACTGGCCGAAGGCACGGCGGTGCGGAATGAATTCCTGGAGGCCGATTTCGATCCGCAGACCGGTGCCATCCGGGCCTTGCGCGATACCCGCACCCGGTTGAATCGCCTCGGAATGCAGCTCGTGTTCAACCCCGGCAGCAAAACGCGAGCACGCCACGTCGCCGTCACCCACGCGGGCACCGCCCTGGGTGAAGTGACCTGCGAAGGCGACATCCTTGATGAACACGACGTGGTGTTGGCCACCTTCCGCCAACGCCTGCGGGCTTGGGTCGGTCGGCCCGTGCTCGAACTCCGAATCGAAATCGACCCGGTTCACGCCCCGACGGGCTACCCTTGGCACTCGTACTACGGGGCACGCTTCGCTTGGCGCGACGAACGCTCGGCCATTTACCGGGGCGTCAACGGGCAGAATTTCGCCTCCACGTACACCCGACCCTGTTCCCCCGATTACTTGGAAATTCGCCTCGGGGGCGAACGCAGTTTCGTCTTCACCGGCGGTCTGCCGTTCGTTCAAAAACAGAACAAACGCATGGCGGATGTGATCTTGATCCCCGAGGGGGAAACGGGACGCTGCTTCGAGTTACTCCTGACACTCGACCGCGATTTGCCAATGCAAACGGCCGCCGGCTGGGTCGCCCCGTCGCCGGTGGTGCGCACGGAGAAAGGCCCGCCACCGGGTGGTGCCTCGGGCTGGCTCGGGCACGTCGATTTGCCGAGTTTGCTGATGACGTCGTTGCGACCGGTGCCACCGAGCGACGGGATGACCCGGGCCGTGGCCTTGCGGCTGATCGAAACCGCCGGGTTCGCCGGTGCGTCCGCCGTCCAATTCGCTCGTGATCCTAGCCAAGCGATCGTGGTCGACAACGAAGGCAAAGTGGGAGACCGGCTCGAACCACGAGGCGGGGAGATCCCGCTCGACTTCAGTGCCAACGAAACACTCCGCGTGCAAGCGGAGTGGGAATGATCGTCACCGGTTCGCGGTGGCATTCTCGGCCGATCCAACGACCCGTTTGCCACCGATCCAGAGTAGCCCGCACTTCACGATTCCCTTGGCGGAGATCCGCCGGAGAATGGGCCAGCGGAACGCGTCCGCGTAGCACTTCGCAGCCGTGATCGGCTCGGAAGTCCGCATCACGAAGCCGAGGGTCTGGTACGTCGAAGCGAACCCTTCCGCGATGGTCGGCTTGGACAATTCCGCGTCCAATCCGCGGCGGAAGACCGCCCGATTCATGATGCTGATGGCCGTCGCCACCCGATCCGCCAGCTTCTTCGACAAGTTCCCATGGCCCGTGCGGTACTTCATCAGCACCTGTTGCACCGGCTGGAACTCGAACTGTTTCGCGGCCCGGAGCCAGAGATCGTAATCGATCGACAAATCGAGGGCGGGATCGAACAGACCGACCGTTTCGAACACTTCGCGGCGCACCATCACCGACGAAAAGCAGACGAAGTTCTGGAGGAAGATTTTGGGGAGGATCCAACCACCCGGAAGCGGTTCGGTACTCACGCTCAGGACGTTTCCGCTTTCGTCAATCAGCTCACGTTGCGTGTAGGTGACACCAACATTCGGGCAGCGTCGGAACAGTGCCACTTGCTCGACCAGTTTGGTCGGCAACCACGCGTCATCGGCGTCGAGGAAGGCGATAAATTCACCCGAACTGAAGCCGATCCCGAGGTTCTTGGCCCGCGATTGCCCGAGGACATCCGACCGAAAATAGCGGATGCGAGCATCATTGAGGTACGGTCGCACCACGTCGACCGTGGCGTCGGTGCTGCCGTCGTCGATGATGACGAGTTCCCAATCGGCAAAGGTTTGCGCCAGCAGCGAATCGATGGCTTCGGGCAGGAACTTCGCGTAATTCTTCGCGGCCATCACGACCGAAACGGTGGGGCGATTCATGCCGACAACCCCTTCATAAAGTCGTTGGCGACCTTGGAAATACAGAAGCGGTACTTGCCACTCGGCTCTTGGGGGATGACGTCCAGAAACTCGACATCGAAGCGCATCGTCGGGCCGAACGTGTCGAGAACCAGCTTCGCCAATTGGCGGCGGCTGGCATCCGAAAAGGTGTCATCCTTCACGAGCCGGACGCGCAGGTGCGTGGTCGTTTCTTGGATGATTTGCACCTGCGCCGCACCGTTGATGTGCATGGCGAAATTCTCGGTGAGCGAGATTCCCGAGATCAAACGGCCCGCCGGCGTGACCACGAAATCGGCATCGCGGCCCTCGACTTTTTCAATCACGGGCAAGCCACGCCCACACGCACAAGGGGCGTCGGACAAAGTCACGACATCGCCAATTTCGTACCGAATCAGAGGCATCGCCGCATTGGTGAGGTCGGTGACGAGCAGCTTTCCGGTGCCGGTCGGTCGGCCACCAACTTCCGTGTACACCGACTCTGCGGCCACGTGTAACCCGGCGTGCCGTTCACATTGGCATGCAATCAAACTGACTTCTTCGCAGCCGTAGCGGTTGGTGGCGGGTACCCCGAACACCTCTTCGATCACCACCCTTTGCCAGTCGTGCAGCGGCATCGCCGTACTCACGATCCCGTTCGGTCGGATGTCGGTGATTTTGGATTTCCTCAGTGCACACGCCAGCAAGTACAACGAGTGGGCGTGACCGAAGAGCATCCCCGGTTTGTGCCGGCGCAAGTTCGTGGCGAATTCGCCGATGCGTTCGGACGTCAGTCCGATGGTATCGAGGTAGACGGCACGATCCACGAAGTGGTTCATCAGTCGACCGCGCAACCCGAAGTGGCGATACTCCGGGTTGCCCCACACTTTGGCGACCCGTTGGCCCAGCCGCCAACCCGACCACTGATCGGCACGCAACGTACACGCGGTTTTCCACTGGGCCCCGCGTTCGTCGAGCAAAATCTTCAGCGGGACACCGGTGCTTCCGCTGGTGGTCTTCGTACGAACTTTCACGTTCCGGTACGCCGTCGAGTACAGCTCGGTACCACGGGTGCGGATGTCCGCCTTCGGCAGAATCGGGAAGTGGGCCAAATCGGCAAGCGAGTTCAAATCTGACGGGTGAACACCCGCCGCAGTCCATGTGCGCTGGTAGTACGGCACCGTCGCAAAGGCGTGCTGGAGTTGGGCTTTCAGCAGCGTCAGTTGCCGGGCGCGGATCTGCTCCGGCGGCTCGAACTGCGTCCGTTCGAGTTCGACGAGGTCGCGCAAATAGGTGCTGCCCCGCTTGGCCGCCAGGAGGGGTAAAACAAGCCGTCGATTCAAGGTGTCGAGCATCCGTGCTCCTTTCAATTTTTCCGGTACCCCTTCGGGGTAAGAACCGAACATTAGGATACCAACCCGCGTTGCCAGTCAATTTGTTTCGCCAACCCGGCTTCCAACCCCGTCGTGGGCTTCCAGCCGAGGTGGCGCCAGAGCTTTGTGACGTCGGCAGCGGTGGCGAGTTGATCGCCGGGACGCGACGGATGGCGTTCGATTTTCGCCGGCTTACCGGCGAGGCGTTCGATGGTACGGATCGCGTCGATGATGGTCGTGATTTCGCCGCCACCGAGGTTGAACGTCTCGCCCGGCATCGCCTTCAATCCCGTTTGCAAGGTCGCTTCCACGCAGTCGCCGATGTAGGTGTTGCCACGGACTTGCAGGCCATCGCCGGTGAGCTTGATCGGCGTCCCCGCAAGAATCCACTTGATGAACAAGTGGTACCCCATTTCCGGGCGTTGCCGTGGCCCGTAGACGCTGAAGAACCGCAACACTACGGTGGGCACGTCGAATTCATCGAGGTAGACGCGGGCCAGTTGCTCCCCGGCGAGTTTGGTGATGCCGTAGGGTGAACTCGGCCGCGTCGGCAGGTTTTCGTCGCCGCTGGCGTACTTTCCGTAGACGCTCGAGGTACTGGCGTAGACGAACTTTTTGAGGCTCTTCAACCCCTTCAACGATTCGAGCAAACGGTGCGTCGCGGTGAGGTTGCAGCGGGCGTAGACGTCGAAATCGATCCAACTGCGGGTCAGTCCTGGCATCGCCGCCAAGTGGAAAATGTACTCGGCCCCATCGACGACGGCGTCGAGGTGACCCGTGGCCAAATCGTGCTCGTGGAACTCGAACTGCGGGTGATCGCGGAACCCGGCGGCGTTCGATTCTTTGATCGCACGGGGATAGTAATCGGTGAAGCAATCGACGCCGACCACGGAGTGCCCGTCGTTCAGCAACCGCTCGGTCAGGTGAGATCCGATGAACCCCGCACACCCCGTCACCACGCACTTCATGCCGCATCCTAACCGGTGAAACCATTTTGGAACGGCTATCTTAGCACGCGATTCCGGGTGGCCGCAACGCGAAGTGGCCGAACGAGCGGGCTACGCCAGGATGGCCGCCATGGGTTTGCCGAAGTCGACTTCGAGCCGTTTGCGGCCGGGGAGGGCCAGTTTGCGGGGGTCGAGGCCGAGCAGGTGCAAGACGGTGGCGTGCAAGTCGGTGACGTAGTGCCGGTCCTCGACGGCGTGGAAGCCGAGTTCGTCCGTCGCCCCGTGCGTCACGCCCTTTTTCACGCCGCCGCCGGCCATCCAGATGGTGAAGCCGAACGGGTGGTGGTCGCGGCCGGCCGACCCTTCGGCGCCGGGGGTCCGGCCGAATTCCGACCCCCAAACCACGAGCGTTTCGTCCAGCAACCCGCGCTGCTTCAGATCCTTCACCAGCGCCGCGATGGGCTGATCGACTTGCTTGCAAAGCGGCGGGTGATTCTTCAGAATCTCGGCGTGGGAATCCCAGGCGCCGGCTCCGCCGTTGGACCCGTGGAACACCTGCACGAAGCGCACACCGCGCTCCGACATCCGTCGCGCGGCCAGGCACAATTGGCCGAACTCCTTAGTCTCGGGTTGGTCGAGACCGTACATCGTCCGGACGGCGGCGGTTTCTTGCTCGAGCTTCATCAACTCGGGCACGGCCGTCTGCATCTTGAACGCCAGTTCGTACGACTTGATCTTCGCGCGGATGACCGGATCGTCCGGATTCTGTTCCGCCGCCAGCCCGTTCAGTTTGCCGATCAGGTCGAACTGCTCGCGCTGCTTCGCACTCGATTGGGCCTTGCCCGGTAAGAATGGCAGCGGGTTTTTTGAATCGACGAGCAGCGGCACGCCGCTGTACTCCGGCCCGAGGTAGTTGCCGCCGTGGCCCGATTGCCCGCCGCAGCAGTCGGCCAGCGGTTTCCCGAGCACCACGAAACTCGGGAGGTCGTCGTTCAACGAACCGAGGCCGTATCGAATCCACGAGCCGATGGTCGGGAACGGCCCTTCGAGGGCGTGCCGGCCGGTGTGGAACTGCAACTGGGCGCCGTGGTCGTTGTCGCTCGTCCACATCGACCGGACGACGGCCAACTCGTCGGCGACCCCGCCCACGTGCGGCCACCAATCGCTCACGGCCAAGCCGCTCCGGCCGTACTTCTTCCAGCCCGCTTGCATCTTCATCAGTTTGGGTTGCACCTTGTGCAAACCGGGTACAAACTCGCGCAGATTCTTTTTCAGGTGCGGTGAATCGAGGGACGTTTTGAACGGCGTCTCCGCAATCGTCTTGCCGTCGTATTTGTCGAGCATCGGCTTCGGGTCGAACCCTTCGACGTGGCTGGTTCCACCGACCATGAACAGCCAGATCACCCGCTTGATCTTCGGTGGGAAATGGGGTTTTCCGTCCGGCGCCGCCCAATGCTCGTCGGCGGCGCGCACCTCGCCATCGCGGTGTAGCATCGCGGACAAGGCCATTCCGGCGAAGCCCATGCCGGCGGATAAAAACGACCGGCGGTCGGGAATCGATTCGGGCATGAGAACCTCAGCGGATCGTCGAGAAATCAGCATGATTGAACAACGCTTGAACCAGGGCTGCGGGCGGGTTCGTTTTCAGAAACTCGACGCACAGTTTCGTCTCCGCTTCAGTTGAGGCGCGGCCGAGCAGCTTCGCGTAGATCGCCTGCACCACCTCTTTCGATTCAGTCGCGGTGACGCCTTTTGTCACCGCTTCGGCGGCTCGGGCCGACAGCCGGCTGTTCACCAAGGCCATCGCTTGCTGCGGCACCACCGTGGTCGCCCGGCGGTAGCATTCGGTCGGCCCGGCCGCATCGAACGCCATCAAGAATGGCATCACTTTCTCCGGCGCATGGCGGTAATACAGGCTCCGTCGCAGCGTCGGGGCGTCGTCGTCGAAGTCGAGTTCCGGCCCACCCATTGTGCCGTTGAGCAGTCCGGACACGTGCAGCAGGCTGTCGCGGATCGCCTCCGCTTCCAACGGGCGGGGGTTCATTTTCCAAAGCAAGAAATTGTCCGGATCGACCTTCCGGTTTGCGTCTGCCTCAGGGCCGGTCATCGTCGACCGCATTTGGTAAGCCCGACTGGTGACCAGGAGTCGGTGCAGCTTTTTCACGTCCCAGTTGGACTTCATGAACTCCACAGCGAGCCAATCGAGCAAGGCCGGGTGGCTCGGTGGTCGCCCGTTCTTGCCGAAGTCGAAGACGGTCGGCACCAGCGGCTGGCCGAAGTGCCGCATCCAAACGTGGTTGACGAAGACCCGCGCCGTGAGTGGGTTCTCCTTCGACACAATCCAGTTCGCCAGTGCCAAGCGACGGCCCGTCGATTGTTCCGGGTAGCTCGGCATCAGAGGCGGGTAATCAGCCGGTGGCTTCTCGACAGCCTTCCGGGCCGCATCGACGCGTTCGCTCGCCGCCACCATGGTTTTGAGTTTCGCCGCTTTCGCCGCTTCGTCGTCTTTCGTCGAAAGGGCGTCTTGGGCTTCGATGAGATCGGCTTCGGCCACCAGCAGGATGGCTTCGAGGTGCAATGCCACCGCATGGCGAATCAATTCGGCACTTTGGGGAAGCTTCGGGACGGCGTACCGTGCCCGGTCGGCGGCGAGCTTCGCTTTCAAGGACTGCAAACTCACGATGGCGGCTCGAATGCGCCACTGGAATTTCTTCTCCATGGCCAGCGTGATGTCTCGGGTGGCCCGGTCGAGGAGATCTTTGCTCACGTCACTGCGGAGAGTGGGGTGGGCGACCTCCGGGTTGAATTTCACCATCGCAACCGTGTAGCCCTTGGCAATGATCGCCGCCGGGACGCCCGGTGACAGCGGCTTGTCTTTGACCGGCCGCTTGTCGTCGCCACGCTCGAAGAGGAACGTCGGCGTCGCGGCGTCGGCGTCGAACACGCGCGGCAGGCCACGCGTCTCGGGGTCGGCTTCGCCGGGTACCGGATCAAGTCGAACCTGATGCGGCTCGAACACGGCACGGAAGCGGTAATACTCTTCCTGGGCGAGCGGGTCGTACATGTGATCGTGGCAGCGGCAGCAGTTGAGGGTGATGCCGAGGAACGCCTTGCCGGTGTGTTCGACCACGTCGTCGAGCCAGACGTTGCGGTTGAACTTGTAGTAGCTCCGGGCGAGATAGCCGGTGGCCCGTAACACCTTCGGGTCAGTCGGGGCGAGTTCGTCCCCGGCCAACATCTCGCGGATCATCGTGTCATATGGTTTGCCGGCATTCAGCGATTCGACCGTCCAGTCGCGCCAATTCCAGATGTGCTTCTGGCTGTTGCGAAGCTCCGCCCCGAAACCGTACCAGTCCGAGTAGCGCCAGATGTCGAGCAGATGCCGGCCCCAGCGTTCGCCGTGTTGTTTCGAAGCGAGGAGTTCGTCCACCCGTTTTTCGATGGCGTCGATCCGGAAACTGGCCACGTCGGCGGGGGTCGGCGGCAATCCGGTGAGATCGAGGTGGAGTCGCCGCGCTAATGGGGATGACTCGGCGGGGCCGGCGGGCTTCACCCCGCGTTTCGTCCGCTCGGCATCCAGAAAGTGATCAATCGGGTGAACGCCCGGCGGCACCGCCATTTGCTTCGGCGACTCAAACGCCCAGTGTTTCGCCGTCGACTCGACTTCGTCGGCCGGGACCACCGCCCCTTCGTCGATCCAGCGGCGGAACAGTTCGACTGTGCCGGCATCCAACGCCCCCGTCGGCGGCATCTGTTCGACATCGTGCTCGGCCTTCAACGCGTGGTACAACTTGCTCTCGGCCGATTTCTTGGGCACGATCACCGGCCCGTTCAAACTTCCCTTCAACACCCGTTTTCCGAGATCGAGCTTCAGGCCCGCCTTCTGCTTGACCGCCCCATGGCACGACACGCAGTGCTGTTCCAACAGCGGACGAATCTGCTTGGCGAAATCGACCGGTTCGACCGCGGCCGACGGGCCGACGGCCAGCCAGTACACAACGCCCAACAGTAAGCAGTACCGAGGAAGGTGCATGGAGCACTTCCGAAAGTGAGTGGAGGGAAGATGAGTTTAGCCAAAGATCAGTCGCGAGGCAATCATCGAAAGGATGCGCTAAGATTCTGGCGTCCTTCCAGGCCATCCAGGTAGTACTCTGACGCTTGTACTTGTTTCCGCGGAGTTTACCCCCCTCCCCTCTGCGGAAGCTACGGTAGCAGCGGAAACAAGAACAGCAGACAGAATGACGATTGCGCTACAATTTTAAACGATTGGCCAGTCATGGGTTCGAGTCGTTTTGTTCGGAGTTGGGTCAATTTTGGTTTTTCTAATGTCTTCGCCAGTTTCTTCGTTTTGAGAGGTGTCCCGCCGATACTTGGGTCGGTCCGTGTGCCAGAAACAATTGTTGCACCCATTGGAAAGAGGAGTGGGGAAACGGAATCTGATAGATTCCTCAGAAACCACATCCTGTTCATTTTGGGAGAGGGATG
>JANXWE010000218.1 GCA_025351325.1 Fimbriiglobus sp.
CAGCTACGATTGCTCGCTGCCGAGCATCACGTTTTATGTGGGTCGCCGGGTGGAGCGCCTCCAGTCGCCGGAAGACGCGGCCGCATTCTTGGCGATGCCGCACCCGTCGTACTTGTTCGTGACGGCCCCGATCTGGGACGCCTGGGTAGTGCGATTCGCGAAGCCACCGTTTCGCATCGCCGCCCGCCGGTACGACTTCTACCGCAACTGCGAAGTGCTGGTGGTGGTGAATGATAGGTGAAACGTGGACTACGAGTCACCGGTGAAGCGGTTGTATGAAAATCGGTCTAGGCCACTCGAATCCGGCAGTTGACGCTGGCCGGATCGGACTACTCAATACCTCCAGATCAAATCCAAGGTAATCCGGTACTGGAAGGCGTCGCGGCTACCGGCGAGCGGCAATTCGACGGCGCCGCCGAATTCCCAGCGGTCACTCGGTTTGTAGCGGGCACCGGCGGCGACGGTCAGCAGGCCAGTCCCCTTCCGCGGGGAGCCGAAATTCGCCAAATCGCGCCCCTCGACGCCGAGGTCGCGGGTCGTGCCGTCGGTGGTGTACCGCAGCCAGTTCATTTCGACGAGCGGGAAGAACTTCCCCTTGTTGCCGACGTCGAAATCCAAGTGCCCGCTGGCATAGAAATAGTCGCTGCGTCTGCGATCAATTGAGAACGAGTAACCGCCGGAGGCGAGGCCGTTGAGTGTCCCGAACCTCGTGTCGAACAGCCGACGACCACCCGAGAGGTACGGCACAATCGACAGTTTGCCCGTGTCTTGGAAGACCTTACTCGACCCGACGGGAATTTGGAACGTCCCCCCGACGGTGAGCAGCGTTTTCGTGTCCGCGTCGCGGTAAAAGATGTACTTCGGCCCCAGGTGAATTTCGGACAGCCCGAAACCATCTGTGAGCGTGGAACCGCTGCCCGGATTGAACCCGGACGCCCCCAATTTGTTAATCACCACCGAGAAGCGATCCGTGATGGCCAAGCGACCTTGTAACCCGACGAACCAAGCACTGCCGCCCTGGAACAGGCCGGCACCACCGGGGATCTTTTGGTAGATTGCAATCGGCCGCAGTTCCGTGAGCGAGCGTGGATCTTCGAACAGGAACGGATTCGTCACGGGCGAAATGAAGTTGTTGAACTCGCAATCGCTTTTGAATAGCCCGCGACCACCGCCGCGACCGCCACCGAGAATGTCGTCGATCTTATCGCCAAGTTGATCGGAACGCCGCGATTTCAGGTCGTCGTCATCCATCCGCGGGTTTCGCGTGAGTCGCCCTTCGCCGCTCCGTTTCAACTTGCCGTTGCTCAAGTAATCGAAGGCGTCCTCCACCGCTGGGGTTCGGGATCGTCCACCCGAGTCGGGTAAGTCTGCGGCGTCGCGTCTGGCAGAGTTGAAATCGGACACACGAACAATTCCAGCGTTCCCGACTGGGACGAGCCGAGCAGCTGGTTCCGTTCGTGATTCATCTAAAGACGAGGGCCTGTCACCGGGCCGCAATGGTGGTCGGAGTGTTTGGGAAAGGACAGGTGCCATTAACACTGCGGCGGGGTCGGCAGCAGTCGGGACGACCGGAGATTCGGACTGAGCGACCGCGCGATGCTCCAACCCAGCCAAACCGGCTGCGGTGAGCAACAGCACTCGGCACATCCGAGCCAGCATCGGTCATCCTCCGTGACTGTGGCGAAACTGCAGTGACAGCTTCCGCCCGCCGACCCCGCGCGTCCTGCACGAGATCCGATTCCGAACTGGGAGTTCGAATCGTTCCGCCAACCAACATCGACAGTCGGGATGCGGTTCGGCGAACCCGGATCGAGACCGCCACACAATTGGGGAGGAGAATGGACGGGACAACCGCTACAGATTGCCAAATGGGTGGGGGGCGCCCTGTACTCATTCAGGGCGAGCCGCACCGCGTGAGCGGTCGGGTGAAGCGCGAGGTGATCTTTACAACTTGCTACCGGACTTTCGTTCCACCCGACCGCTCACGCGGTTCGGCTCGCCTAGGACTTTCGTTTTACCCTTGCATTTCGCGTGCTAAGCTTCGCTCACTATGCCGACACGCTTTCGCTCCATCGATGCCCTCCGAGGGTTTGCGGCCCTCTGGGTCTTCGCTTACCACCTCTGGAACGTCTTCTGCCCCGGTTACTCGCGTCAGGCCAGCCCGAGCGACATGCTACCGCTCAACGCCGAGACTCCGCTCGAAGTGTTGGCCACGCTGCCACTGTTCGGGTTCGGGTACGCCGGCATCGGCCTCTTTTTCGTATTGAGTGGGTTTTGCATCCATCTGCCACAGGCCAAGCGATTCCATCGCACCGGCCGCGATGGCCTCGAACTCCGCCCGTTTGCCTCCCGACGGTTTTGGCGACTCTACCCGGCCTTCTTCGCCAGTTTGTTCGTCGCGGCGTTGGCCTACTTCCTCATGAACATTTGCTGGCGCCGGCCACCCGGTGAAGCCGGGATCACACTCGATTACATTGTCGAATCGTCCGGGTTCGGTTGGGTCGGCATCAATGCCCTGTTTCTGTTAGCTATTCAACCGAAAGCGCTCGGGCTGAACGGTGTCTACTGGACGCTCTGGTACGAAGTTCAGTTTTACTTGACCTATCCGATCTTGTTGAAGATCTGTCGGCGTTGCGGCTTCGCCCCCATCGCGGGACTGTTGTTAGTGGTGGAATTGCTCTTCGCACTCGTGCCCGCTCCGGAATCGTTGGAATCGCTCCGGCCGAATTTCGAGTGGTTCTTCTTGCGGCGGTACTTCGAGT
Organism: Fimbriiglobus sp.; assembly: GCA_025351325.1. Taxonomy (GTDB): domain Bacteria; phylum Planctomycetota; class Planctomycetia; order Gemmatales; family Gemmataceae; genus JALHQU01. Next base: position 2,763 of record JANXWE010000218.1, read on the forward strand.
GGTTCTTGGGGATGTGGCTCGCCGAACGGTTGGCAGCAGGGCAGCCCTTCACCAAGAGGAACATGGGTCTGTTGGCAGTGGCGGGGTTCGCCGCCGGGGTCGCGGGGACGGGGAACGCCGTCTCGTGGGCCATCCACGAAGTCGCATTCGCGATCGGTTCGTGCGGGGTGGTCGGTTTTTTGATCGCGGGAACTGTTCGCGAGGTGGAATCGTTGGCGGTACGCGGCTTCGGCTGGTGCGGCGACTTCTCGTACAGTTTGTACCTCGTCCACATGCCGATCATGCGGATGGTCTTCGCACTGGAAACCCGGCTACCGACGCCGATCCGCGAAGCCGGTTCGTTCCATGGGGCCGGACTGTTCTGCGTCGTTGCGGTGCCCACCGGAGCTTGGCTGCTCTACCGATTCGTCGAGAAGCCCTACATGGTCGGGCTTCCCGCGAAGCCCGCTGCCGTGGTTCCAACGCCGGCGTACTGCTAGCGGCGGAAATGCATACTCAGACCGGGTTCGACGTACATCACCGGCGGCGGGGGGACGTAGTAAATCGGCTCGCGGACGATCACCTGTTCCCGGATGATCACCGGTCTCGGGGCGGCCACCACGGGCGGACTGCCGTTTTGCATTTCGACAATGACGGTGTCCGGCACGTTGCACTGCTTCAAATAGTTCAAGTCGTTCGCGTTCATCACGAACCGCATCCGATTCTGGCGGATGTGGTTGATGACGACGCGGTCACTCTGCCCATTTTTCACCATCTGCACGACTTCGTCGATCCGAGTCGGTTGGGCGTCGGAATAGGCCGCAGCGGCCGCGATCTCCTGGCGATCTTTCTTTTTCTTTTCGGTGTGATCGATATCGTCGCCGATCAGGCCGCCGACGCCCGCCCCGGCCAACCCGCCGATCACGGCCCCGGTCTTCGGGTTGCCGGTCGCCGCGCCGATGACGGTGCCGATGACGGTCCCGCCCACGGCGCCGAGTCCGACACCCTTCTCGGTATTGCTCATGGTGGAACAGCCCGTCTGGGCCGAAGCGATTACCGCCAGCCCCATCGCGAAAGCGATCGGCGCGAGTTTGCTACGCATGTGAAAGCTCCCCCTGCGAAACGAAGCGAATGTATGCCGAGTCGCCGCAGAACTGTCAATAGGTTTTCGTGATATCTCGTTCTCCGGATACCGCGCGTGGGCCGGCGGTGCTATGATGCTAATGACGCAACGGGGATGACGACGCCATGAAGTGCCAACGCTGTTCCAAACTGGCGACACTCCACATCACGGAAGTGCTGCCGAACGATCAATACGAAGAGTTCCACCTGTGCGAAGACTGCGCGAAGAAATACCTCTACCCGAGTGGTACGGGTAAAAAGACGTCCAGTGCCAGCTTGGCGAGCGAGATCGGCGAAGATCCCGGCGGCAAACAATGCCAGCAGTGCGCCATCAAGTTCGTTGAGTTCCGGAACTCCGGCCGGCTCGGGTGTTCGCACGACTACGACCATTTTTCGACCGAACTCGTGCCGCTGCTCGAAAGTATTCACGGGGACACCCGGCACAACGGCAAGAAGCCGCAACGCGGGTCGACTCGCCCACCGGAACAAACCGAACTGGTGCAGCTGCGGCGGAAACTCCAGCAGGCCGTGACCGACGAAGCCTACGAGTCCGCGGCCCAGTTGCGCGACCGCATTCGGCAATTGGAAGAAAGCTGACCGGGGTGGGATCCCCGGCGTTGCCCACCCGAAGGACTGGACGACCGACCATGAGCACGTGTAAATTTTGTGGGCAACCCGCCACGATTCACCTCACCGATATTCTGCACCAGCAGAAGAACGTCACGCACCTGTGCGAAGCCTGCGCCCGCGCCAAGCAGATTCTGCCGGATCAGCCGGGTTCGCATTTCGACGTGCAGGGTTTGGTTCAGTTGGTGATGGGCCAGCACCAATCCGCCAGTGAGGCGGAACCGAATGCGTTGACCTGTCCGAGTTGCGGGCTAAAGTATTCCGAGTTCCGCAAAGCCGGCCGATTGGGCTGCGCTCTCGACTACGATGAATTCAACGCACCGCTGTTGACGCTACTCGAACGGGTTCACCGGTCGACCGACCATTGCGGCAAAGTGCCGGGGCAGCGGCGGGGTACAATGGGTACGGATCGATTGCAGGCGGACTTGGACGCCGCGGTCGTGGCCGAGCGCTACGAAGACGCCGCAATATTGCGGGATCGCATTCGACAGAAAGAAGGGGCGGATGAACCTCGATAGCCTACTCCCCAACCTCGGCGAGTGGCTGCGCGGCACCGGTCCGGAGTCCGATGTCGTCGTCTCCACCCGGATCCGCTTGGCCCGCAACCTCGCCGGCATTCCGTTCACCACACGCGCCAACAACGCTCAAAAAGCCGAAATCGAACAGCGCGTCCGCGAAGCCGTGACCAAGTCCGACATCTCCCCGCGCCTCGAATACCTCAGCGTCATGGGTCTCATGCCGCTGGATCGACTCTTCTTGGTCGAACGGCAGCTCATCAGCCGGGAACTCGCCAACGCGCTCGAAGGCCCGCGCGGGGTCGCCTTCGACTCGCGCGAGTCGGTCAGCGTAATGGTGAACGAAGAAGATCACCTCCGCATTCAGGTCATGCGGTCCGGGATGTCGCTCGAAGAGACTTGGGAGCAGATCAACGGCGTCGACGACAGCTTGGAAGCCCGCCTGCCGTACGCCTTCCACGACCGCTTCGGCTACCTCACCGCGTGCCCCACCAACGTCGGCACGGGGATGCGCGCCAGCGTCATGCTGCACCTCCCGGCACTCGGGATCACCAAGCAGATCGAGAAAGTTTTCAAGGCGTTGCAGAAGATCAACCTCGTGGTGCGCGGGTTGTACGGCGAGGGGAGCCGGGCCAGCGGCGACCTGTACCAGATCTCGAATCAGGTGACGCTCGGCAAGTCGGAATCGCGGCTGCTGTCCGAAATCCGCGAAGTGATCGCGATGATTTTGCAATACGAACGCCACGCCCGAAGCGTGCTGCTGAAAGAGCGTCGCCAAGCCGAGCACGACCGCGTCGCCCGCGCCATCGGCACCCTCGGCAGTGCCACCATGATCACCGCCGAAGAGACGATGGAACTGCTTTCCGCCGTGCGTCTCGGTATCCACCTGCGCTTGCTCGACGATCTGCCACCGACGACGTTGAATCAGCTGTTCATCCACACGCAATCGGCGCACTTGCAGAAGCTCGCCGGCAAGCACCTCGACGGCGAAGACCGCAACGCCGAACGGGCGAAGTACCTCCGCAACCGCCTCCGCGATCTGGGTGCCAGCCCGACGTGATTGGAGTTACTGCTTCACACGCCGGGCGCTGCCCCACATCCCGCGGACGGCGTTTTTGATGATCTCGCGCACGTCCGGCTCTTTTTTGCTGCTCAATCCTTTTTCCGCTTTGATCGCCTTCGCCACGACAATCAACTGGGCCTTTTTAAGCGTATCGAGCACTTTCAAGCCTTCGTCGATCGATTCGATGGTGGTATCGGGGCGAGCAGCCTCGTCGAATAGATGTTTCACCGTGGCGGCGATGCCTTCAATGTCGACGGTCACCTTGGGAACACGGGGCGTACTGACTCGGGGTGGCTTCTTACCGATCACCGCGTTCGGGTCATAGTTCTGCGCCTTCTCGAGGAAGTCCGCGAATGACTTCAGCGGGAGCGTGGCGAACGGCGTCAAGCCGCGATCAATCGCGGCGAGATCGTCGAGGATTTCTTTGCTCCCTTTGCCGCTCTGCAAAATCTCAGAGAGATTTCGGAAGTAGAGGCGGAGTGCGTCGACAGTCATGGGGGAATGCCCTTTCCAGTTCGTCGGCCAAGCGTCCATAAGTCTTTTCAATCACCGATCCGGTCTTGGACGTCGCGGAAATGGTATCGCCCTCTTGGATTCCCTTCAACTGCGGAATCTCGGTGGCGAACCGGTTCAATGACACCCCGTGGATGTTCTTGATGCGTTCCAGCGTCAGATCCCAATCGCGTTGGTCGTCTTGGGTCAGTCCGGAATGGTGTGTGCGATTCGCCAAAAGTCCCAGCAAATTCAATGTCTGGTTCACATGCGTTTTGAACGATTCCGACTGGGTCGCTTGCAGCAAGTTGATCACACGCTCCAGCGATTTGATGCTGGGCAGTGCCGGGATCAACAGGTAGTCGCTCGCGGCGAGGGCGTTGATGCAGGTGATGTTCAGCAGCGGCGGGCAATCGAGCAAAATGATGTCGAACGAGCTGGCGAGCGACTTCGCGTGCAACGCCTTGCGGAGCAAGAACCGCGCGTCCCGTTTGCCGGCCCGGAGCAGCCAACCCATGACCAAATTGAACTCGGCGAAGGCAAGCCCGTCGGTGGTCGCGAGAATGTGCATCGACCCCGCACGACCCGCCGGTGAGGGAACCTCTTGCGCGAACTCGGCGATCTTGGGATTGGCCCCGTCGCTGGCGAAGTGGAAGAAGTGCTGCAAGAGCCGCTTCTGATCGAACCGCTCGCTGATGACCGATTGTTCCAACAGCAAGGTGCTCAGCGATCCTTGCAAATCGAGATCGATGCAGAGGACACGGTAGCCACGCCGAGCGAACGCCGCACCGAGTTGGGCCACGGTAGTCGTTTTGCCAACGCCCCCTTTGAGATTCAGTACCGAGACGATGGCCACTTTGCGTTCGAGCAAGGGGCGGAATTTCGGCCGGCTCTGGAGAGCTTTCGCGTGCCAGAGGTACCCCTCGAGCTTCCGCGCTTTCTTCAGACGATTTTCCGCCTTGGTGATCACCACTTGCCGAGACTCCAAGTCGGCCGTCAGTTCCTCGGCTGTGCCACTCGCAGAAGCCACTTTCGCTTCGAGATGGGAGATCGCAAGTTCGTCCCGGAGGGTCTTCCGCTTCAAATCGTCGTAGAGCTTCTCGTACTTCTCCAACGCGGTTCGCCTCTGATACTCTTTCTTGCCAGCGGCAAAGACTTTGTCGTAGTCCGCTCGCCGCGCCTCCAGTTGCGATTCCTTGAGTCGCAGCGATTCAACCTGCATCGAAATCGTCCCGCTATGCGTGCTGTTCAACGACTCCAAGTTCGCGATCTTGGCTTGCGCTACCTCGGCGGCATGGACCCGGTTGCTCAACTGGCCTTCGAGCAGGTCGAGACGGTTCTGGACTTTCTTCTTGGCCAGGAAGTTGGCGACGATCCAGAACCCCGTCAGAAAGATGGGCGCGAGTGACCACTTCACGAGCGCGGACCAATTGATAATCTCCACCAACTCACCGAGGTCGGCCCAACAGGGAATCGTGGCCGGGGCAAACATGGACGGTCTCATGCGAAGTGGAATGGAACCCTGTCTTCAGGGTATCGAAAGCCGTCGGCGCGACCCCCTCGGCTCACTCCCAACTGAAGTCCGGCCCCAGCGTTTCGGCGACGGCAATTTCCGGAGCCATCGTGTCGATGGCCTTCAACGTCGTGTTCTCCGGATTCAAGCAGAACAGATCGTTCCACTGCTCCCCTTCGTGGTTCCACTGGCGGACATACCAACTGCCGTCACCGTTCGGTTCGAGGGGAAACATCGTGCACTGAATCGGCTTGTACTTCGAGAAGTTCCCTTCCAATGCACCCACTTTGTGCAACACGCACCCTTCATTGAAGAAGAGGCACCAACCGTCAACGACGCGCACCATCGGGTTGCCGAGTTTGATCTCGGCACCGATGAAGTCGTCCGATTCCAGTGATTTGGCCGCTTCGGGGCGCAGGTGCGGCAGCACCTGCGGGAGATGGTCGCGGATGCGTTCGTACTCGGCCGGCGTCACACTCGGTTCACCATGCTGGCAGCAGAGGCCGACGCAGCCGCGCCCGAAGGAACAGTCGAACGTGGCCGTGGCTCCGTTGACGACGAGAAGAGACGTTTTGGACATCAGAGGCACCTGGTTCGAGAGGGGAAGCTATTCTCGGTTCCGCCGCTGACCCGACGGGGCCGTCGACCGCGCGGCGGCATTGCGCACCACGGCGCCGATGAATTGATCGTACGTCCAACCGACGGAGGTCAATCCTTCGTCGATCATCACGCTGGTGATCGACGGGTTCGGATTCAACTCGAGAATGTACACTTGGCCGCGCGCGGTGATGCGGGTGTCGACTCGGGCGTAGTCTCGACAGTCCAGCAGCCGGAACACGTTCTTCGCCATCTCGTTCAACGCGTTCCGCACGGCGGCCGACACCTTCGCCCCGACGACGACCGGCGCCGATTTATATTCGTCGCTCGTTTCGTCCCACTTGGCCGTGTAGGTGTAGACCGGCCAGAACGTCTTGGCGGCCCCCGGTTTGAACGCGATCTCCGAGAACGACAGCACCGTCGGCTGATTCGTCCCATCGAGATCGGCGAGCGACACCTGGATTTCGCGGCCGGGGATGTACTGTTCGACGAGGATCGCGCCGCCGTAGGTTCGCTGCACGTAGTCGACGCGCGCCCGCAATTCGGCTTCGTCCGACACGACCGATCCTTGGTCGATCCCGACGCTGGCATCCTCGGCCGCCGGCTTCACGATGAGTGGCCAGCCGAGATGGAGCGGCGGTGCAGCATCGTTCCAGACGGCGAACTTCGGGGTGCGGATATCCGCGGCGAAGAAGAGTTGTTTCGCCAGTACTTTGTTGCGGGCGATGCCGAGCGTGGTCGATGGGCAACCGGTGTAAGGCAACCGCAACCATTCGAGCAGGCCGGTGAAGTAGACTTCGGTGATCGAGAAATCGGCGGTGCCTTCGTAGAGGTTGAACACGAGGTCGAAGTCGCGCCGCATCAGTCGGGCGATCAACGCTGGCAAGTCGTCGGTCACGCCGAACGAGGCGTTCGGTATGCCGAGCGTGGTCAGGCTCTCCCGGACGATTTTTTCCGAGTACAGGACGTCCGACTCCGACCCGTAGTCCGGGTGGTCGGGGGCCAGCACCGGTTCGTTGTAGACGATCAAAACGCGCGGGTCGGTCATGGGGTGGGTTTCTCCGAAGCGGCAAATTTACCTACCGCTACTTTACGCCCTGTCGTATACAAGCCGCCGCAAATATCCGCTGCACCAGCTCGGCGTGGGTGACCCCCATGGCGTTGGCGATCAGGACCAAGTCGCCCGAAATCGGATTCAACCCCGGCAGCGGATTCACCTCGATGAAGTACGGCACGCCGTCGCGGATGCGGTAATCGATCCGGGCCACATCGCGGCAACCAACGGCCTCGTACGCCGCCAGCGCGCTCTGTTCGAGGTCGCGCAGGACAAGTCCCGGCAGCTTCGGCGGGCACTCGTAATCGACGAGCGATTCGTAGTTTCGCTTCACTTCCAAACTGTAAACGAAGCGGTCGGTCGGCACCTTCGGCACGACCCGCATCACGCCGAGCACCTCGGGCGGATCGTTCCCCAAGATGCCGACGGTCACTTCTTCCCCGGCGATGAATTCTTCCACGAGCACCGGCTGCTGGTATGCGTTCCAGAGTTCGACGACCATCGGCCCGAACGCTTCGGCCGTCTCGATCAAGCTGCGATTGCGAATCCCCTTGCTCGACCCTTCGCAGGTCGGTTTCAGAATCACGGGCAGCGTCAACCCGCTCGCTTCGAGCAGTGGCGGGAACTCGGCAAACTCGCCGTCGTACAGCCGCTTCGGCGGTTGCAGGACGAACCCCTTGGGGATTTCGACCCCGGCGTCGGCAACGATGCGGCGGGTGAAATCCTTATCCAGTGACAACGCGAGTGTCAGCGGGTCGGAGCCGGTGAACGGGATGCCGAGCATCTCGAGCACGGCCGGCACCCGGGCTTCGCGGTTGCGCGAGATCCCGGTGCCCTCGCTGAAGTTGAAGACAAAATCAGGCGGGTTCTTCAACAGCGCTTCGAGCAGCGGTTTGCCGCTGCCGAGTTCGGACACCGTGTGCCCGAGGGCGCGCAGGGCTTCGGCGATGGAATGAACCGTGTCCGGGGAATCGAACTCCTCGTGGAGGTCGTCGGGTGCCCCGGCGGGCAACGTCCCCGCGGGCTTCAAGTCGAATGCGATGCCGATGTGCATGATCGAGGCTCGTGACGGGTGTTGAGCACCGGTGAAACCAATGTCTTATTTACTGCGCCGTCAATGTCTCTGTCACCGTTCACCTCCGCGCTCAACGGACGTCTCGCGGCAAACCCCCGCCGAAACCGCTGTCGGCGGTGTAGTTCTCGTAGCGCATGTACTGCTTCAAGTACGCCAGCGTGATCTCCCCGGTCGGGCCGTTGCGCTGTTTGGCGATGATCACTTCCAAGATGTTGTCTTCCTGCGCGCCGTCGAACTTGCCGGGGCGGTGCAGCATCATGCAGGTGTCCGCGTCTTGTTCGATGCTCCCCGATTCGCGCAAGTCGGACAACCTCGGCTTGTGATCCTGCCGATCTTCCGACGCGCGGTTCACCTGGGCCAGCGCGATCACGGGGATCTGCAATTCGCGGGCGAGGAACTTCAAGCGCCGGCTGATTTGGGCCACTTGTTCCTGCCGCGGGTCGCGGCGGTTCTCGGGGTCGATCAGTTGCAAGTAGTCGATGATGACCAGCCGGATATCGTGCCGCAGTTTCAACCGGCGGGCGTTCGCGCAGATGCGGAGCATCCCCTGGGCCGGCGAATCGTCGATGAACAGCTTCACCGGGTTGTTGCGCGGCCCCTTCAACTGATCCCCGGCCGCGATCAACTTCTGCATGTCGTCCGACGAGAGCTGCCCCTTGCGAAGCTTGTGGCTATCGACACGGGCTTGGCAACAGAGCAACCGCTCGGCCAGTTCGATCCGCGATTGTTCGAGGCTAACGAAGAAGACCGGCAACCGCTCTTCAACAATGATGTGCCGGGCGATATTTAAAGCAAAGGCGGTTTTCCCAACGCTCGGGCGTGCCGCCAAGATGATCAGTTCGTTGTTCTGCAACCCGGCCAAAATGTTGTCGAGGTCGACGAACCCCGTGGGGATACCGGACACCGACAGGTGCGCGGTGCTCAGGCGGGCGTCGATGCGGTTGAACGCTTCGGTGATCGTCTTGTCGAGCGTGAAGGTTTCCCCGGTCGTCCCCTTTTCGGCGATCTCGAGGATCTTGCGCTCGGCCAACCCCAGCAGTTCATCGGCCGACATCACGCCGTCGTACGCGTCGCGCAGCAACTCGGTGTTGGTGTGGATGAGGTTCCGGATCACCGCTTTATCGCGGACGATGCGGGCGTAATATTCGGCATTCGCGGCGGTTGGGGCCGACTCCCAGAGCTCCCCCAGATAGGCGGGGCCGCCGACGTCTTCGAGCTGCTTGCGGGCCTTCAGCGTCTCGAACAGGATCACCAGATCGACCGGCTTGCCGTCGTTGTAGAGGTCGCTGATCGCCTGGAAGATCTTCTGGTGGGCGTCGTAGTAAAAGTTGTCGACGCGGATGATCGTCTGGACGTCGTTGAGCGCGGTGTTGTCGCGCAGGACGCTGCCGAGCACGCCTTTCTCGGCCTCACGACTCTGGGGCGGCAAACGATCCTGCGGGAACATATCAGCCATGGCAAAACCTCCGGTCTGCCAGTCTACGCGATTCCCCGGCCGGGGCTATGACAAGTGGGTTGGCGATCCGCTAAGCCAGCTCTACCTCACTGGTGGTTCCCCCGTGGGACAGGCATCTTGCCTGTCCCACGGGGGACAGTGCGGCGCGGATCGGCGTCGGTGCAGACGGCTGCTTCCAGCCGTTGAAGGCCAGACATGGTACAGTAACCGAATCCTACTGACGGACCGCGGCCAATCCTGACGTACTGACTTTGTACCGAGGCCATCCCTGAAGGGAGATCAACCGTGACAATCACAGTGCCCGATGACATGCGTCAAAATCTCGAAGCGCGAGCGAAGTCAGCCGGTTTCGACCGGATTGATGACTACGTCGAAGAAATGATTGCGAGTGATCAACTTTCGGTTGATCTTGCCAGTACTCCAACTCAAGCGCGATTGAAAGAATTGGTCGACGAAGCCATGAATAGCGGCCCCGCGACGCCGATCACGGCGGAGTTCTGGGAACGCTTGAACTTCAAGGTCACTCAGCAACACGAGACTGCCGGGCAATGAAATTGCTGATCCGCCCGATAGTCGAAGTCGATTTGGAAGACATCGCCCGTCGGATCGGGGCGGATCATCCCGAGTCCGCGAAGCGGTTCGTGCTCCGGGTGGCTGAAACTTTTGAATTACTCGCCCGCCTTCCCCTTTTGGGTGCCGGCCAGATGATCGCAGCATATCCTGAGGCGCGACTGTTTTCCATCCGGCGATTTCGGAATTATGTCGTGCTCTATTTGCCGCTGACCGACGGAGTTGAAATTCTCCGCGTAGTCGATAGGCGGCGTGATTTGCCGACACTGTTTGACCAAGTGGATTGAACACCCAAAATTCACTCCTTCCCCAGTACCAAATCTACGACCCAGCAACCGCGCACGTGCTCCCCCGGTTTCCGGCAGTGTAACAGCATATCGACGTTGGTACAGCCAGCTTCTTCGAGGGCATCTGCGAGGATCGGCAGGCTGTCGAAAGCGCGATCCTCATAGATTGCGGTGGCGATGGATTGGACGGTCGGCGTGAGCCATGCGGGATCGGCGGCGATGGGTCGGAAGGGGTTGCCGAAAATGTCGAGGATAAGACGGCAAGCTCTGTGTTGAGCGGGCTTGGTGGTTGCCAACCAATATCGAGCGTTCTCGGGAGTGAAGAAGGATGTACCTGTGACTTGACCCAATGAAATAAAATAATCATCCAATTCACTGAGGGTTATTGTACCTTCTTCAAAGGCGGCAAGCCAGATACCGTATTCTCGGGAGCTGTCGTAAAATTCGGATGGATCGTTGAAGGCCCCGATGCATAAAAGCATTACACGCCGTTCTGACGACTGAGGTTGATTCACAATGATCAACATGTCAGACGCATGCTTGCACTTTATCCACTCCTCTTCCGTCATCGCACGTCCTTCTACTTCATACCCCCTTTGCCAACCATTCCTTCAGTTTCCCCAACCCCTCCGTGATGGTCGCCTCATTCGTCGCGAAGCTCATCCGCACGAACCCCTCGGCGCCGAAGGCGATGCCGGGGACCAGATTCACGTGGGCCTGTTCCAAGCAGGCGTTGCAGAAGGCGACCGAATCGGGGTTGTACGCGGACACATCGAAGAAGGCGTAGAAGGCCCCATCGGGAACGTGCAACTTCACCTTGGGGATCGCTTGCAGCAACCGGATGGTCAGTTCCCGGCGGGCGGCGAACTCCTTCCGCATCGATTCGATGGCCGGGGCCGACTCCTGGGATTCCAGTGCCGTGATCATCGCGTACTGGCTCACACTGCTCGGGCAACTCGTCTCCTGGCTCTGGATCGTGTCCATCGCCTTCACCACGGCCACTGGGGCGACCGCCCAACCCATGCGCCAGCCAGTCATGGCATAGCTCTTGCTCGCCCCGCTGATGGTGATGCACCGATCCTTCAACTGCGGCCGCAACGTGACCACGCACGTTGCCTTGGCATCGTTGTAAACGAGCTGTTCGTAAATCTCGTCGGACAGAATGCAGCCGTCGGTGTTCTCCAAATAGACGTCGACGAGCTCTTCGAGTTCGACTCGGCTGTAGACGGTGCCGGTCGGGTTGCTGGGACTGTTGAGCATCAAGATGCGGGTGCGCGAAGTGATGGCGGCCTTCAACTGCTCTGGTGTGATTTTGAATCCCGATTCGAGGGTCGCTTCGACCAGCACCGGCGTCGCCCCGGTCATGCTGACCAAGTCGGAATAGCTCACCCAATACGGCGTCGGGATGATGACTTCGTCGCCGGGGCCGACGGTCGCTGCTAAGGCGTTGTGGATGGAGTGCTTCGCCCCGTTCGAGACGATCACGTTCTCGGCTTTGCACTCGAAACCGTAGGTGCGGCCGTACCACTTGGCGATGGCGGTCTTGAGTTCGGCGGTGCCCCCGGCGGGGGTGTAGTGCGTCTGCCCCTTCTCCATGGCCTCGTTCGCGGCGGCGCAAATGTGCGCCGGCGTCGGGAAGTCGGGTTCGCCGAGACTGAAGTCGTAGACTTTCACCCCCGTGGCCTTGAGCGCTTTGGCCTTGGCTCCAGCGGCGAGGGTGGCGGACGGCTTGACGGACTCGGCGAGCTTCGAGATGCGGATCATCGGGAACCGGGGAATGCGGAAGGAATCGAATCAGCAATCATCGTATCGCGGGCCGTCGAAGGTACTACGACAAAAACCGACCGGGCAGGCCCGGTCGGTTCACAGTTTCGTAATCAAAGACGCTTATTTGCCGCGTTCGAGTTCTTTCAAGCCGGCATTGTCGCGGCGGTATAGCGGAATGTGGCGGTAGTAAACTTCGAGCGTCAGCAGGGCCATGCAAGTGGTGCCGAGGCGACCGCACCCGCTGCCCATGTGTGCGCCCATGTCCGGATCCCAAGAACCGTTGTTCGCCACTTTCGCGGAGTTGGCCACTTGGAGTTTGATCAGCGAATCCCGCATCGCCGCGTTCCACTTCAACCAAACTTCCCCTTCGAAGAAGTGCATCACTTGCGTCGAGTAGTAGTAATAGTACATGTCGTACTTATCGGTCGGCTTGCTGTCGGTCGCCAAGATTTTATCCGGTGCCTGCGTGACGTTGAGATAATCTACACCCGCATTCATCCCCGGATGCTGCGGCCCCCAACCGTCAACGTAATAGCGGCAGAGCAGGCCGACGGCGGTCGTCGTGAGGCCATTCCCGGGCGTGTTGTAACCGTAGGTCGATTTCGAAGCCCCCTGGGCAACGGAATCGAGGAACTTGCTGGCTTTGGTGAACGCGTCTTTACTGACCACAAGTTCTTTGCACAGTTTGGCGCTCTGGAGGGCCTGCAATTGCCAGCCGACGATCGACGTATCGCCGTTGCTCTTGGGCTGATAGCCCCAGCTCCCGTTCACGCCTTGCGCGGTGACAATGTAGTTGATGGCCGCTTGAGCCGGCTTCTGCAACAGTGCTTTATCGGTCGTCATCCCGAACGCTTCGCACAGGGCGATCGTGGCGATCGCATGGGCATACATATTGCCGGCCCCTTTGAAACTACCATCCTGCTTTTGACTGTCGATGAGATACACGAGGCCTTTCATGACCGTCTTTTGGTACTTATTGTCCTTCGGATCTTTACCCGGCTTGTGCGTCTGTCCGGCGGCGAGAAACGGCAGCAGGCTCATCCCTGTGGCCGCAATCACTTCTTCCGATTGTTTTCCATCGTACACCCAGTAGCCTTCGGTTTTCTGCTGTTTGGAAAGCCAAAGTAGTGCGCGGCCTACGGCCAATTCGGAGTCCTTGGAACCGCCGCCAGTCATCGCCATTTTATCGCGGGCGGCACCGCTGCGCCCTTTGAAGGCCGCGTTGGTAGTGGCCGCGCCAGCGAGGCCGCCTTCGCCTGACATGGCGCCGACGCCAGCAATGTCAGAAGCCAATCCGGCATCGATCGCATTGTCGGACGGATTGCCTTGCGCTTTCAGGCTTTCGACCGGTTGCGTGGAGGCGGCATTGGCGATGCCGACCGGTTCGTCTTTGGTCGTCTCGGCTTCGACGTTGACTTCCGCTTCGCGGGTGGCATCGATGCTGGATTCGATATCCGCATTCAGCGCCTCGACGACTCGGGTGAGATTTTGAGGCTCCGGCTCGTCCTTGCGATCTTCCACCGTGACGGCGGAATCATCCCGGTTCGGTTTGGCCGAGACCGTGGGAAATAACTTATCTAACCCCAAGACCCCGAGGGCGAGAACGACGTGCAGTGCGCTGCTAATGACCAATGCGGGCAGGAACTTCTTCACCAAGCGTTCGTTGCGCGTCTCGCCGACATCCTCCAAAAGTTGGATCACAGCTTGTTTTTCAACCGCCGCTTTTATTGGCACGGGCTGTTCGGTTTCGGGTATTTTCGCCATGATACTTGCCTCCGACCGCACGAGTGGCGGCGAGATGAAGACTACCACACCCGAACTTCACAATCGCGGAAAATCAATCCGGAATTTCGTTTCCGCCCTGTTGGAACGGATTCGCTTTCTTCGATTCCAAGATCCGAATCGAACGCCGATCACCACGTCGGAAGTACCAAGTCACCCCGAATACAAAAAACGTGAACAGGCACATCGATGTCAGTAACACGGGCAAAAACACTTCGCGCCAGGGGCCACCGCCGTCGTTGTCGCCGGCCGGCCCCACCGTCAACGATTTGCTCACCATTAGCGGTGCCCGCCGGGTGAGAAAGTTCCCCTTGGTCTTCTCGCTCGGCTCTTTGGATTGATACTCGAACAACTTGAAAAAGTACCCCGATCCTTTCACAGGGTACGAGGGATTATACTCTTCCCGCGGCTCGATCCCGGCGGGTTTCTCGGTGAGAATCCAGCACAGGGGATCGGTGCCGTTGGCCGGGAAGATCCAAGCTTCGTAAAGTTCGGTGACCCCGTTTTCTTTAAGGTAATTGTTCGGCTCGATCTTCTTCAACCGCTTCAAGCGACCGCTGAACTGAATCAATTCAAATCGGTAATCGGCCCGGCTCTTCGCGAACAGATCGCCGTACGACACATCGAGTCGGGCCGCATCGTGCAAGTCCGACACCGTGAACTTATTGGCGTGGAGTACCAACTCGTTGTAGGCGTCGTACTCGTCGTGGTCGTCGGCCTCTCCCCGGAGCGGAGTCAGGTCTTTCACGTTCTGGACGAACCGACGATCTTTGTCGAACGCTGTTGCAGTTTGCGGTGGTACTTGGGCCAACCCGATCGAAGACCAACTGAGCGCAACCAAAATCACAAACGAGACTTGAACTCGAAAACTCCGCCAGACTTGGTTCCTTGCGTCCATTCGCACCGGCCTCCACCAATCACTCAGACGCGACTGCGCAAATTGCGTTCCCAAATTCCGTCGAAAACTCACGGGGTCGCCGGTTTCTTGGGGCCTTTGCCGAGCAGGTTCGGGCTGATCTTCTCGAAGCCCGCGAGTTTCGCGTCGTCGAGCATTTTGATCACAAATTGATACCGCACATCTTCCGCGAACTGGATTTCGAGCTTCGGCAACATGCCTTTTTCGGCCTTCTTGGCTTTCACAATCTCCGCGAGAGCCTTGTACAATTCGTCCATGGCGGCGGACTGCTTCGCCGGGGTCATCTTGAACTTGCGGCTTTCCGTGTCACCATCTTTGAGCAACGTGATGTCGGACGGAACGCCCCCGGTCGGCGCGACGGTGACGATGTACGAATCCGGCTTTTCGGTATCCAGCGTCTCGGTCATGCTCGGGGCACCAATGCCCGTGTCTGGCAAGACGAGGGACAACTGCCCCTCGGTGGGAACGGGCCGGAACGTCAAAATGAAGAAGGCCATGAGTTGAAACGACATGTCCAGCATCGGCGTGATGGGCAAATCGGGTTCGGTCGGCGTCGTCTGTTGGCGATTTCTGCGATGCATGGTCAACCTTTCTTAGTTTTTCAGCTGAATCGCCCGGAGTTGGATGTCGCGGTACCCGGCGGCCCGTGCCGCCGTGAGAATGTCGTTGACCTTCTTGTAGTCGTGCCGCATGTCGGCCCGCACGATCACCAGCGAGCGGCCCTTGCCGGCCGCCCACTCTTTGCGGCCCGCATCCGTTCTCTGGGCCCGCGCTTCATCGAACTTCAGTTGGGTGGCGAGTTCTTCCTGCAATTGCAGCGGGCTTCCGCAGGACACTTTGCGGACACCGGCATTGAACGTCAGTACTTCGGGCTGGGCCACGCCGAACTTGTCGTTGGCGGGGAACGTCAGGTTGATGAAGCAGGCCCGATCCTGATTTTTGTCGAGGATTCGAGCCGCTGAAGCATCGGGTAGCTTCACCATCGCGTTCGTCTCTTCGGCGATGAAATTCGCGCAGAGCATGAAAAACATCACGAGTTGAAGAACCATGTCGAGCATGGGCGTCAAGTTCGGTTCGCAACGATCCGCTCCAGAAGGTGCGCTCATGGCGGAATCTCCTGGGTGGGGTTAACGGGGCGGTTGTGGGGTCGGTGCGGCGGCGGCAACTGGGGCACCCGCCACGGCTGGCTTCTTCGAGTTGTGATACATCTGCGTCAGCAAGTCGTCGGCGACGTGCGACACATCGAGCGAAACCTGGGTGATGCGGTTGCGGAAGAACGTGTTCATGGCGATGGCGGGCACCGCGATGGCAACCCCGACCAACGTCACGGACAGAGCGTGCGAGATACCGTCCGCGAGTTTGGCCGGTTTGGCGTCGCCCGTGGCCAGTTCCATAAACGCCATGATCATGCCGAACACCGTGCCGACCAACCCGAGCAGTGGCCCCAACGTGGCAATCACTGCGGTGTAGTTATTCTTTTGATCCTTGTCGGACTTGATCGATTCCAGGGTGTTTAAGGCCGCTTCCCGGGCGTCTTCAAGCCCGTATTGCAACCGGCCCATGCCGGCCGTGAGCACGCGGCCCAAGAACGATGGGTCGGCCTTGGCCATGTCGAAGGCCTCTTTGAACTTGCGCTTATTGACGATGTCGGTGAATTCATCCACGAACCCGGTGGGAATGGCCGCACCGCCACGCAAATCGAGGGTGAGCAGAACCACCAGGGCCACCAGCCAAAGCGAAGTCGGCAACAGCACGAGCCAAAAGATGCCGACCGACTTGATGATGTGGATGAAAATGTTGTCGCCAGACGCCTTGGCGTCGGCCGAAGCGGAGGCAGCCGGGGCCTCGCCATCTTGGGCGGAACTCACCACCGGAGTCGAGAAGAACAGCACCAGCGCCGCAAAGAGCGTGAGGAACGTTCGGCCTACGGGCGATAGCAGCGGAGTCGAGCGGATCATGGGGAATCCTGATACTTGACGGGATTGGAAACATTCGGACGCGAACCGAACGCGGAGAGTTCCACGTTGCCGATTTCCTTACACCTAGAGAAAGGCGAAAAGCCAATCCGGTCAAGTGGAATGTGGACAAATTTCGTTCGAGTCACTCAAGCACAATCAATCTGAGCGAGACTCGTTGCACGCTCACTCCGTTAGACTCTACAATGCAAACGACCACTCTCTGCTCGCCGTCGCCCATTATTTTTCGACACTCTCCTGGCATTCCCCCATGGCTTTGCTAGCTCCCACTAAGACCACCCTGCCGATGACCCCGGCGAAACCGGACATCGATTACGAACTCATTCTCGATTGCGTCCACTGCGGATTGTGCACCGCGGCGTGCCCGACCTATGTGGAAACGGGAAACGAGGCCGATTCCCCGCGCGGACGCATTTACCTCATGCGGCAAGTCATCGACGGCGTCCTCGAACTCGACGACACCGTGAAAGGCCACCTCGACCTCTGCTTGAACTGCCGGGCCTGCGAAACCGCCTGTCCCTCGGGCGTACAGTACGGCAAACTCATCGAACCGTTCCGCGAACACATGGAACATTTGGATCCGGGCCGCAGCACGCGGTCGCTGTCGTGGATCCAACGGCAGATGCTCTTCCGTATCTTCTACAGTCGTGTCCGCACCCGCTTGGCACTGGCCCCGGCCCGGTTGTCGCAGTGGACGGGTCTCGATTGGCTGATGCGGAAATCGGGGCTGCTCCGACTGTTGCCGAAATCGTTGCAGACCATGCACGGGATGCTACCACCACTGAAGCGGCACTACGGCAGTCTCCCCGAGTTGCTCCCGGCCATCGGGCCGCGGCGGGCCAAGGTCGGCCTGTTCCTCGGTTGCGTCGCCGACGGGTTGTATCCACAGACGAATTATGCCACCGCCAAGGTGCTCCAAGCCAACGGCTGCGACGTCTGGATTCCCAAGAGCCAGGGCTGCTGCGGGGCGTTGCACTACCACAGCGGCGAAGAAGGCCAAGCCCGGACGCTGGCAGCCGAGAATTGTTCGGCGTTCGGCGTCGGTGGCCCGAAGTGGGACGAACTCGACGCGATCATCACGAATGCGGCCGGCTGCGGGGCGATGCTCAAGGATTACACCCACCTGCTGCACACCACGCCGACCGCCGAGGACGCCAAGCAATTCCAGGCGAAGGTGAAGGACGTTTCCGAGTTCCTCTATTCGCTGGGGTTGGTTCCGCCGACGCACCCATTGCCGATCAAAGCGACCTATCACGACGCTTGCCACCTGCGACACGCCCAGCAGATCCAGAAGCAACCTCGCTCACTTTTGGAAGCGATCCCGGGTCTTGATCTCGTCGGACTCAACGAGACGGAACTCTGTTGCGGGGCGGCCGGGAGTTACAACCTCACCCAACCCGATATGGCCACGAAACTCGGGGATCGCAAGGCGGAGAACATCCTCGCCACCGGCGCCGTCGCCGTCTTCACGGGCAACGTCGGCTGCTTGATGCAGATCGCCCGGCACTTGAAAACGGTCGCCCCCGAATTGTGGTGCGCCCACCCCATCGACGCGCTTTGGGCCAGCTACAGCGGTGAAATGCCCGCCGAACTGCGGGCACAGGTATCATTGAAAAGTGTAACATGATCCTTCCCGTCACCGGTGCCATGCTCGGCTGCGCGGTCGGCGATGCCATCGGCCTGCCCTACGAGGGGCTTACCAAACAACGCGGCGTGCGATTATTGGGTGCGCCCGATCACCATCGGTTTGTCTTCGGGCGGGGCATGGTCTCCGACGATACGGAACACACGTGCCTGGTGGCGCAAGCTCTGTGTGAAGCTCCGACTGATCCGGATTTGTTCGCCCGCAAACTCGCCGCGCGGTTGCGTTGGTGGCTGGCGGGGCTTCCCGCCGGCATCGGCTTGGGGGCGATACCGACACGACGGCTGCGATCGTCGGAGCCATCGTGGGTAGTGGCGTCGGACGAGCTGGAATCCCCGAGGAATGGATGACCGGAATTTGGGAGTGGCCCCACTCCGTGGCTTGGATGGAGCAACTCGCCGGCGCGGTCAGCACCGCTGTTCAGAACGGGACACCCGTTAAGCCACCGCAGACGTTTTTCGGTGCCCGACTCGCCCGCAACGGACTCTTCACAGGAATCGTCATCGTGCACGTCGCCCGGCGGTTGCTCCCACCTTACTGAGCATCGGGCAACCCGGTGTCCGACCAAATTTTTGCCGCCCGGCGGGCCGGCCGATGCTCCCGTACAACTCGATTTAGCGTCGTGTTGACGGCGGTCATGACACGGGTGCGTGCAGCTTCGATTAACACCGTCGCGTTTACCGGAATCCCAAGTTCAAGAACTGGACAAGCTCGTCTCCGGTCACTTCGCCTTCGGTACGAATTTCTGAATCTGGTAACTCTTTCCATCCTCGGCGAGCCAGCGTTTCAGCTCGGCTTGCCAGAGTGTCTTGAGGTTTTCGCCCGCGTTCGGTTGAATTTTGGCGAACTTGGGTTGTTCCGTGAGTCCGAGACTCATGAAAGCCTGGCTGACCCCGAGATCCAAATCGGGACGCGCCCAATCGGCATCGGCGAGAATTCTCAAAATGGCCTGGGATTGTTCCAAGGGTACCGCTTCGCTGACAACAGCCCGGGTCGGGTTGTGCGAGCGGTAATGCATGACCAGCAAGCAGGCTGCGGCCACGCGGCGTTCGGCCTTCTCAGCCTTCAACGCTTCATCGGGATTCTCGAAAATGGTCGCCGCGAGCTTCAATCGCTCCACTGTGGCCTTCGAAGCGTCGGTGATTTCGAGAGGCGGGGCGAGGGCTGGGAAGATGTAGAAACCATCATCGGGATGCTTGTTCAGAAACAAACAGACTTTCTGACCCGCCTTCAGAGTCGGGAACTTGTAGGTGCCTCCGGTGCCCGATGAACCCGGGAAAAACCCCACCTTGATATGGGTGATCCCCTTCGCACTCCGGATATTCGTTTCGACCTTCACAACGGCTATGGTGAATGCCGTCTTCTCCTTCGCAGTCGGATGAACCTTCGCTTCGATGGTTTCTGTTTCGAGGGAGGTCACTTCGCCGATGACGGTGACATCCGAAAGGACGACGCGCATCAACGGGGAATGATCAGCCATTCGATCCGCCCGCACCAGCGTGGTGGCGCCGAGAAACAATGGAACGGCAAGCAGGAACGAGCGCATGGGGGGAACCTCTCAATTGTGCCTTCGGCGGGCCGGCTCGCCCGGATCACTTCACCTTCGGTACGAATTTCTGAATCTGGTACTTCGCGCCGGCTCCTGTCAACCACTCGTTGAAAGTTTTGTGCAACACGGTGACGGCCTGCTCACCCGGTTTAATTTCAGGAGTTTTCCAGCCGTCGGTTTCTCCAAGTCCGAGTTGGTAAAACGCCTGCAGGAATTGGAAGCCACCGTCTTGCGGGGTCGTCGTCAAATCGACGGCACCCAACGCTTGGAGGATGCTCTGGCTTTCCTCGAGCGGTACGGCTTCCAGGGTTTGCTCGGTGCCGGACTCGGAGGGGCTGCGGTAGCGCATAATCAGCACCATGGCCGCGAAGGCTTTGTCGTCCGCCTTCCCGGCCTTCAACGCCTTGGCCGGATCGGCGAGGATTTTGCCGACCGATTTCACGTCCTCGACGGTGGTCTTCGAACCGGCGCCGATTGCCACTGGCGGGCTCATGAAGTTCAACACATAGAAGTTGCCACTGTGGTGCTTGGTCAAGAACAGCAGGTAATCCTGCTTCTCGGCGAGGTTCAACGGCGTCCGGGCGTTCGGGGTGTAGCCGACCTTCACATGCGTTTCCGTCTTCAACCCACGAATGGCGTCGGTCACTTGGACGGTGGCCACGGTGTAGGCAATCTTGTCCGCGGCACCGGGCGCCGAAGGTGCGACGAGCGGATCTTTGTCGATGTCGGTGACCGTGCCGACGAGGACAACATCGGCCACGGCCGCACTTTGCACGGGAGTCCGACTGGCGGCCCGTTTACTGAGGGCGATGCCGGGAATGAATAGCAGCAACGCGACGAGGAACAGGCAACGCATCAGGAATCACTCCGATTCGGGGAATCTATTTCTTCACTTTGGCGATGAACTTTTGGAAGCGAAACGTGGCACCCGGCCCGGCGAGCCACCCTTGGAACGCTTTTTGATAAACGAGTTCGCGATTCTCTTTGGGTGGGACGACGGGATAATGCCAACCATCGGCTTCGGTCATTCCTAAGAACTGGATCGCGAGACTGGCCGGCCAATACTCGGTGAGTGGAACCGTCCAATCGGCACCGGCAATCGCTTTCAAGATCGCTGTGTTTTCATCGGCGTCAATCATCACGCGGGTGAAGTGACCACTACCTTCTGGCTGTCGGTAATGTGTCAGCAACACCATCGCGGCCAATGCTCGATCCTGCGGTTTGTCGGCTCTGAGAGCCTTCATCGGATCGGCGATGGCCCCGGCCGCGAGTTGCGCTTCCGTGATCGCCGCCAAATGGGATTCCACCTCCGTGATCAGTTTGGGCGGTCTCGAATTGTAGAACACGTAGAAATCGCTACCGGGCAACGTGTTCAAAAATAGTAAGTACTGATTCTTCTCCGCGAGGTTCCGGACAGGCAACTTGAAGCGCACTTGTTTTGAGGGGAAATCGCCAGCCAAGACAAATCCCACTCGGATGTGGGTGATGTTCATGACCCCACGGATCGCCGTTTCGACTTTCACGACCACCACCGTGTACGACGTTGGCTCGCCGGCATCGGGTTGGGCTTTGATCTCGGCCAATTCCTTTTCGACGGATGTCACCGAGCCGACAATCACGACGTCGGACAGCACCGTTTGATTGGCGATTCCCATGTCAGCGATGATCTCGGCAGAAGCCGCAGAACAGGCCATCAGAACTAGCACCAACGCCAATAGTCCGCAACGCATCGCAAACCCTCCGGATTACTTCTTAGTTGCCACGACCTTCACAAACTGGAACTTGGCACCCGGCCCGGCGAGCCACTCTTGGAACAATTTTTGGTTGGCAAGTGCGGCGTTCGCGCCCGGCGGGATAGCGGGGAATTTCCACGACCCATCAACGTGGGTGTATGCGGTGATTTGCGATAACGAGTTGTTGCCGAAGACCGGAATGGTCCAATCGCCCTCCGAGACCGCCTTCAAGATGGCCGCATTCTCCTCGGCGTCGAGAGGGACGCGGGTCACCGGGCCACGCGTCGCCAAAACTTGGTCGGCTGTGCGGTAGTTCATCAAGATCAACAGGGCTGCCATGGCGCGATCTTGCGACTTCTCCGCCTTCAA
>JANXWE010000233.1 GCA_025351325.1 Fimbriiglobus sp.
TAGAGCGGTTCTCACGCTGATGTAGCGGACGAATAACCGCAGCTCGCGAAGTAGTTCCGGCACTCCTCCGGCGAGAAGCAGTCCAGCACCTCGCCCAAATACTTCTCCAAGGCCGGGATCGTCCGGTACTCCGCCGCCCGCAGTTTCGCCTTGAGCTTGCTGAACGCTTTCTCGATCGGGTTCAGATCCGGACTGTACGGCGGCAGGAATCTCAACTCCGCGCCGACCGCTTCGATCGCGGTCCGCACCGCCGCCCGCTTGTGGCTGCTGAGGTTGTCCATCACCACGATGTCGCCCCGCTTCAGCGTCGGCGCCAACTGCTGCTCGACGTAGGCGACGAACACGTCCCCGTTCATCGGGCCATCGACGACCGTCGGCGCGGTCAGGCCACCGACCCGCAGCGCCACCACGAAGGTGGTCGTCTTCCAGTGGCCGTGCGGCACATCCATCACCAGGCGCCGACCGCGCGGGCAGCGGCCGTGGGTGCGCGTCATGTGCGTGCTGGCCCACGTTTCGTCGAGGAAGACGAGGCGGTTGAGGTCGAACGTCGGCAACTCGATCTTCCACTCGTCGCGTTTGGCCTTCACGTCCGGACGGTCCTGCTCGCTCGCCCGGACCGACTTTTTTTTCGCGTCAGTCCGAGGGCGACCAAGGCCCGTGCCAAGCCGGCCCGCGACAGCGGCAGCCCGAACTTCGTCCGGTACTCGTCGAGTGTGGCGTCGGGGTCCCGGCGGACCGCGTCGCGGATCGCCTCGGCGTGCGTGACCCAACGGGCCACGCGCCCGCGCCGCTGCGGCTTGGGCCCGATCTGCCCGGTGGCGGCCCGGCGCTGTTTGAGCCGGCGCACCCATGCCGTGCTGACCGTGTACTTGGCGGCAACGGCCGAGGTCTTCATCCCGGCGTCGACATCCGCGAGCACCCGCTCGCGCAAATCCAGCGAATAGGTCTTCATGTGCCGTCTTCCGCGGGCGAAAACAACACCCTACCCAACCGACCCGACTCGCGCTACATCAAACCGATAACCGCTCTAGTGGTCAGTGGTTAGAAAAAACGAAAGAGGCTGAAGCGACACACGATGTTGCTTCAGCATCTTTGCTTCTCTAGCCACTGACCACTAATCACTGCTCCCACTGCTGTAAACCGTCGGGTTCACGCAGTGCGGCAATCGTTCCCCACGGACTCCTGCTAGTAAGTTCGCGGCACACAGCGTGGCCATGGCGTTGCGGGTGTCGGGGGTTGCACTGGCGATGTGCGGAGCAATCACGCAGTTCGGGAGTTGGTACAACTCGTGGTCGGCGGGCAGTGGTTCCGGATCGGTCACGTCGATGCCCGCCGCGAAAATCGTCCCCGTGCGCAGTGCTTGGGCGAGTGCGACTTGATCGACGTGCGGCCCACGGGCCGTGTTGACGAAGACCGCCGTCGGTTTCATCTGGGCGAACTGCCGAGAACCAAACATCCCGTTTGTCGTCGCATTCAAGTCCGCGTGAACGGACACAAAATCACTTTCGGCCAGCAGCGTTTCAAAACTCACACTCTGTGCATTGAGTTCCATGTCGATTTCTGGTTTCAGATTCCGTGCCGTATAGAGTACTTTCATACCCCAGCCGAAGTGCAACCTCTTGGCGACCGCATGGCCGATCCGGCCCATACCGACGATGCCAATCGTGCGGCCCACCAGGTCGGCCCCGAGCCAGCCGCGCGGTTCCCAGGTCAGCCAGCGGCCTTCCTTGGCATCGGTGCTACTTTCACAGAGCCGTCTGGCCGCCGCGAGGAGCAGTGTCACCGCGATGTCAGCCGTCGCTTCGGTGAGCACACCGGGCGTGTTCCCGACCGGAATGTTGCGTTCCGTCGCCGCGGCAACATCGACGTTGTTGAAGCCGACGGCGAAGTTGGAAACGACCCGGAGCCGAGGGGCGGCGGTGAGCAGAGCCGCATCAATTTTGTCGGTGAGCAGCGAGACGAGTCCATCGCAATTGTGGACACGTTCGCGCAGAATCTCCGGCGATGGTGGCAAGCGCTCCGGCCATACATCGATATCGCAGTCGGCCCGGATCAGTTCCAAGCCGACGTCGGGGATCAACCGGGTGACGAACACTTTCGGTTTGGGCATCGGGGTCTCACTTCGCCAATTCGTTGAGCGTGTAGTAGGCTTCCGCGTGCAGCAAATCTTGCCCTTCGGCCGACTTCACCCGATTCAATTTGAAATCGTAGACGCGGCCGACACGCAACTCGGGCACGGCGATGCTCACCGATTTACGATCTTCGGAAAGGCGGATCGCGGTGACCTTTTCGGGGGTGATATCGGTCTCCGGGCAGCCGTAGTTGCTGTCGTAAATATAGGTGAACGACTTCAGTGCGAAGGCGTCGGTCTTCGCCACCGAACTCGGGTCGAGAGGCTTGGTGAAGGTGAAATCGAAGCCCGACTTCGTGAGTTTCACGTTGTGGACTTCCGTCGGAAGTTCGCCGGTGAAACTGAGCCGTTGCAACCCCTGCGGTTTGCCACCGAGTGATCCCCAGCCCCGGTTCGTTTGACCAACGTACAGACTGCCGTCCGGCCCGAACGCGAGGCGATTCACCCCGCACTGGAAGCCGCTGCGGAACGGGAAGCATGCTCCTTGGAACACGCCGTTGACCTTCTCCAACGCCACCCGCATGACGACCGCTTTGGTTTGATCCCCAACGAACACTTGCCCCGCGAATGGGCCGAATTTCCCAGCGGTGGTATCCCATTTTGGTTCGCTCACCGATTGCCCCATCCGACCGTACGGGAACCAAATTGCCGGACGTTCGACGGCAGGAAAACCCTTGGGTGAAGTCTTTCCGGGTGCGGGCTGACCGTCGTAAAGCATGCCGCTAGGAATCTTCTCGGGTTGATCTGCGAAGGGCGAATCCTTCAGCCAACGCAGACTCGCTTGGTGCCCGTAGAACTTGCCTTTTTGCACGTGACAGAGCTTATTGCTCGCACACCATTCGCCTTGGTTGTCCGCGTAAAACAGGTCGCCATCGGGGCTGACGGTGACCCCGTTGGGTGACCGCAAGCCGTAGGCGTATGGTTCGGTTTTGCCGGTCTTCGGATCGATCTTCATGCACCAACCCCGGAACGGACTTTTCGATTGGTGGCCACCGCCGAAACCGACGTTGAGTGTCACAAACATCGAGCCGGATTTGTCGACGGCCGGGCCGAAGCAATACTCGTGGTAGTCGCCGGAGACGCCCCAACTGTCGGAGACGGTCACGAATTCATCGGCGACGCCGTCGCCGTTCGTGTCGACCACTTTGGTCAGTTCGGGTCGTTGGCCGACGTAGACCGTTTTATCATCGACCGCGATCAAACCGAGTGCTTCGTGCATCCCGCTAGCGAACTTGGTGAACTTGATCTCCGACGCTTTTTTGGAGGTCGGGTTGGCGATCAACCAAATTTCCCCACGCCGGGTGCATGCCAACAATTTGCCGTCGGGTCGGAAGGCGAGACCACCGACTTCGAGCACGCAGTCCGCCGGCTCTTGGAATGTGGTGATTTCGTAAAACTTGGTCTCCCCGGCCGTACCGGCTGACGCGACGGGTGAGCCGGTACGCGGGAAGTCTTTCTCGTATTGCTCCTGAACCTTCGCCGGCAACGTGTCTGGCAGATCCGGCGCGACGTATAGTTCCCAGCCGCCGGCGTATTGGCAGACTTTCAACAGGAGTTGGTTCTTGCCCTGTTTGAGTTTCAACTGCGCCACGAACTGATCGGGTGCCGCCGCCCGTTCGTGATCTTCGGAAAGGAGTCGGGATCCATTGAACCAGAGCGACATGGTGTCGTCGGCCCCGAGTGAGATCGGCAATCGCCCAGCATCGCTCGATTCAAACTCGTGGTAGAAATAGACCACGGCATCGAGATTGTCGTCTGGGATGATCGACTTGATGTTGAGAACTTTGCCGAGATCGAACTCTTTGTATTCTTGCCAGCCGAATTTCGCCCCGTTCTTGCCGACGAAACTCGCTTTCAGATCGACCGCTTTTTCCGGTGGATAGGCGACGTCGATCCCCTTGCGATTCGGGTTGTCGAACGGCCCGGCGAAGTACCACTTGCCACCGAGGTTCGGCAATCCGAACGAAGCGAGAGTCGCCTTGGCCGTCTCGGCGCGGGTGGCCTTCTTGACGTAAATTCCAGCGGACTTTAGCTGTTGAGCCAGAACGACTCCCAAAATCAAACCGAGGAATACGAATGCGGCGAGGAATAGCTTTCGCATGAAGTATCCGTTGTGAAAAATAGGTGAGCAAGCAGAGTCAGCAGTCGGAGTTTCACTTAGCGGTCGGCAACAGTTTCCAGAGTGCTTCGAATTCATGTTGGAACCGCGCAATCACCTCTCGGTCGTCGGTATCGACAATGTTTTCTTCGTTCTGCTCGGCGGCTCCGCGTGTCCAATTGTAACTGCCGTTGAGCAGCCGTTGGCCATCGAAAATGGCGAACTTGTGGTGCATGTGGAACGGTGACTCATCGACGATCACTGGAATGCCCGTTTCGCGGAAGCGGGGCACATCCGATCCGGCATCGTAGGCTTTCTCGTTGTCGGTGATGATGCGAATTTTGACGCCGCGCTTGTGGGCGGCCAGGATCGTATTGCTGATGCGGTCGTCGGTGATCGTGAACACGCAGATGTCGACGGTGCGACGGGCATTGATGAGGTGATTCACAATCATTCCCAAGCAAACGTCTCCAGGACTGAAGGCCACAGCCGCACTCGCGGTGCTACCCACTGTGCCCGCTGTCGGCACGATGACCTTCAGCACGTTTTCGAGAAACTCGATCACATCGCGGGCCGCAGGATCGGTAACGGCGTTTCGGGCCGATTCAAAAACCCGGCTGCGGGCGACGTCCCGTTGTTGGTCAGTCGTGATGTGTTGATCGGCCCAACCCATAAGTACGTCACGCTCGGCTCCGCTGAATTTGCGGTCGACCAAAAATTGGCGGAGCAACGCATCGAGTTCGGCGGCGTTCATGGTCGGTTCCGGCAGGAGCAGATGCGAAGATATTATTATCGAGAAGTCGGGCGGTGCGGGCAATGCGATTACCCGCAGGGGGCTTGAAACCGTATAGTTAGTAGTGATAACGACTTCGGAACTGAATAGGCATTCATGAGCATCACGGCTAAAAACGTTTGCAAAAAGTTTGGCACCTTCACGGCGTTGGACGGCGTGAATTTGGAAGCGCCGACCGGGAAGCTGGTGGCATTACTCGGGCCGTCCGGCTCTGGCAAAACCACCCTCTTGCGGATCATCGCGGGGCTGGAAGTCGCCGATTCCGGTTCCGTGTCGTACCACGACGACGACATCACGAACCAATCCGCCCGGCAGCGAAACGTCGGCTTCGTCTTCCAGCACTATGCATTGTTCAAGCACATGACGGTGTACGAAAACGTCGCCTTCGGGTTGCGCGTTCGCAAGTGGACAGACGACCGTATCAAGAAGCGCGTCGAAGAGTTGCTACATCTCGTGCGTCTCGAAACCATGTCGCATCGCTATCCGTCGCAACTCTCCGGTGGCCAGAAGCAACGCATCGCACTGATCCGGGCGCTGGCACCGGAACCGAAAGTGATTCTGCTCGATGAGCCGTTCGGCGCGCTCGACGCCAAAGTTCGCACCGAATTACGCGCTTGGCTCCGCCGCTTTCACGACGACTTCCAGGTGACGAGTTTATTCGTCACCCACGATCAAGATGAGGCGTTCGAGGTCGCCCACAAGATCGTGATCATGAACGCGGGTCGCATCGAGCAATCGGGCACCCCGGCCGAAGTCTTCGAGAAACCGGCCAACGCGTTCGTCATGGACTTCTTGGGCAACGTGAACATCTTCCAAGCGCAACTCAAGGACGGTCGGGTTCTGTTCGGCGACATCGAGCTTCCCATCGAGAGTGGTCGGATCCTGGAAACCGGTGCGGGCACCGCTGCGGTGTACGTGCGACCCCACGAACTCGATTTGGATCGCACCGGGGCCGTCGGCAACTGCATCCGCGGTAAGGTCATCCACATCAACCCGGCCGGCTCGGTGGTAAAAGTCCGCGTCCGCGCCGATGACTTCGGCCTGGTGGTCAACGTCGATTTGACCCCGGATCACCACAAGAAACTCGGATTGATCGTCGGGGAATTTGTGTTCCTCTCGCCGAAGACCGCGAAAATGTTCCAGCCGGATTACACGATTTGATTGAAGACTCCCGTTACGAGCCGCCGGGCTTGTCCCGGTGGGT
>JANXWE010000003.1 GCA_025351325.1 Fimbriiglobus sp.
TGTTGTCCTGCGTTCCGAATATGAGCGGTTTCGCAAACGATATTCGTCTGCAATGCAATGAAACGAGTTATTTGCATTACCGGAGTCAATCATGAATCTTCGCATTGTTGCGGCGTTCGCCGTCACCGCACTAACTTCCCCGACGTTCGCCCAGCAGCCGTTCCCCGATTACCATCCCGTCGCCGATTGGATGAAGCTGCCGGCCGATCTGGCCTTCGGCCCGGTGTCGGCCGTCGCCACCGATTCCGAAGATCGCCTCTTCATCTTTCACCGTGGCAAGCGTCCAATCGTCGTGCTCGACCGCGACGGCAAGTTCCTGCGCTCGTGGGGCGACGAACTGGCCAAGACGCCGCACGGTCTGCGGATCGATTCCGACAACAACGTCTGGACGACCGACATGGGCAACCACACCGTGCTGAAGTACGACCCCGAAGGGAAGCTCCTCCTGACCCTCGGCAAGCGCGACGAAGCGGGCACCGCGCCGGATCGCTTCGACCGCCCGACCGATGTGGCATTCGCCGCGAACGGCGATTTCTTCGTCACCGACGGCTACGGCAACAACCGCGTGCTGAAGTTCTCCAAGGACGGCAAACTCCGGACCCAGTGGGGCAAGAAGGGCCAAGGCGAGGGGGAGTTCAACCTGCCGCATTCCGTGCGCGTCGATGCCAAGGGGCGGGTGATCGTCGGCGACCGCGAGAACCACCGCATCCAAGTCTTCGACGGCAACGGCAAGTTCCTGGCGCTGTGGAAAGAGAGCGGCTATCCCTACGGGCTCGCCCTCAGTGGCGACCGCGTCTTCGTGGCCGACGCCCGGGAACATTGGGTGAAGGTGCTCGACCTGAACGGCAAACCGCTGGGCCGCTGGGGCCAAAAAGGCTCCGCCCCCGGCCAGTTCAACACACCGCACATGCTCTGCGTCGATTCCCGAGGCGCTGTCTACGTGGCCGAAGTCGATGGCAAACGCGTGCAGAAGTTTGTGGCGAAGTAAGAGGGATTATTCGGTTCCGCAACGAGCACGAACGATCTGCCCTACCCGTTCGGGTCGTCCAGCAACTGCTGCAAGCGATCGCCCAGCGGCGGGGGAAAGCGGGCGGGCCAGGTCGCGTCGATCAGCCCGACGCCGATCATGTCCCGCAAGTGGGTGCGATCCTTGTCGCGGTAGGCGATGAGTTTCATCTTGAGCAAGGCTTCGAGGCTCGCCACTTGGAACTCCGCGCCGCGTTCCGAATCTTCGAGCGTGGGCAGCGTGTGGAGGTCGCCCGGCCTCACGATCTCACCGCAGAGGAGCAGGTGGACGCCTTCACTTGGTCGGCCCTTCTCGCCGTCGACGAACGTATCGACGCCGAACAGGTTGTGATAAATGAACCCGACACCCTCCAACGCGGCTTGCACCGCGGGCATGTCGCTGCGGTTCACGAGCAAATCGACGTCCTTGGTGGCGCGGGTGGCACCGGGATCCACTCGGGCAACCCAATCGGCAACGGCGTTGCCCCCTGCGACCGCATAGGGCACGCCGGCCGCATCAAGGGCCCCGGTTGCCCGAAACATTCGCTCCCGAACTCGTTCGATCGCATCCATTGCTTGGCTCCATCCACGCGTTGGAAGGGCTGTCGTCACCATAAATCACCCCATGTATTGCTGGAGGAATCGCTTGCTTTGGAGGAGCCCGCGTTTGCGGTCGTCGAGGTCGCGCTCGTAGGCGCGGTCTTCCACTTCGATGCACACCGCGCCGTTGTAGCCGGTATCGGTAAGGGCGGCGAAGAAGTCGCCCCAGTTCACGTCGCCCAGGCCGGGCAGCTTCGGCTTGTACCAGCCGAGGCCCATCACGCCGACCTCGTACAAACGTTCGCGGTCGATCCGTTCATCCTTGGCGTGCACATGGACGATGTGCTTGCCGAATTCGCGCACGGCCCGCGGGCAATCGATGAAGAGCGTGACGAGGTGCGAGGGGTCGAAGTTCAAGCCGACGGTGCCATCCGGGTAGGCGGCGAAGAGCTTGCGCCAAACATCCGGGCAGTAGGCGAGGTTCTTGCCGCCGGGCCATTCGTTATCGCTGAAGAGCATCGGGCAGTGCTCGATGCCGAGCTTCACCCCCTGCTCTTTCGCCAGTGCGACGATGGGATCCCAGATCGTCCGCATCGCCAGCAGGTTCGCCTCGACGGTCTGCTCCGGGTCGCGGCCGATGAACGTGTTCACCACGTTCACGCCAATCATCGGTGCGGCCCGGATCACTTTCTTGAGATGCTCAACGACCATCGCACGATGCTCGGGATTCGGATCGAGCGCATTGGGATAATAGCCGAGGCCGGAGATGCGAACCCCGTGGATACGGACGAGTTCCTTCACCCGCTCGGCATACTCGGCGGTGAAGTCGCCGACGTCGAGGTGCGTGATGCCGGCGTACCGGCGGTCGGCTTTGCCGGGTGGCCAGCACATCAGTTCGACGCACTCGAAGCCTTCATCGGCCGCGAAAGCGAAGACCTCTTCGAGCGTGAGTTCGGGAAGGATGGCGCTGACGAAACCGAGTTGCATGGCGGGTGCTCCTTACTGGAATCAAGAATTTCACCGCAGAGGGCACAGGAGGGCACGAGAGAAAATCTATTGTTTTTCTCATGTGCCCTCCTGTGCC
>JANXWE010000029.1 GCA_025351325.1 Fimbriiglobus sp.
CCGTTGGACGGTCATCCGGGACGTGTCCAAACGCTCGGCGATGTCGTCGTCCGACCAAGCGTCGGGGCCCTCGGCGTCGCTCAAGAGCAGGATGTTGGCCCGCCGCCGCATCGCCGCCGGGTGCGAACCGGTCTGAACCAAGCGGTCGAGAGTCTCGCGCTGCTCGTCCGTCAGGCGGACTTCGACTTTCGTTTTCGGTACCATGGCCGATCCTCCGTGACCGTGTCACGGATACTATCGGCCAAGGGAACCATTCAGCTGCAATAGACCACTAGTGGTTCGTTGCGGCTCGTGTGTAGCCGCGTCGCTCCGAGCTTGTGAACGTTTGCCTCATCCGAGTGCGGTTTCCCCGACTCGGATCGAGGCTTTTTCAAAACTCCACGCTTGTGACGCTCGGGCCGGCGGAGCCGGGGCTTCGATTTGGGGGCGACGGGCGTGGGGTGCCGTCCATGGCCGATGTCCGGAGTGGGGGCACGCTCCCAGAGTAGCGCCGCCCCGGCGCGGTTCAATGGGACACCGAAAGGGATTCCCGTAAAAAATTCACAGCTTCTCCGCGACAGGACAATGTCATCGCTTGCTTTCGGCGCGGACTTGTTCGATCACATCGCGGATGGCGGCATTGGCGGTGGGTGCGACGCCGGTGAACGTCGTGAGGGCGCCACTTTCGTTGCGGGGCAGCGCACAGCGGAATTCGTAATCCCCACTCTGCAACCGGATGGGGGCGTAGACCCGACCGCCCACCCGTCGCAAGTCGTCCATCATTTGGTCAGCAGTCGAACCGGTGCTGAGACTGGGCGCACTCGGAGCCGTCGTTTTGCTGCCGGTCGCCCGGCGATCATCCATCCGCAGCGGATCGTAGTCATCGGAAGGGCGTGATCCCGCCAGCGCGGCGCTCGTCATTTCGGCCGTGGGTCGGTACGGTTCGCGTGGGTCGCGGCTGGCACTCGACCCTTTCAACAGCGGATCTTTGACGCCGTTACTCCCATAGCCATCGCGGCCGGGAATTGGCACACCCGGGGGCGGAATCTTCTCGCCACCGATGAGCGGATCGCGGCCGGTGAACAGACCACCGTCGCGACTTTTGCAGCCTGTTGAAGAGACGATAGCTCCAAATCCGAGCATCAGCAGCATGCCGATGCGGATTGAACGGATCGTAGAGTTGAATTTCGTCGCCATCGCCGGCCCTCGGGTGGGCGAAACGGCCACTTGCAGCCAAACCCTATAAACTTTGTACGTCTCGGGCAGTGTCGTCCACCGCATCCGGTGGAATTCGGCGAGTGAATTTGTCTCCCGAAAGAATGCTGGCACCGTCCGGGCCGGTTGTCCCAATCGGGGGCAATTTCCGGTTGACGCAAATAGTGAAGCTAGAGGATTTGTGCAATGGCAATCCATCAAATTGCGGTCATGGGTGGCGACGGAATCGGCCCCGAAGTGATCGACCAAGCCGTCCGGGTGATCCAAGCCGCCACGGCCAAGCATGACCCGGAAGCGGAGCTGCTGTTCAACCATTTGCCGTGGAGCAGTGCGTACTACCTAAAACACGGCCGAATCTTGCCCGAGGATGGTTGGGATGTCCTGAATCAGCATGATGCGATCCTGTTCGGGGCTATCGGCGACCCGGCCGTGCCCGACCGTGTGACTATCCATGAATTGCTCTTGCCCATGCGACGCAAGTTCGATCAGTACGTGAACTTGCGCCCGGCCTATTTGTTCGAAGGAGTACCTTGCCCGCTCGTCGGGAAAGCGCCCGGCAGCATCGACATGATGGTTTACCGGGAAAATACCGAGGGTGAATACGCACCGGTGGGTGGGAACCTGTACCCCGGTACTGAACACGAAATCGCGGTGCAAACCGGCATCTTCACCCGCCGGGGCTGCGAGCGCATTCTGCGGGCCGCGTTCGAAGGTGCCATGAAGCGACCACGCAAACACCTCACGAGCATCACCAAGTCGAACGCCCAAGTCTGGGGCCTAGGTTTGTGGGATGCGGCTTTCCACTCCGTCCGGAAAGAGTACCCGGACGTGAAGTCGCAATCGCTCCTCGTCGATGCGGCCGCGATGGATTTCGTCCGCAAGCCGGAATCGTTCGATGTGGTCGTGGCCAGCAACCTGTTCGGCGACATCCTCACCGACTTGAGCGCGGCCGTGGCGGGCAGTATCGGATTGGCCAGCAGTGCTAACATTAACCCGACCCGTGAGTTCCCGAGCATGTTCGAACCTGTTCACGGCAGTGCCCCGGACATCGCCGGCAAAGGCATCGCCAATCCGATGGCCGCCATCCTCAGTGCCGCGCTGATGCTCGATTTCCTGGGGCTGACGGCCAGTGCTACCGCCGTCCGCAACGGCGTGGCTAAAGTGCTTCGCAGCGGGAGTTTGAAGACCCCCGATTTGGGCGGCCAAGGAACGACGACCGAAATGGGTGATGCAGTGGTCGCGGCCGTGGGGTAGGACAGGCATCTTGCCCAAATATGGCGATACACAAAGTACGTGCCATCGGGCTTCTAGCCTGTCCACCGATAAAATTTCCGGACGACTCACTTCGTCCCAATCGCCCACAAATAATTCCAACCCCGCAGGTAAATGCGACCGTCACTGATGGCCGGGGAACCGGTGAACGTGTCCGGGAGTTTGTTTTTCTGCAATTCCCCGGCTTCCCGACCCGATTTCACCACCACCATGTTTCCTTCGCGGCCGACCAACAGAATCTTGCCATCGAAATAAACGGGGTTGGCCCGGTGGCGTTCGTTGGTCACCCGCAGATCGTACAGCTCCTTGCCCGACTTCGCATCGACCGCCGTGAGCTGTCCGTTGGCTCCCATTAAATAGACGACGCCATCGACGAGCAACGGCGATGGCACATCCGGCGTACTCTTGAACCGCCATTTCTCGGCGGAAGCACCGGGGGCAATTTCGCCCTTCGCCGTGTTCGGATCGATGGCGACAGTCGGGTGCTGTTTGCACGACGGCACCACGATGAGATCGGGCGTCACCAGCGGGGACGATACCGAACGCCAGTGATTGTTGTAATTCTGCTTCGGGTTCAGCTCCGTCACCCGCCAGACTTCTTTTCCGTCCGCGAGTTCGTGGGCGGTGCAGTAATCGTTCCCATGGACGATCAGCAGCGCTCGGTCACCTTTTTCCCACATAAAAGCCGACGAATAAACGTCCGGCGATTCGCCCTTACCGTCGCTGCTGCGGTCGGCCTTCCAGAGTTCCTTGCCGTCTGCCGCGTTGAAGCAGACGATCTGTTGGAGTTTCTGGTGCATCAGCGGGACGTACAGCTTCCCTTGGTGCAGCACCGGCGTCCAGTGGGCACCGAACTGGATCTTGTACGCCCCGTAGACTTTGGCCGTGTCGACTTTCCAAACTTCTTTCCCGGCGAAGTCGAAGGCGACGAGTTCTCCCGAACCGACGAACGCAAACACCAGCTTGCCATCGGTACTGCACGAGGCCGAGGCCATGTTTCCTTCGTCGCCCCGGGCAGTGCCTTTGCTCGGGCTGAGCATCGCCTTCCAGAGTTCCTTACCGTCGGTACCAATCGCCAGCAGACTCAGCCCCTTGTCTTCTTGGGCCGTCACGAAGATGTGGTCACCCCAGACGCACGGCGTGCTTGCTCCTGGCCCCGGTAGCTTCGTCTTCCACACGATGTTTTCGTCCGCGCTCCATTTCGACGGCAACCCTTTTTCGGTCGACATGCCATCGTTCTTCGGCCCGCGCCACTGCGGCCAGTTCTCGGCGGACACGGCGGTGCAACCGAAAGCGACGGCCAACGCGGCGAACAAGGGACGGTGCATGAATTGCCTCTGAAAAGTAGTCAGTTCAAATCGTAAGTGAAGGGCGGGGCAACGGCAAGGAACCCGACAACCCCGTAGCGGCTTGCGGGCGAACACCGTCGCTCACTTTTCCCCGCAGGCGTCCAAGGCCAAA
This sequence comes from Fimbriiglobus sp., assembly GCA_025351325.1. GTDB lineage: Bacteria > Planctomycetota > Planctomycetia > Gemmatales > Gemmataceae > JALHQU01. Next base: position 3,928 of record JANXWE010000029.1, read on the forward strand.
ACACAGAACGCGGTGCCGGCATTGGTGATGTAATGGGCTTTGTCGTTGTTCAAACTGCGTGTGTACCAGCGGCCACTTTCGCGTTGGTTCGCTTTGAGCCACTTCACTCCAGCCAGGATCGATTTGTCGTCCTGTGCGACGCCGGCTTGACGGAGCACGAACAGGGTAAAACCGGTACCGTAGCCATCGCTGGGGGCCGCTTTGTCGTTGGGTGTTTTATCGCGTCGGATGTAGTTACCGAGACTCGGCAGGCACCATCCACCGTCCGCATGCTGGAGTTTTTGTAGTTCGACAATCGTGGCCTTGGCATCGTCGTCGGTCATCAAATCTTTCAGCAGGCTGTTGGCCCAAAGTAGCATCGCCTTGTGGTGGAGATCGGGAGCGGGAGTCGCTTTCAAATACCCCTTCAACTTCGCCAAACCCACTTTCGCGGCGTCGCTCTCGGCATACCGATCCGGGGCAATACCCACGGCCACGGCGGCCAGCACGGCACCGTAGTAATCGTCGTGTTCCAGTGGCGACAGCTCGCATTTCAGCCAGTTCCATTCGCCGGTCTTCAGTTGCACCGTCCACATGCGGTCGAGTGCGACCTTGGTGAGTTCGTGCAGTTTGCCGGTGGTGCGGGCATCGGTGAAGGCCAGTGCGACGGCGTTGACGACGATGAACGCATCGCCCTTCGGTTTGCCACCCGTGCTCCAACTCTTTACATCGTCTTCGAGGAACGTGCGGACTTCCTTCCAACCGGCATTGGCCGTTGGAAGCGCTGGCCCAGCCATCACGTGCGCCATGTTCGTATGGCAGGTCATGCACTGGCGGTCGCGCGTCCAGTTGACGCCGACAGCATCGAGGTACTCCCCGGCTTTCGCAGCCGACCAGATGGCGACTTTGGCCTCATCCGACTTCGTCGGTTTCGGTGGGTCGTAGTCCGGCTTCTCGACAGCGAATCCGAATGCGGGAAACAGGCAGAACAAAAGAAGTGAGCGCATATCGCACCGGTGGGGAGGGCTATCGCGAATCCGAACAAACAAATGATACCCGAACGTTGTCGCAACGGATAGTTCTCGAAGTGGAAGGGTTTAGCAACGGATCTGTGAGTCTTTAAGACCAAAGAGGAACACGGATGACGCGGATGACGCCCGAGATGAAGAGGATCTGAGAGAAATCAATCGTTCCGATCCTCTTCATCGTGCCTTTTTCCGCGTCATCCGCGTTCCTCTTCGTTTGGGCTTGGTGATGTCGACCACGTCTTTTCCACTTTTTCAACTATTTGGACAAAATTCCATCTCTCGAATTTGACAGCGTCCATTTTGGAGCTTATACCCAATTTCACCAATCGGAGCTTGCCGTGGTCGCCACCTACACCCACAACCGCATCGGCCGCGATTCCCCGGTTCCCGTGCGCCGCGAACTCCCCACTTCGGAAAGTGGGCGAAAAGAGTTGTGGGGCGACACGGTGCTCGAAGCGGTGATGGCCCTGCGCGAGCAACTGAACAGTCGA
>JANXWE010000031.1 GCA_025351325.1 Fimbriiglobus sp.
TCGACTGTTCAGTTGCTCGCGCAGGGCCATCACCGCTTCGAGCACCGTGTCGCCCCACAACTCTTTTCGCCCACTTTCCGAAGTGGGGAGTTCGCGGCGCACGGGAACCGGGGAATCGCGGCCGATGCGGTTGTGGGTGTAATTAGCGACCATAGCAAGCTCCGATTGGTGAAATTGGGTATAGTATTGGATATAAGCTCCGAAATGGACGCTGTCAAATCCGAGAGATGGAATTTTGTCCAAATAGTTGAAAAAGTGGAAAAGCGTGGTCGACATCACCAATCCCAGATGAAGTGGAACGCGGGTGACGCGGAAACAGGCAGGATAAAGAGGATCGGATAAGATCAATTTCTCTCCGATCTTCTTCATCTCGGGCATCATCCGCGTCATCCGAGTTCTTCAGGGGTTTACAAAGACTCCAAGAATCGTTGGCTTGCCCGACATCTCGACTGCCGGGAATTCCCATCTGGGATTTCGTATCGTTGACTGAAGACTGTTGGACGGAATCAAGCGGAGGGCAGCCGGTATGGCCATCGTTCACTTAGCACTGGGAAGCAACTTGGGGGATCGCCGAGTTCACCTCGATTTGGCGGTGCGACGACTGCGCGCCGAGCCGGGGATTCAAGTCGTCCAGGTGTCGTCGTATTACGAATCCGATCCGCGTGGCGACGAGTATTTGAACCAGCCGAAGTTTCTCAATGCCGCCGCCGTTATTTCCACTGACCGTGCCCCGATGACGCTGCTCCGGCTACTCATGAACATCGAGCACGACCTCGGTCGGGTGCGGACGCTGCCGAACTCGCCGCGCACCGTCGACCTCGATTTGCTGCTGTACGAATCGCTGGTGATGGACGAACCCGAGTTGACGCTGCCGCACCCGCGCATGCACGAACGCGCGTTCGTGCTGATGCCACTGGCGGAGATCGCCGACGACGCCGTGCACCCGGTCTTCCACCGAACCGTGGCCGAATTACTCGCCGAACTTCCAGCGGACGAGGTGGCGTTGGCCGTGCCGAGACAACCACTCCGCAAGCGCGACTTGATCGGGTTCCGGACGCTCGTGACGGGGAGTACGGCGGGGATCGGCCGGGCCATCGCGGAAGGCTTCGCCGACGCGGGATCGGGGATCGTCATCCACGGTCGCCATACGGAAAACGCCCAGACCACGTTGACGCAATTGAAGAAGTATGAAGCGCCGACCGAATGCGTCCTCGCCGATCTGCGGAGCCCCGTGGAACAAGATCGCTTGATCGCCGAAGCTTGGGGCGATGGCCTGGACGTGCTGGTGTGCAATGCTGGTGCCGACACGCTGACAGGCGAAGCCGCAAAGTGGAGCTTCGACCAGAAGCTCGACGAATTGCTGGCAGTCGATTTGAAAGCCACCATGCGGTTGGCACGGGCCATCGGCGAGAGGATGAAACACCGGGGGCGCGGGGTCATCCTCACGATGGGCTGGGATCAAGCCGAGACGGGGATGGAAGGCGACAGCGGCCAACTGTTCGGCGCCGTGAAGGGTGCGATCATCTGTTTCACCCGGAGTTTGTCGCTGAGTCTAGCGCCGTCGGTGCGTGTGAATTGCTTGGCCCCCGGTTGGATCCGCACGAGTTGGGGCGAGACCGCTTCGCCCGTCTGGCAAGATCGCGTGCGGAAGGAAACGCCGCAGCAAGTCTGGGGCCTGCCGGAAGACGTGGCCCACGCCGCCGTGTGGTTGGCCAGCCCGGCGGCGCAGTTCCTCACGGGGCAGACCATCCGCATCAACGGCGGGGCCGTGCGGGCTTAACGCGTTTCGTCCTCGAACTTCTTGTGTGGGTTCGCCATGCTCCCCGTCGAAGTGCTGCGTCAGATTCGCCGGTTGCAGATCCGTGCCCGGCGAGCGGTTCAAACGCTGCTGGGTGGGGAGTACCACTCGGCATTCAAGGGTTCTGGATTGTCGTTCGACGACGTCCGTGAGTACCAACCCGGCGACGACATCCGCGGCATCGATTGGAACGTGACCGCCCGCACCGGCACCCCGTTCGTGAAGCGGTACGTCGAAGAGCGCGAACTCACGGTGCTCCTCGCCGTCGATCTGTCCGGGAGTCAACGCTACGGGACGCAAACGCAGACCAAACGGGCCGTCGCCGCCGAGCTAGCCGCACTGGTCGCTTTCTGCGCGATCAACAACCAGGATCGCGTCGGCTTGCTGGTGTTCACCGACCGCATCGAACGCTATGTTCCCCCGAATAAGGGTACCCGCCACGTTCTGCGGATTCTGCGTGACATCCTCTTTTTCGAACCGGAACAGCGTGGCACGAATTTGAAAGTCGCACTCGATCACCTCAACAAAGTTCAAAAGCGGCGGGCCATCGTCTTCCTGTTCAGCGATTTCTTGGACGGTGGCTACGAAGAGAGTTTCAAACGCTCGGCCCGCCAGCACGATTTGATCGCGGTGCGCACCACCGACGTGCGCGAGCAATCGTGGCCCGCCGCCGGGTTGATCCAATTGGAAGACGCCGAGACCGACGAATCGTTTCTCATCGACACGTCGTCGACCGCATTCCGGTCGGGCTTCGCCGTGCGGCAGCAAGAGCGCCGCGAGCAATTCATCCGGTTGGCCCGGTCGTCTCAGGCCGATTGGCTGGACGTCAGCACCGAGGGGAAGCATTTTGAAACGATGTTGAAGTTCTTCCGCCGCCGCGAGCGGCGAAAAACCCGGGGGTGAGCACATCGGTTCGATTGGAATTTACCCCTACCCAATCGCAGGGCGGGGGCTACAATCTTAGATTCCTGATAATTCCAGCCTGTGCGGACGAAGACATGTACGCGATTTTTGAAGATGGTTCTCGCCAATACCGCGCCGAAGAAGGCGCCACGGTTGTGATCGACCACCGCGAGTGCCAGCTCGGTGATACGATCGAACTGACCAGTGTGCTGCTCATCGAGAACAACGGCGACGCCAAGATCGGTCTGCCGCACCTCGCGGGCGCCAAGATCGTGGCCGAAGTCGTCGACTTCCCCAGCGTGAAGACGGTGGCTCAGTTGTTCCGCCGCCGCAAGACGATTCGCCGTCTCCGAGGCCACCGCCAGCCGTTCGTCCGATTGAAGATCAAGCAAATTGTTGGGTAAATTCAACTGTCAGCGAGGAACCAGAGTCCCTCGCTGATGATTCATGCGCACCCGGTCACATCGTCCCGCCACCATCGACCACCAGCACTTGCCCCGTCGTGAGGGCAGTTCCCACGGCCAAGAAGACCACCGCATCGGCGATGTCCTCGGCGGTGGCCGCTTTCCCCAGCGGGGCTTGGTTCACAAATTTGGCCGTGTGTTCCTCGCGGCCTTCCAACCAGCGCGTCAAGATCGGCCCCGGTGCCACGGCGTTCACGCGGACGTCCGGGCCGAACGCTCGGGCCAGCGATTTGGTCAACGTGTTCAACGCCCCTTTGCTCGCGCAGTACGGGATCGAACTTCCCTGCCCCGTCGACCCGGCCACGCTCGACACATTGACGATGCTCCCTTGCCGCGCTTGCAGGTACGGCATGGCCGCGCGGGCACAGTAGAACGCCCCCTTCAAGTTCACCTGGAAAATTTCGTCCCAAATTTCATCGGTGATGGCATCGAGTTCGGCATGGGCGACGAACCGGGTTGTGCCGGCGTTGTTCACGAGCACGTCGAGACCGCCGAAAGCTTCGACGACGTGGCCGATCATGCCGCGCACTTGGTTGTCGTCGCCGACGTTGGCCGCGATCACCTGCACCGGCACCCCGTACTGTTCACAGAGTTGTGCGGTTTCGACCGCGTCCTCTTCCGATTTGGAATAGTTGACGACGACCGCGAACCCGAGTTGGGCGAAGCGGACGGCGCAAGCTCGGCCGACACCTGTGGCCGACCCTGTGATGAGTGCCACCCGTTGAACTTCGGCCATGAGTCGACTCCGATTACAACTGGCCGTCCAGCCCGAGTTGGTGGAAGTAGTGCGTCACGCTCGCTTGCTGCTCGAGCAGCCAGTCGATGCTTGGTTCGTTCCGCATGGCTTTGCGGATCACTTTGACGGTCGCTTCGCGGTGGATGCGGAACAGTTCGGCGTGATCGACATGGCCGACCGGCACGTTCAAAATCGCCGGGTCGAGCCAGACGCTGTAGATGATACCCAGATCGTTGGCCATTTCTTTGGGAATGTCACCGGCACGCACAGCATCCAATACCCCATTGGCAATTGCAGCTTGCACGGTACCCATCAGGATGCCCGTGTACCGGGGATCTTTCACGGTGACCTTGCTGACCATCAACGTGGCGGGGCGTACTTGCACGTCGCTGTTGAGGATGGCGAAGACGCGGGTGTGACCCTTCACTTGGTCGCCGAGGAGGGTAGCTAAGGCCGTGCCGACGGGGCCATCGAGTTCCCCGATCACAATCTCCGGTTCCGCGCAGAGATAGTCTTGGTCGCCTTCGACGAGAGCTTCGCCGGTTCTGAGTCCGATACGTGGATTCATAAGAGTGGATCGTTGAGTGTGTGGAGGAACGGTGTCATCGTTATCTGAATTGCCGGCGGAAGTACCATTCTAAGGCCCGGGGTGCGAAGCGGTTGGCCAGCACCAGAGCTTTGCCCGCCAGCGTCAGCGTGATCTCATCTTTGTCTCGTTCGATGGCCCGACACATGGCCACGCCGACTTTGCGAGCGGACATTCGCCAGCGGGCGCGCGGGGTGGCGGCATCGCGTTCGACCATGTGCTCTTGGAATTTGGTTTCAGTTGGTCCAGGGTTCACCACCAAGACGCCGATGTTGAGTTTCGACAATTCCGCACGGATCGCATCGCTGAAGCCCTGCACCGCGAACTTGCTGGCGCAATACTCGGAATAGCGTGGAAAGCCGCGCCGACCGAAGATGGACGACACGTTGACGATTAGCGGGCGGACGCCGAATTGCAACGTGGGGAGGAAGAGCCGGGTGAGTTCCGCGAGTGCGAAGAAGTTGACCTCCATCATGCTGCGCAGCGTTTTGGGATTCGTATCACCGAAGAGTCCCGTCGCCCCGTGGCCGGCATTGTTCACTAAAATGTCGAGTCCGCCGAACTGCTCGTGCGCCACCTCAAGCATCATTTCGCGGTCTGCCGGTTTGGTCACATCCCCGACGACAAAAATGATCTGGCCCGACCGATCGACCGCGTCTTCGACCAAGATTTGGAGTGGGTCGGCACTGCGAGCGATCGCGATGACCCTGGCCCCGCGTCGTGCCGCTTCGCGGGCGAAGGCGTAGCCGATCCCTTGGGATGCCCCCGTCACCAAAATCCGCTTGCCGACCAACGTCCGCTTGGCCATTGCGTTCCTTATCTGCTGTCGAACGGAATCGTACGGAGTAACATATCTATTGAGCCGGACGCTTTGATATCGGCCAAATCGGCACCATTTCCGGAATTTTCATGCAGCGGTTCACTAACGCGAGTTTGATTCTACCAGATCGTATCTTGCCGAACGCGAGTTTTGCAACAGAAGGTGGTAATTTCGCCACAGTCGGTGACTGCGGCCCCGGTCTGGCGGTGGATTTCGGTGGCGCTCTGGTTTCAGCGGGATTCGTCGAATTGCACGTCCACGGTGGGGCCGGTGCCGATTTTATGGACGGAACACCCGAGGCATTCCAAGCAGTTTGCCAGTGCCATGCCCGTCACGGCACGACGAGCCTGACGCCCACGAGTACTGTTGCAACACGAGCGGACTATCTTCGATTTTTAGAATTGTGCGCCCATTTTGAATCGCACGCCACCGGCGGGGCGCGGTCCCTCGGTGGGCACTTGTACGGGCCGTACTTCCACCCGCCGGCCAAGGGGTGCCACCCGGATGCGGATTTTTTGACGCCCGACCCCGAACAAGATGATCGCCTGCTGGACTTCGCCGGACGCGGCTTGAAAACGCTGACCATCGCTCCGGAAACCCCGGGTACCGAACGCCTCGTGAAGGCGGCCCGTGCGCGCGGGTTGGTCGTCACCGCGGGGCACTCGTTCTGCACGTTCCCCCAGATGGAAGCGGCCGTCGGGTGGGGCGTGCGCCACGTCGATCATCTCTTTTGCGCGATGTCGGATCGTGCGCGATTGCGGCCGGGCCAGGCCTTCCCGATGCGGGCCGGCGTCATGGAAGCGACGCTCCACTTCGATGAACTCACCACCGAAGTGATCGCCGACGGCGGGCACCTCAGCCCGGAGCTGTTGCGGCTGGCGTACAAGATCAAAGGGCCGGATCGGTTGGCCCTCGTCACCGATTCCATGCGTGCTGTCGATGGCCCCGACGGCGACTATTGGTTCGGCCCGACCGGCACGGGGGAGTTGATCCGCCGGCAAGGCGACGTCGGCGTGACGCTCGACGGCACGGCACTGGCTTCCGGGGTCATGGGGATGGATCACGCCGTCCGCACGATGTTGGCCGCGACCGGGGCACCGATCCACGACATCTTCCGCATGGCGACCCTCACCCCGGCCACGATCCTCGGCCGACAAGCCGACCTCGGTAGTTTGGCCGTCGGCAAGTTCGCCGACTTTGTGGTCTGGAAGCCCGATTTCACTGTCCGTGAAGTCTACATTTCCGGGGAACGGATCGCACCATGATCGACTCCGCCGAGGCAATCCAACTCCACCGAACCGGGCAATGGGCCGACGCGGAAGCCGCCTACCGCACCCTGTTGACGGCGACTCCGGATGTCGCCGCGCTGCACCAGAATCTCGCCCGACTCTTGCTGGAGAACGGTCGCTTCCCCGAAGCGATGGACTGCGTGGAAGCGGCGTTGAAGCTCGACCCGCAATCGACGGAACTGGCCTTGCTCAGCGGCCGCATCTGGATCGAACTCGGCGACTTTTCCGAAGCGGCGGGTTGGTTCCAGCGCGTGCTCCGGTTGAATCCGGATGATCTCGAGGCACGCTGTCAGCTCGGGATCATCGCCTTGGAAATTGGCGACCCGGAAAAAGCCGAGGCCCTCTTCCGCGAGTTGCTGGCGACGTCGCCCGACCATGTTGCGGCCCGGCACGGGCTGGCCCGCGCCCTGCTCGATCAAGGCGATGCCGACGGTGCCGTGCGGGAACACCGCGAGGCGATTCGCTTGCAACCGCAGTCGGCGGCGCTGCATTCGTCGCTCGGTCAAACGCTGTCGAACTCCGGCGATCTGGTCGGCGCGGTCGAACAGTTCCGCGAAGCCCTGCGACTCAATCCGAAATTCGTCCCGGCGCTCGGTGGGTTGGCGACGACGTTGCGTGGACAACTTCCGGACGACGAAATCGCACCGATGGAACGCCTGTTGGAATCC
>JANXWE010000304.1 GCA_025351325.1 Fimbriiglobus sp.
GCTCATTACGATTCACCCGCCGCGCGGTGGCACGCCCGATGTAGGGGCGAGGCGCTCCCGCCGGCACGCAGGAGCTTGGCATGCTGCAGTTGAAACTCCCCGACGGTTCGATCCGCGAGGTGCCCGTCGGCACCCGGCCCCGCGATGTCGCCGAGAGCATCGGCAAACGCTTGGCCGCCGCGTCGATTGCAGCCAAGGTGAACGGGGAGATCGTCGATCTCGACAAGGAGCTACACCCCCTCTCCGCTTCGGAGAGGGGGCCGGGGGGTGAGGTCTCCGAGCTGACGTTTGAATTGCTCACCGACAAAGCACCGGACGCGCTGGATGTGTTGCGGCACAGCAGTGCGCACATCATGGCCCGCGCCGTCATGCGGCTCTTCCCCGGCACCCAACTCGCCTTCGGGCCGACCACCGAGACCGGCTTCTACTACGACATCGACAGCCCGACGGCGATCACCGAGGCCGACTTCCCGCGCATCGAAGCCGAAATGAAGAAGATCATCGATCTCGCCGAGCCGTTCGAGCGCTTCGAACGGCCCAATGCGGAGGGCAAGGCCCTCGTCGCCGACCTCAAACAGAAGCTGAAAGTCGAACACATCGAAGAGGGGTTGAAGGACTACGAGACGGTCAGCTTTTACCGCCAGGGGGAGTTCATCGACCTCTGTCGGGGGCCGCACATCCCCAACGCCGGCAAGGTCGGTGCGTTCAAGCTGATGAGCATCGCCGGGGCGTATTGGAAGAACGACGCCAACCGCGAGCAGTTGCAGCGGCTCTACGGCACCGCGTTCTTCGATCCGAAGTCGCTCGACGCCTACCTGAAGCAGATCGAGGAAGCCAAGAAGCGTGACCACCGCGTCCTCGGCAAGCAGTTGAAGCTGTTCACCATCAGCCAGACCGCCGGCCAGGGGATGATCCTCTGGATGCCGCGCGGGGCGACCCTCCGGTACTCGCTCGAAACCTTCATCCGCGAGGAGCTGGTGAAGCGTGGCTACCAGCCGGTGTACACCCCGCACATCGGCAACCTGAACATGTACCGCACGAGCGGCCACTTCCCGTACTACGCCGATGCCCAGTTCCCGGCCATGTTCTTCAACCCGGTCGTGCAGACCGTGGACACCTGGTACACCCTGCTCGAAAAGAAGCACCTGACGGCGGCGCGCGAAGCGGCGTTCCTGAAAGTCATCGAGAGCGTGAGCGAAGGGGACTTCCCCACCGGGGCGGACGAATACCCGCGCTACACGTGGGGCCAGATCCAGCTCGACGCCCGCGCCTTGTGGCTGGAATACGGCAAGGCGGCCAACGACGACGAGAAGAAGACGATCCTCAAGAACTGGATGAGCGGACAAGAAGGCTACCTGCTGAAGCCGATGAACTGCCCGCATCACATCCAGATTTTCAAGGCGTCGCCGCACAGCTACCGCGAACTGCCGATCAAGCTCGCCGAGTTCGGCACCGTCTACCGGTTCGAGCAGTCGGGCGAACTCGGCGGCATGACGCGCGTCCGTGGTTTCACCCAAGACGACGCCCACTTGTTCGTGACGCCCGACCAAGTGGAAGCCGAACTGCGCAGCGAACTCGACCTCGTGCTGATGGTGCTCCGCACGCTCGGGCTCAACGACTACCGCGTCCGGGTGAGCGTCCGCGATCCGGAGAGCAGCAAGTACGTCGGCCCGGCCGAACAGTGGGAACAAGCCGAGGCAACGCTGAAGGCCATCGTCGAATCGACGCCGGGGCTGAACTTCACCGTCGGCGTCGGCGAGGCGGCCTTCTACGGGCCGAAGATCGACTTCATCGTGAAGGACTGCATCGGCCGCGAATGGCAGCTCGGCACCGTCCAGCTCGACTACAACTTGCCCGAGCGCTTCGAGCTGGAATACACCGGCTCGGACAACAAGATGCACCGCCCCGTCATGATCCACCGCGCCCCGTTCGGCAGCCTCGAACGCTTCTGCGGCATCTTGATCGAGCACTTCGCCGGCGCGTTCCCGCTCTGGCTGGCCCCCGAGCAAGCGCGCGTGCTCACCATCTCCGACAAGTCGGTGGAGTACGGCCGCGAAGTCGAAGCGAAGCTGAAAGCGGCCGGCTTCCGCGTCAGCGGCGACTACCGCCCGGAGAAGATCGGCGGCAAGGTCGCCGTCGGCTCGCAAGAGAAGGTGCCGTACTTGTTGGTGGTCGGGGAGAAGGATGCCGCCAACGGCACCGTGTCCGTCCGCGACGAGGGGATCGCCGACTTGAAGAAGCGGGATCTAGGGCCGAAACCGTTGGCCGAGGTGCTGGAGATGTTCGCTGCGGAAGTGGCGGAGAAGCGGTTGCGGGCGGGCGGGTGAGACACCAGTTCGTACGCTCGCACGGAGGACGAGAGTAGGACAGTGGGCAACCGAATGGTAAAATGCATTTCTACCAGGAGGACAGAAATGGGCGTGCTAGCGGAATTCTTGCGAACCGAGTCGGAGCATCTCAAAGCGGATAAAGTTCGTCGGAGTGAAATATTGCGAGAGTGGTTGGCTTCCTTGAAAGCGCTGTTCCATCAGATGGAAGTGTGGCTGATCTCCTGCGACCCGGAACGCCTGATTGATCGCACTGTGGAAGAGGTCACCGGAACGGAACTCGCATTTGGCAACTACCGACTACCGGTTTTAAAGTTGACTCTCGTGGATCGAAGCGTCTCCTTTGAACCGGTGGCACGCAATCTGGCAGCGAAAGCGAGGGCACCGGGCCAAGAAAATCCTACGCGAGTACAAGGGGGCGTTTACGTCCGTTGGGTCGGTGGAAGTGGGTGCTACTTGTTCCGCCTCGCCGACGGGCGGTGGTACATGCAAAAAGAATTCGAGAATCTCCGCATCGTCGGCAACGATGTCGTTCCGCTCGATTTGGAGCGTTTTGAAGTGCTCGTCAGGAAAGCCTTCGAATGAAAACCCTCGCGGATGCTTGGAATTGGTATCAGGCCGTCGCCGAGGCAACGAAGAGACTCGACCGCCTCGCAAGAGTGTGGGGTGACTTCCCGTGGAGTCAAGACGATGCTTGGGTGAAACGAGTCGCGCAGGACGGGGTGTTGGGCCAGGTCGAGCCACAAGATTTGGCCGAGAATGCACGGATCGTATCGACCGAACTCGACGACCTCGCGATTTTTGTTCTCTTCTCGGTCTTCGAAGCCACTGTCCGAGATCGGCTGAAAGATCAAATCGCCCATGAAATCCGGGGTTTGAGACATCCGAGCTTGGTGAAAGCCGGTCGAGAAGTCGAAGACGCCATCGAACAAGGGAGCTTCGGTAAACTGCTCGACCATTTCAAGCTCGACGGGAACAGCAAGGATCTCGTCGAAGAAGTGAATCAAGTCCGGCGATGGCGGAATTGGGTGGCCCATGGTCGCCGGCCGGAAATTCGCCCTCCTGACACGGTGATTCCGATGGCCGCATTCGGCAGATTAACAGAATTTCTGAATTTGGTTAAGAGTGTCGAGGATCTCATTGCACCTATCGACGAGGAATCATCCCCTCGTAGCGACGGTAGAGACGCATGAGGAGTACGATGAAATCGACGCTCAAACGATCTGAAAAACTCGCCGGCGGATTGAAGCCCCGAATCATCAAAACGAAG
>JANXWE010000040.1 GCA_025351325.1 Fimbriiglobus sp.
CGACACCTTCGGAATGGGCACGAACTCGCCGGGGTTCGCACGGGCGAGATCGGCCGGTGCCATCGTGTCGGTCGCGCGAAACTCCAATCGAATTTCGAGACTTTGCCCCTTGCTTACGGCGCGAGTCGGTTCGACGATCCAACCGTGGGCCACGTTGGGTTGCGGGCCGAATGTCACACCGGGGTCATCGGGACCGAGGGTGGCACTTTCGAGGATCAACCCGCTCGACGCTTGGAATGCGAAGCTCGGAATCGGCCCGCTGAGCACGCGGACAGTGAACACGGCGGCCAGTTTGTTTCGGCTCGGTTCCAGCCGCCATTCCAGTGCTTCGACCGTGGTGAAATCACCGTCGGCCGGGCGGATGCGGATCGTGGGTCGCTTCAGTTCCGGTCGGTCGTCTTTCAAAAGTGCCCGCACGAAGTCGAGCTTGGTCATCCGATCCGGAGTCGTCGCGGTGGTCACAATCCGGTAGTCGCCGGGTTGCCACCCTTCCAATTTGTACTCCGCTGCGATTTGGATGTTGATGGCATCCCCGAGCATCGATCCGTTCGGCAGGCGGATTTGCGGTGGGTTCCATTTCGCATCGCCGAGAACCGGTGGAGATCGCGTGGAAATCGTCAATTGCGTCGTGGGTGTGTCGTCGCGCAGAAGGACGGTCAACTGTCGAACTGCCGTGCCATCTGGGCACTGCCAGCTTTCGACCGATCCCCCGGCGACCGAGACGATTTCCAAACCCGCGTCGACTTGGAACACGAGTTGCCGAGTACCCGGAGTCAGTGCTTGCAAGGTGAAATCGAGTCGGCCCACTGTCCCGGTTCGCACTAACTTCCAACTCGCCGTGCGATCCACTCGAACCAGCGCGGGGGCACCATCCGATTTGCGGACTTTGCGAAATGCCAGCGTCAGTTGAGTTTGCCCGCCGAACGCCACTTTCCAAACGCGATCGTCCGCCTTCAGTGCCGGAAACGGCCCCGTGATCAGTACCCCCGTTTGGGTCAGCAGCAGCATACGATCCGCAGCCAGAATCAATTCGAGCGTCGCAATGGGAGCTGCGGGAAATGTGAGTGTGCAACGCTCTTCGTCCTGCTGCTCCACCAGTCGAGTCGACCAATCGAACGAGAATTGATTTTGGTTCGGCCCCTCGTTCCAAAGATACGTCGCCGCCGGGGCCTTCCCGTCGAGTGAGGCCCGGAAGAGCAGAGGCGTTTTCCCGTCGTTCCACGCCGGCTTTTGAATCGCCCCCGGCAGCGGATCGACCGGTATGGCACTGGCCCCATGGGTCGGGTGGCTCAAGCGCCAATCGGCGTGTCCGGAAATTGCACCCGCCAGCACCGTCGCCTGATACTTCGCTTCAAAGAGACGGGCCGGATTCTTGGCCGAGTGTTGAACTCGCGCGGCTGCCTGCACCGTCGCTTCGAAATCGATCTTCGAGCGTGGGATCAGCGTCCCACGAGCGACGTCCGGCTTCAAAGCATCGGCGCGTTCCAGCGGCAGAAAGACACGCTGGATGGCAAACGGATCGGGCAAATCGGCTTCGGCCGGCGTGGCGAGTACGCTTGAGCCGAGGGCCGCCGCATAGGCGGGTGACCCACGCGGACGGGTGGAATCGGCGACCCCCACCGCGGCGAGGAGTAAGCCGATCAAGAAGCACGCCGTCAGCGTTCGAAAGACCATCAGTGTCCGCTCTCCGAAGTGATCGGAGGGACGGTACTTCCAATTCCCGTGCGGGCCACCGGTTGCCGCGACGGGCGATTCCCACTGCCCGGATTCGCGGGCCCCAGTGGAACCAGAATCGAGACCGGATTGCGCTCGCGGCTGAAGCCCGGTAATCGATCCAGCCGCCGGGCTTGGTAGCTCCGCCAAGCGGTCAAGCCCGCCAGGATGATCACCAGCGCGAGGGCACCGGGCTGCATCCCCGCCAGCACTTGGGCCAGTCCTTGGGGTGACACCGCACCGACCACCGCGAAGCCGATCCCCAACGAGGCGAGTGCGAGGCCCAACCAAAACTTGCGCAGTTGAAACAGCCCTGATCCGAGCAGCAGGACGACACCCGAGCAGACCGCCATCCAGGCGAGTCTGGGAATCAACAGAACGGGAACGGATTGCGGAGTGGATTGCCGGCCGGCGAGCGTCTCACCACCGGCCGGAAGCCACGGCGACGTTTCAGTTGGGATGGTTTCGCCACCCGCCCGGAGCCACGCTTCCAGCTCTTGCGGGGACTCATTGGCGGTCGGGGCGAAGCCGAAGCCGCGCCAGGCCCAACGGAACTCGGGATCCCACGAACCGGACGGAACAAACGTCATCAAATCGGGTTCCGACGCCAACAGCCAACGGAGTGGCGTGCGATACAAGGCTCCACGAATGATCGGCGGGTGACAGAGTCGTTCACGATACTGTGTGCGTTGGCTCGCGGCCCGGTAGCGCAACTCCACGAGGATCATCTTGTTCGGTTTCGATTCCGGCAACGGCACCGTCAGGATCCACGTGTCCGGCGCATCGGCCGAAGCGGATTGCGGCAGGGCTTCGACTGGCTTTTCATCCACCCACACTTCGAGTGTGTCCAGCCGAGGCAGTTCCACTTCCAAGCTCGAACCGAGCCATCGTTTCAAGAGGAGTTTCTCTTGCACGACGACCGCCGCTTCACCGATGCTGGCCCGCACATAGGCTCGTTCGACCCAGACCGTTGGCAGGCCGGATTCCCCGAGTGAACTCAAGTCGAGCGCCAACGGCACACCGGGACTCGACGCGGCCAACGTCAGCAGTGGTAACGCATCTCGATCTGCGGTCGGTTCCGGGGGGAGTTCACGCCAGTCGCCCTCGTATTTGTTGACCCGGCGACCGGTGGCTCCGCCCCAAACCCGCAGCACCGTGTCCGTGCGTGTGGCCGTCTCGGGCCAGAGCAAATTGACGACGGGATCTGCACTCGGGTTCGCCATCCGCACCGCGAATGCGACCGTGAGAGAAAACTCCTTGCCCGGTTCGTTGGCAGAGCGGAATTCCCAAAGCCCTGGGCCGACGGGATCGAGCGGAGGCACCGATTGCAGGCCCAGCAGTCCATCGGGGCCTCGAAGCCGAACAGGTCGTCGGTCGTCCGGGCTTGGCTTAAATTTCAACACTTGTTGAACGAGAACTTGACGCTGTTGCAGCGAGACTTCAACGCGATTTTCGCAAACGAGGGCCGGGCGATAGGTTTGCCAAGCCAATTCCACGCGGGCAATCGCGCGGTCGAACGTCCCGCCGATGCTACCGATCGCCGACGCGCGGGTGGGAGTCACGACGGAAGCGACCAACGGATCGGACACCGCAGACGGTTGCCCCCCCTCCCAAAGGGAAATGTTTCCCCGCACTTCGAACCCGTCCGGAACCGTCGCGACAAGGTTGGTTTCGCGTTCGTCCGCCTGCGGGAAACGCGGCAGGGCGAACGTCAGTTTCGACTCGCGTTCCTCGGGCGTTCCCACTTTCGGAACCGAAGCTCTCGCGGACAGCAATTTCAAAGTGAACGCGGTCTTCTGCGGCGCGTTGAAGCGGATCGCCAAAATCCGCGGTGAGCCGTCCTTCCCGATGTGAACACTTTCCACCAGCTCTTCCGGCGTCGCTTCCAACGTCGGCCACTCGGCGGGCATCTCGACGAGGAGTTGTTCGATCTCGCCGCGCGGCGGCGGGGCGACCCGAACCGTCGTTTCCAAGCGCCAGCCGCCCGAAGTCAACTTCAACACGTGGGCCGATTTCGCCCGAATCGCTGTCGGGGCCACCCGGGCGTCGACTTCCAGCCAAGGCTTGGCTTTGGTATTCGCCGCCGTCTCAGGCAGGCCGGCGAATGTGAACTGGGCGATGTGATCCTCGGTCGCCAGTGCCGGAAGATCTTGCCGGCGGAATTCCGCGAGTGGCTTGAACCCCAACCGCACCGACGGCCCGGCGAACACGTTGATTCGCCCCGATTGTTTCGCATTCCCTTGCAGTACAAATGGGCCGATGGCGTACGGACTGCGGAAACCCGCTTCGTTCGGTTTCGGACGCTGCACCCGCACCGTGGCGGTGACCAACCATTCCACATTGGCCGTGGCACCCGGAGTGCGAATCAGCCACAGCGGTTGATTCGGATCGCTCGGACGTACCACCGTCGGTGGCATCGTGTCGGGTAACGCCGAGAGGCCCAAGCCGAACAAGCCTTCTCGTTCGACGGTCACATCGGCACCGACCGGCAGTTGGAGCGGCCATTCCTTCTGGTTGCCCCGCAGCCGCAATTTGGCCACGGTTTCAATTTGAGTCTCTTCGACACGCACAATCAATTCGCTATCCACAA
The DNA here is from genome assembly GCA_025351325.1 of Fimbriiglobus sp. Classification (GTDB taxonomy): domain Bacteria; phylum Planctomycetota; class Planctomycetia; order Gemmatales; family Gemmataceae; genus JALHQU01. The sequence goes on from JANXWE010000040.1 coordinate 4,304, forward strand.
CGGAAAGGATCGCGGCCTTCGGTGTGGTCGGGGTCGCCGGCTCCCAGGTCACTTCGACCAAATCCGTGGCACCGAGGGGCACCGGCTTCGCCACCAATTGCTCCACGGTGCATGCGTACCGTTTCGTTTCGCTCGGCTTGAACGGCAATAAAGTCGCAACGTCGGCCACCCGAGTTCCCAGGGATACAGTTTTGATCCCCAGCGCAGGCGCCGCATCGAGTTTCAGGGTCGTGATCGCCGCTTTCGGCAAGCCGAGATCGAACCCGAGTTCGTTCTTCAGCCCGCGTGTGAGCACGGGAACTTCGACATCGAGCGTCACCGTCTGCTCACCGGCACTATCCACAAGGAGCGTCAAACCTTCGTCGCCGGGGGCATTGAGAATCGGTAATTTGCCCTGCCCCGATTTGGCACCCACCAGAACGCCCCGCTGGCACCCGAGAACTAAGAGTGTGCGTGGTTGAGTCGTGCGGAACGAATAGGTCAACGTCAGCGCGGCCACGAAGCGTTCTCCACGCGGTTCGATCTTCCCCCGGATCGCCACCGAACTCGGGGCCTGCGATTTGGCTTTCCTGGCCAGTTCCGCCTGTTCTACCAGAGACTTGTAATCCTGCGGCGACAGCACCACACCTTCGACCGCCGGATTCGCTTCGTCCGGGTTCTTCGTCCAAAAGACCACCGTGCCATCGGGCAATTTGATCGCCGTGGCTTTCGTCGGTTCGGCTCCGGGCGATTGCCCCGAAGCGGCGGGCGACGACCAAACGAAAACCCAAACCACCATCGTGGCCAGCAGCGGAATTTCCCGGATTGTTCTAAAATGACTCACGTAGGAACTATACCCCAAATTTCCCAAATTCCGAATCCGCAAAGGCAGAAGAAGCCGTTGAAATGACCCTGCCAGCCCGGTCGAACCAATTGTGCCGAACACGGATGGAGCCGGACCGCCCGAGAGTCGATAAAACCGGTAAGAGTCCCGTATCTTCGCCCGAGGTTTCCCGAGCATGTCGAGCCTGACGCCAGTAGAAATCAATGTCCTTCGAGATCCCAAGGTCTATTTGCTGAGCAAGCAATCGATGGTCGCGGGGGAACTCGACCGATTCTTAGCCGATCACGGGGTCTCGTGGACGAGTGATAGCTCCGTCGCGGCCGAGGTGGTCACGGAAACGGCGGGCCGCGTCTGTTACATGAGCTTCGCCAAGCCCCGTCCCGGTGGCAACCAAGCCTACTTGAGCCACATCAAAGAAGTTGGCCACGGTTCGGTCTTCGAACACGCCGTCTGGACGTTCCTGATCACCGGTGTGAGTCGCAGCCTGACCCACGAACTTGTCCGCCACAGGGCCGGCTGGGCGTACAGCCAATTAAGTCAAAGGTACGTCGATGAATCGGTGGCGGAGTATGTGGAGCCGGACATTATTGCCGACGATCCGGAACTGCACGCGATCTGGCAAGACGCGATTGCCCACGTTCACGTCGCCTACGTGAAACTTGCCGAGAAGCTGAACAGCAAACTGGCCGATCCTATGGCCGCCACGGCGGCTCTGCTGCCACCGGACGCCGATCGCACCACTCGACGCAAAACGGCCCGCCAAGCGGCCCGGAGCGTGCTGCCAAACGCGACCGAGACCAAGATCACCGTCACCGCCAATGCCCGCGCCTTGCGGCACTTCCTTGAACAGCGTGGCAGTGCCTTCGCCGAACCCGAAATCCGCAAACTGGCCATCGTGTTGCTCGATTTACTAGCAGCAGACAGCCCGAGCTTGTTCGGCGATTACGAAAAGCACCCCCTGCCCGACGGCACTTCGGAAATCAAAACCAAGTTCCCTAAAGTATGACCTGCTTTGTAGTTGCAGCCGTTCATGCCCTGTGCTGGCAAGCTGTCGGGAATATCGGCATGTCCGGATGGATCGTTATTTGCGGCGGTAACACGATATTCGGCCAAAGTCCTCAACTTCACCCAGAAGTACCGGTGAAGTTGGGTAATTTGGAAAAACCGCCAAAAGCGCTCGTTCTGGTGGCCAGTCGTGGTCTAAATTTGGATAATAAGCTAATTGCACCGCGCAACTGTTTTCCTTGTTCGAGTTCTATTTTTACTTCCTAGGCGTCGATACAAGACCTGCATCCCTGAGCAGCCCTGAAGGAGTTGACCCGCCCCTGCCGCGTTTTCCGGATCGCCCCCCACACAACACACCACACCAGGAGCTCCTATGCCGCAGTTGTTGTCTCGTCACCCGATCGTTGGTTCGCCGTTCGACGAAGGAAAATCCCTTCCAAAAACATCGAAAACCGACACTTCCCGGGCACCAGCGGCGATTGTGCGAACGGGGCCGACCCTGCAAGGTCTGGATCTCCAGCGTTGTTTTGGCACCGGCGAAGCGAAAACGCTCGCAATCGACAATGTTTCTCTCGAACTCCGCAAGAGCGAGATGAACTTGCTTATGGGGCCGAGTGGCAGCGGCAAATCGACCCTTCTCGCCGTCCTTTCCGCACTGCTCCGCCCCGACGGCGGCCAAGTGCAAGCCCTCGGCCAGGATCTTTGGCGGATGACCGAGCACGAACTCGAACGGTTCCGCCTGCGCCATTGCAGCTATGTGTTTCAGGGTTACAACCTGTTCCCGGCACTCACCGCGTGCCAACAGCTCGAAATCGTCTTGCGTTGGGGCGAAGGCTGCACCAAACGCGAAGCCCGTGCCCGCTCGGAACGCATCCTCTGCCAACTCGGCCTCAGTAAGAAACTTCACCTCCGACCACTGCAATTGTCGGGTGGCGAAAAGCAGCGGGTCGCCATCGGCCGGGCTTTGGTGAAGAACCCGAGCTTCTTGTTCGCGGACGAACCGACCAGTGCCCTCGACTGGGAGAATGGCCAGCAGGTTATCGAGCTTTTGAACGACGTCGCCCGTCAGCGTGGCGCCACCGTGCTCGTGGTGACCCACGATCCACGATTGCTGCCGTACGCCGACTGCGTCTACGAAATGGCCGACGGTCGCTTGCAGCACGACCCGGGCGACAACATCGTCGATCTGAAACACTCGGCGCCGTTGAACCCGAACGACACCAAGCTGCCCAAAGGCCGGCACCACCACCACGCCGACGGCCCCCGGCTTCACTTGCAGGAACCTGCTTTGCCGGTTCGGTAATTCCCAGGATGAAGCGGATCGGAAAGACATCGTTCTTTTCCGATCCTCTTCATCCTGCCTTTTTCCGCGTCATCCGCGTTCCTCTTCATCTGGGTTTGGCACCCACCCACTTCACCTTGCTGCCATTTCTCGTTTCTACGTACACTGCCGCACTTGCTTCCCTGGAAGGATTCGGCATGACGACGGATGCAGCCCCACTCCCCCGCTCGGTTCTCGCTTGGGGGCCGCACCTTTGGAACCACGTTCTCTTCCCCGGAACCGCCGACACCCGCACGCGAATCCGGCCACTCTCGCTGCTGATGGTACTGCTGTTGCCGGCCATCCTGCTCTACCCGACGCGGTCGTTCTATCTGCTCGAACCGGACGAGGGCCGCTACGCCCAGATCCCCAAAGAGATGGTCGAAGGGGGTTCGTGGGTCGTGCCGACGTTGCAAGGGGAAGCCTACCTCGACAAGCCACCGCTGATGTATTGGCTCGTCGCCATCAGCTACAAACTCTTCGGAGTCAATGAGGCCAGTGCTCGACTCGTACCAGCGATCTGCGTTCACCTGACGATCTTGGCGATCTATTTACTCGGCCGGCGCAGCATCGGCGAACGCGGGGCGTTCTGGGCGGCCGCGTTGCTGACGGTGGCACCCGGGTTCCTCGGCGTCGCCCGCTTGTTGCTGCTGGACGGCTTGCTGACCCTCTGCGTGACCATGTCGGTGCTGTGCGGTTTCGAAGCGGTGCGCTCGGGCACGCTGAATCGCCGCTGGTGGATCGCCGCCGCGGTGATGTCCGGCCTCGGGTTCCTCACCAAGGGGCCGATCTCCGAAGTGCTGCTCTTCCCACCGCTTCTGCTGTTCGCCTGGTTGCAACGTCACCGCCTGGCGGATGGAGAGGCACTGAGTCTTTGGAAGTGGGGCAAGGCCCACGCCAAGGACGCGGCGTCGTTTGCGGGCATTGTGGTGCTGGTGAATCTGCCCTGGTACGTGGCGATGTACCTGCGCCAGCCGGAGTTCCTGAAGTACTTCTTCTGGGAACACAACGTCATGCGGTTCGCCAAACCGTTCGACCACCTCGAACCGATCTGGTACTACGTCCCGATCTTCCTTGCCGGCTTCTTGCCGGGGGTGATCCTGGCCATTCCCTACCTGCGGAGCTTGCTCTTCGGCGGCGCGGTGGAAGCGCAGGCCCGAAGTGCCGCCGGAGGGTTCTGGTTGCTCTCCGGGTTGTGGTGCCTGTTCTTCTTCAGTTTGTCGGGCAGCAAACTTCCAACGTACATTCTCCCGGCGTTTCCACCACTCTGCCTGGCTCTCGGTGAATTCGTGGCCCGCAGTCGCTGGGACAAACTGCGTTCCACCCGGGGAATCATCGGTGGCTTTGCGGCGCTGCTGGCCGTGGTGAACTTCGTGGCGTTGCCCTGGTACGCCAAAACGCGCTCGCCGATGGGCCGGCCCGAAATTGTGATGCAGTACTTGAACGACCCGAACACGACCGTGCTGACCTACCCGCGCAACGTCGATTCCGTCGCCTTCTACACCGACCGCAAAGACTTGCAGCGTGTCCGGTCCAAGGACATCAATCAGATGATTATGGACAGCCACGCCCGACCGAAGACGGTGATCCTGTTCACGCACGCCCACAGTTTGCACGGCTTCGAGGAGACGCTGAATGGTGCCGTGGGAAATTCGGTGCACATCACCGAAACGAAATCGCTCAGTACCAAGCCGACCAACTGGCTCGATAAGTTGATCGGCGGCACCCCGTGGGGTCTGTGCGACATCGCGGTGATTCAACCGAGCGAGGAATACCAGAAGAGCCACGGGATGAAGCAGACCCCGTGAGCCGGTGAGTGTCGTCACGATTTTTGACACGAGCCAGAATGACATTTCGGACAGAATGGCATTCTTTCCTATACCCCGAAGGGGTTACATCCCACAGCCCAGGGTCGCCGCTTCGGCGCACCCGGGGCTGTGGGATGTAACCCCTTCGGGGTATAGGAAAGAATGCCATTCTGTCCGAAATGTCATTCTGGCTCGTGTCAAAAATCGTGACGACACTC
>JANXWE010000321.1 GCA_025351325.1 Fimbriiglobus sp.
ATCGTCGAGGACATTCTCGAACGGCAGAAACAACTCAGTAAGGTCTACGCGAAGTCGACGCCGAGTACGGACCATCACGCGGGACACGACATCCCGACTGGTTCGGCGAAAGGGGCTTACTAGTGCGTGTCCTGATCGCGTCCACCTTTGTGCCTTTCATCAAAGGGGGCGGTACCAAGATCGTCGAGGATCTCCATCGGGAACTCCTCCGCCGCGGCTTCGAGAGCGACACCGTTCTGATTCCGTTCTACTCGGCGTGGCCGGAAATCGCGAGCCAAACCGCCGCCCTCCGTTTACTCGACCTCACCGAGAGCGCCGGCAACAAAATTGATCGACTGATTACAATCCGAACTCCGTCGTACGCGATTCGGCATCCGAATAAAGTCGCCTGGTTCATCCATCACCACCGCGAGGCTTACGACTTGTGGAATACAAAATGGTGTGGAATTCCGGACAATGAAGTCGGTCGACACCACCGCGACATGATGCGTCGTTCCGATGAAGTGTTCCTCCGCGAATGTCAAAAAGTCTTCACGAATTCGAAGGTCGTTGCCAACCGAGTGCTCGAATTCAACGGCATCCGCCCGGAAGAGGTACTCTATCCGCCGCTGAACCACGATCACTTGTTCCGTCCCGGCCCGTTCGGCGATTACATCCTTTACGTCAGCCGCTTGACTCAGCTCAAGAGACAAGACCTGGCCATCGAAGCCCTCAAATACACGGATCCTGCCGTCAAACTCGTGATGGTCGGAACCGGGGATGTCATGGGGTATGGCCAAACGCTCGAGGACCATGCCCACGATGCCGGAGTGGCCGGGCGAATTCATTTCACCGAGTGGATCTCCGAAGAGCAAAAAGCGGAGTTGACCGCCGGTTGCTGCGGGGCGTTGTATCTGGCGTTCGACGAAGATTCGTACGGCTACTCCACCCTCGAAGCGTTCCACGCCCACAAACCGGTGATCACGCTGACCGACTCGGGCGGGAGTTTGGAGGTCGTCCAAGACGGCCACAACGGTTACGTCTGCGAGCCGGAGCCGCGGGCGCTCGCCGAAGCGATGAACCGCCTGTGGAACGACCGGACGACCGCCAAGAAAATGGGGGAGAACGCCCACGCGACCCTCGAACGACACGGCATTCATTGGGATCGCGTGATCGAGAAACTGACCTCATGAAAGTCGCCATCGTCAACGTGCAGTGCCCGTTCGTCCGCGGCGGCGCGGAGTACCTGGCCGACAGCTTGGCGCATCGGATCGTCGGCCGCGGGCACGCCGTCGAACAGATCAAGTTACCCTTCAAATGGTATCCGCCCCAAGCGATTGCCGAGCATATGCTCGCCTGCAAATTACTCTCGCTGAGGACCGGTGACCCCGATCTCGTGATCGCCTTCAAATTCCCCGCTTACCTCTGCCCGTTCCGCCGGAAACGGCTCTGGCTGTTCCACCAATTTCGGCAAGCCTACGAATTGTGGGGCACCCCCTACGCCGGGATGCCCGATACGCCGGAAACTCGCGGTATCCGCGATATGATCCACCGGGCGGACTCCGAAAGCTTGGGCGGCGTCGAGAAGCTGTACACGAACTCGAAAGTCGTCGCCAATCGCTTGCGCAACGGCAATGGCATCGAAGCGGACGGGGTACTTTACCCGCCGCTGGATCGCCCCGAACTCTTTGGCCCCGGCGATTTCGGAGACTACTTCTTCTACCCGTCCCGAATCGGTGCCGCCAAGCGCCAACTCCTCGCCGTCGAGGCGATGGCCCACGTCCGCTCGCCGTTCCGGTTGGTGATCGCGGGCAAGCCCGATTCCGTCAACTACGGCCAGCAAATGGAAGCCCTGATCGAGAAGCTCGGTCTCCGGGATCGCGTGCAGATGCTGGGTTGGGTCACCGAAGAGCAGAAAGCCTCTTGGATGCGCGGCGCGTGCGGAGCGATCTACATCCCGTTCGATGAAGATTCCTACGGCTTTGTCACCCTCGAAGCGTTCCATTCCCATAAGCCACTGTTGACGTTTACCGATTCTGGCGGAACGCACGAACTTGTCCAAGATGGACGCAATGGATTGATCGTGGAGCCGTCGGCGGAGGCGTTAGCCGAAGCCATGGAACGCACTTGGAACGACAAGCAAAAGGCCCGGGACCAAGGCGAAGCCGGATTCGCGACGCTGGGCGAACACCACATCGAGTGGGACACGATCTTGAACCGATTGCTCGATTGAACTCAACCGGAGTGGCAGATGCGGATCGCTTGGTTCACACCGTTCGCGCTCAAAAGTGCCATTGGGGACTACAGCGAAGCCATCGTCGCGGTGCTGTCGAAGTTCGACGACGTGACCCTATTCGTACCGCAATCGTCGGATCACGGGCCGATCCGCGACACCGATTTGCCGTGCGAACCGGTGCCGATCGATGCGTCCGAAGAGTTCCTGGCCAAGCTCGCTTCGTACGATTTGCTCGTGTACAACATGGGCAACAACCTGCCGTTCCACTTGCCAATTTACCAGACGGCGATCCGTTGCCCAGGAATCGTCATCCTGCACGACGTGGTGATGCGCGACTTCTTCCACGGTTACTTTTACCAAGAGAATTACGAACTCAGGGGCTATCCCGCGTACCTCCGACACGCCCACGGAACCGAGGCGGAGCAGTTCGGTTCCGACGTCATCACGGGCCGGATCGCGGAGACCATCGACGAACCGCAACGGTTGATGTATCCCTTGTTTCAGCCCATCCTCCACGGGGCACTCGGTGTCGTCGTCCATTCGAAGTACGCGCGGCAACGCGTGGTCGCCGAAGTCGCCACCCTCACGCGGACGATCGATTTCCCCTCGTTCGGCCCCAGCCGAACCATATCGGGTTTCAAAACGCCGCAGTCGGATGCGTCCGACGGTAAAGTGCGAATCCTGTCGTTCGGTGTGCTCAATTCGAACAAACTCATCCATGAGACGATTTCGGCGATTGCCGGGAGTGAAATCCTCCGTCAGTACTGTCTCTACGATGTGATCGGTCGTGGAACGCCGGACTACGAAGAGTCCCTGAAACAATTGATTCACCAGCACCGGCTCGAATCGACGGTGCGTCTGCTCGGATGGCAATCCGACGAGCGACTCCAGGTCGCATTGCTAGCTTCGGATGTCGTGGTGAATCTTCGCAATCCGCACTTGGGCGAAAGCTCGGCCGTATTAGTCACCTCACTACTGGCCGGGGTTGCTACGGTTGTTTGGGATCACGGGTATTACGGCGAATTCCCGGATGACGTCGTGATCAAAATCCTCTCGGAGACGGAAATTGGAAAAACGTTGGAACGGCTCGTCACGCAAAAAGAGACCCGAACCGCTTACTGTGAAAATGCCCGCTACCACGCACTCCATCGATTCAACACCGAGAGTTATTGCCTGAACCTCCGGGAATTTGCGGCCGAAGTGCTCTACCAAAAACCACAGCTCGCCTTGGCCGATACCATCTCGAATCTGCTTTTGGAAATGGGTTCATCCGATGAATTCGATGGACTCTCAGGGCAATTCGCTGGCCTGATCGCCGGAATGAGTCCAGTTAAAGTTTCACTTCCCCAGAGCGAGCGTGTAGAGGAGTTGCCCGTCTGACTCCCCGGCCGACCGGTAACCGAGTCGCTCGTAAAGTGCCTTCGCCCGCAAATTGTCGGCGTAAACCTTCAAACGGATCGCCTTCGCTCCACGGGTTGTGGCCGCAGCATGCAGATACTGCATAAACGAGGCACCCAAACCGGTGCCCCGTGCAGATGGATGCACCGCGATCCCCAAGCTCGGTATTTCATACCCTTCGTCCCAGCCCCGCAACAGCCCGTATGCCAGCACAGTACCGTCAGACACGGCGACCAAGTACAAGTCTTGGCCCGTGTAGGAACACAGTCGTGTCGCTTCCCCAGCGGTGAACGGATGCGGGTGGAAGACGACGTCGTCTCGATTGGCGGTCAACGACTCGAAAAACAGCGTTAGCACCGGAGATAAATCCGGGGCCAAACGACGAAACTCAAGCACAGGATTCGGATTCATCAGGCCACCCGGAGTTTCCGGCTGTGTTGACGCTGGAAATCGGCAATCGCACCGACGACCCGATCTTGTTCCGCTTCGGTGAGCATGTTGAACGTCGGGAGAATGATGCCCGTTTCCGAAAGGCGATCCGTAACCGGTAAGTACTCATTCCGCTTGCGGGATTCTTCCCGGAACGGCGGGAGGGTATGCAGTGAAATGAACATCGGTCGCGTTTCGATGTTCTTCTCGGCCAGCGACGCCATGAGGTCGTCGCGGGTGCCACCGAATTCGTCCGGGTCGATGGTGCAGCAGTACATCCACGGCGAGATTTCTGCCCAAGGTGCGACCGGCTGCAAGAGAACGCCAGGAACCGACTCGAGCAACTTGTTATACCGGGCACACAACGCTCGGCGTTGCGACAGAATCGTCTCTTTGCGTTCCATCTGGGCGCACAAAATCGCACAGGCGAGGTTCGTGAGTCGGAAGTTATACCCCGTGATCGGAAAGTAATACCGGCGGCTCGGATCCATCCCTTGCCCACGCAAGGCCCTCAGACGGGTCGCCAGTCGCTCGTCGGACAAGGTGAGTGCACCGCCCTCCCCGGACGTGATGACCTTATTACCGAAGAATGAGAAGGTTGCCGCGTGCGACAGGCTCCCGACCGGCTGGCCTTTGTATTTGGCACCCAGTGCCTCAGCAGCGTCTTCGATGACCCACAAGCCATGAACGTCGGCCACGCGATTGATGCGATCCATGTCGGCCGGGTGGCCGAGGAGGTGAACCGGGATGATTCCCCGCGTCCGCCGGGTGATGGCCGCTTCGAGTTTGTCCGGGTCGATGCACCACGTTTCGGGGTCGACGTCGACGAACACTGGCTCCGCTCCCACGTATCGCACCGCATTGGCGGTGGCGACGTAAGTCAAGGAGGGAACGAGCACTTCGTCGCCCGGACGGACATCCAATCCGAGCAGGGCCAGGTGCAGGGCTACTGTTCCATTGCAGACGGCGAGCGACGTCGTCGTATTGCAATATTCGGCGAATTCTTGCTCAAAGCGGTTCACGTAGGCGCCTGTCGACGAAATCCAGGTGCTCCGGATCGCATCCACGGCGTAGGCTTCTTCGTTGCCACTCAAATCCACAGACGCCACTGGTATTCGGCTCAACATTGAAACACTCCCCCAAACGGACTAATTCGCACTCCGTCTGCCACACTCAAAGTATAATTTACCCGAATGAGGGGTATGCGTAAAGGCCTTTGGGAAAATGATAGACCCCGCTGGAACGGGGTTCCACGGGGTCACGAACTGAATGATCGTCGGTGTCAGATCAGTTCTTTCATCACTTTTCCTTCGGCCAACAGCTGCGGCCGGCCGGTGGGATCGTTCACCGGGTTCAAATCCGGATTCAACCCAATCGATTGGTACAGCGTGGCGAAGACGTCCCCGAAACTCACGGGGCGGTCTTTGGCATTCTCCCCCAAGCGGTTGGTACTCCCGACGACTTGACCCGTTTTCAGACCGCCCCCCGCGAGGATGGCACTGCTCACTTGGGGCCAGTGATCCCGACCACCTTCTTTATTGATTCGCGGAGTGCGACCGAATTCGCCCCAGGCGATTACCGTCACGTCGTCGAGCAAATCGAGCCGATCCAGGTCCCAAACGAGGGCCGAAAGCGCTTGGTCGAGCTTGCCGCCGTGGTCGCGAACGAGGTTGAAGTTCTTCTCATGGCTGTCCCAACGGCCGAAGCTGAGGGTCACACAACGAGCACCGGCTTGGACGAGCCTCCGGGCCATCAACAACTGATCGTTCGCCGTCGGCGCACCATCGCCTTGAGATTTGTACGGTCTGCCGTCGCCGTAACGGTCGCGGATCTTGGGATCTTCCTTGGTCACATCCATCGCTTCCATGAGCTTGCTCGACAGCAGCACGTTCATGGCCCGTTGGGTATGGGCGTCCATCGTGCTCAACACACTGTCGGATTCCATCTCTTTTCGGAGAGTGTCGAAGCCGTGGAGCAACTTCTGACGTTCGCCGAGGTGCGCTTGATTGGTGGTATTTTTCGTCATGTTGGCCATGTCCGGACCGCTCGGTTTGAAAGCTCCATATTGGCTTCCGAGAAACCCGCATTGACCGGCGTCGCTCCACTCCACGTGGTCGGTTCGCTTTGCCAAACCGACGAACGGTGGTACCGAAGGATCGACCGAACCGCACAGCTTCGACACGACCGAACCAATGCTCGGTCGGCCACCCATCGCCGCGAGGGACGAATGCGGGTAGCCCGTCGTGCACTGGTAGGCGTCGTGGCCACCTTGAGCACCAACGATGCTGCGGATGATTGCGAACTTGTCCATCATCGCGGCAATCTTGGGGAAACATTCGCCGATCTCGATCCCGGCGACGTTCGTCTTGATCGGTTTGAATTCCCCGCGGATTTCCGCCGGGGCATCCGGTTTCAAATCCCAGGTGTCGAGGTGGGCGGGGCCACCGCCGAGAAACACGTTGATGACCGCTCGATGTTGCGAGAGCGAACCACCGGTCGAAGTCGTTTTCGTGGCCGCTTCGGCCCGGTACACGTCGGCCAAGGTGAGCGTGGTGGCACCGAACGAAAAAGCCCCGATTTTGAGGGCCGACCGGCGGGAGATGCCGTCGCAGTACCGTGACGGAACACCGTGAAGAGTCAGCATGGAGGCCGCTCCAAATGAAGGAAAGTGCGTGTGTGGCAGGAAGGATTCTTCATCCAATGATAGAACGGTACCCGATTTCGGACGGTTCCACAACCGGATATTCAAAAATAGTTTCGCGCGCACAACCCAACACTATGACACTTGTTCTTGTGTCTGGGTAGTTTACCCCCTCCCCTCTGTGGACGCAACAGACGCAACAGACGCAACAACATCGGACAGAATGACGACCGTGGAACCGTGGAACGGGGGTGGTTTCGACGTTTTAGAGCAGAATCCGACGGCTCACGCTGGGCCGGCTCGCCACCCACAAAATCGAGAGGCAAACTTCACTTCCCGAATTCGTACTTCCAACTCCACAACGCTTTCTTTCCCGGTGCGATTTCGAGTTGCACGAAAGGTTCCGGGCAGAGCGTCGTTTGGATGCCCCAGACGTTGAACCGACTCGGGGGTCGGTCGCCGGTCACGCGAACGCTCACGCTGCTGGGGAGGTGCTTCATCGTCACCCTGGCATCTTGGCTGCCGGGTTTGCTGTTGAAGCCGCCGAGTTCGAAATAAATAGAACCTTTTTCGAGCGGATCGCTGAACGTGAGCGACTTACCCGCCCATGTGGCCACCGGGTTGGAGTCCTTGGCGACTTTGTTGTCCTTAGGTTCAAACGGGAGGTCGAGTCGGTAGTTCTTGCCGACGGCATCGCCGTCCACATTGAAGAAATTGTGGTTGTAGCAATCGGTGCTGATGGCTTTTTCGCCGTGGTTTTCCAAGACGTGCAAAATGCGGAGTTCCGCACCGTCCAGCAAGAGGATTTTCGTGTAGGTGTAGGCGTAGCCGAACTCGGTTTTGACGGTCTGCACGAACGTGATTTTGCCGTCGCTTTTGGTCACCTTCCACTCACCGGCTTTGGCGATCTTGTAGTTGCGGAAGAACTGGTATTTCTCCTCCTTCGGTTTTTCCAACTCGCCGACGCCGATCTTCAAGAATCGTTCGCCGACTTGGGCCTCCTTGTAGTTCAACGGGCTGTTGAAGCCGGAGCCGAACTCTTCGCACGGCCCGACGATGTCGTCGTTGTTCGCCGGGTTGTGCTTCTCTTTCCAGGGGCCGAACAGTTTGTGTTTGCCGAACTCGACCGAAAAGACGCCCGCCCAATCGAAGCGGGTGCCGCGGTAGAATCCGTCCTTGGCGTCCGGCAGATAGACTTTCACCGCGAGTTCTTCGGACTTGAGTGTGTGCGTCGGGTACTCTTCCGCCCGGAGTGGGGCAACGCACAACAGCAAAATGAAAAAGATGAAAATGGTTCGGTACACGGAGGTTTCCCCAGGCGAATGGAATATTCAAACTGGGGACAACATACAGCACTGGTGCTACTTGGTGTGACAGCCGATGCAACTGTGGGCGAGCTTGGCGTCGGGCTTGGCGGCCAGCCACTCGGTGGCGCGGGCACTGTACTTGGTATCGGGGAGTTCCTTCACCACGATCTCCAGCTGTTCTTTGGATTTGTCCGCGTTGCCGAGCCGCCGGTAGACGTCGGCCAATCCCATGCGCAGTTCGCCTTTGGGGTGGGTGCCGATTTTCTCGAGTGAGTCTTTTTGAAGTTCGTAGATCGTTTCGAAGTCTTCCCGCACTTTTTCGAGCAGCGGTTTGGCCATCGCCGCCGGCATGCCACCGGACGCGGGCATCAAAACCGAGGCCCGCGGAATCCGCACGCCGACGTTTTTCGGGTCGAGTTTCACCGCGTCGTCCATGTCTTTTTGCCCGGACAGGAACAGTTTGATCCCTTCCGCTTGCTTCTTGTCTTGGATAGCTTGCCCGCCCATGTAAACCCGTCCGGCCCCGCGCCAAACCAGGGCTTCCGCATTTTTGGGATCTTTTATCAGGGCTTCTTCGCAGTTTTTCATACCGCGTGCGAGTGCGTCTTTGTCGCCACCGAAGCCCGCGAAGAGATCTTCTCGGACGAGTTGATCGAAGCGTTCCACTTTCGCTGCCGGCTTATCTTCGGCCAGAATCGACCAGCCCGATCCGACGACGACCACCAAGGCCAACAGGCCACCCATTCGCTGCATTGTGGACTCCAGACAGGATGAAACCGAGATTCTACGACTCGCCTCGCGGGTCGGACAAAACTGATTCGCCGGACGAAGTGGCTGATTTCATCGGTTCTCGATCCGATTCGGAAAAGTTCGATTCCACCCTGAACCCGAGCACGCTACGGAGCGTCGTTTGGGAACGGCTGAAGTCGGCCATTCCCAACGACCGATACTCGTGATGCGATTGACGGTGGAAGCGCAACGGATAAGATGCTGTTTCGCAAGGCCTGGTAGCCAAGTGGTAAGGCAACGGTTTGCAAAACCGTCACTCCCCGGTTCAAATCCGGGCCAGGCCTCTGTTTTTGCTTTGAGCGACGCGGTCACTTCGGCCAATTGAATAGATCCGCTTTCACCGCTTCGTAGTTGGCATCGAGCGCCGGCCCGAGCAACCGCAGGGCCGCGATGCGGCGGATGACTTGCTGGAAGTACTCCACCTCATCGAGCCGCAGCGCCCGGCCCAACAGGGCGAATTCCCGGTAGCTGAGCCACTTTTTCAGAACTTGGTAGCCACCCAAGGTGTATTCCCAAACTGCCTTGGGCACGTTCTTCCAGTACGCGGCGTCGTTGAGGAAGATGTCGAAAGTGGTCTCCCCGAGTTGGGCGACCCCGTCGCCGATGGCGGCGAGTTCCTCCGGGGTGTAGGCACGCTCGACGGCCTTGCCCTTGCTCGGCATGCAGATGCCTCCCTTGCCGGCGATGCCCCAGTGAGCGGTGACGGCGA
>JANXWE010000045.1 GCA_025351325.1 Fimbriiglobus sp.
CCAGTCGATTTCGTGAATATTGATACCGATAGCGCTTTGGTCTTTTATGCCACACGCTACTTGGCCTTGCTGGACAAATTCGCCGACCCGAAGCAACGTTGATCGGTGACCTGTGCGCACTGGAATTCCGCACGCGGTTAACCGCCACTCGATTTTATCGCAAGGCGAGCCGGCCAGCGCGAGTAAGCTGCCGGATTCTTTTGGTAATGGTCCACACGGGTATGACTGAGTTTTCTTCAAAGCCGTTAACCCGATGCGCAAGCATCGGCGGTGAGGATTGACGGTCAGACTTGCTACATGAATTTCCCGAATGTGGTCGAAGGTCAGGATCGAGGGGGCCTACCAGCAGTGGTTTCCGATGCTCGCGCATCGGGTTAACCCTGAATCTCATCGGCTATTTCGCCACCAAAGCTCAGATTGCTCCGTGCGGAGTACAGTAAACCGACCGCTCAGCTGTCTGAACGGTCGGTTCTCCATGAATGCTCAATCCTGATAGCGGCGGCCGCCGGTATTTCCTTCGGGCAAACGCGGGGGCGGGCCGGTGCGGATCGCCTTCGGCAAGGGGCCGCCGGCCAGGCGGAGTTCCATTCCGTTCTGGTCAATGCACTTGAACTCGAGCAACTCCGGGGAGGCCCCGAACTTGCCGTCGATCTGCACCTCCATGCCGGCCGCGATTTCCAGCGCCGCGATCTCCCTGCGCTTCTTGTTCGACAGGTAGACCGCGACCTCGGCATTCACCGAGACGGTCACCAGGCTGATGTTCGGGGCGCGGTGGGCCGCGAGTTGCAGCAACCGCATCACTTCGATGCCCATCGTCTCGTGGTTCTTGATGAACCCCGTGCCGGTGCAATGCGGGCAGTCGTTGAAGATCCGTTTCTTCAGCGACGGTTGGATCCGCTGCCGGGTCATCTCGATGAGGCCGAACTCCGAGATGCGGGACACTTTGGAGCGGGCGCGGTCGCGCTTCAGCGCGTCGCGCAGCACGTCTTCGACTTTGCGACGGTGTTCGTCGCGGCGCATGTCGATGAAGTCGTTGACGATCACCCCGCCGAGGTCGCGGAGGCGGATTTGGCGGGCGATCTCCTTCGCCGCCTTGCAGTTCATGAGGAACGCGGTTTCATCGGCGTTGGCGCCGTCGCGGAAGTTGCCGCTGTTCACGTCGATGGCCACGAGCGCTTCGGTCTGCTCGATGATGATCGACCCGCCGCCGGGGAGGTCGAGTCGCTTGTGGTTGATCTTGGCGATTTCCTCGTCGATGCGGTACTTGTGGAACAGCGGTTCGCTGTCGCCGTGGAAGCGGATCCGGCTGGCGAACTTTGGCATCACGATCTGCAAGAACTCGCTGGCGTGGGCGAACGACTTCTCCTCGTCGACGTAAATCGTGTCGATGTCGGCGCTGAAGATGTCGCGGATCGTCCGGGTGATCATGTCCGATTCGCGGTAGATTTCCACCGGCGCGGCGACCCGTTTGATGCGGCGCACCACGACTTGCCAGAGGCGGAGCAGGTAGGCCAAGTCGTTGTGGAGTTCCTTCTCGTCGCGGTCGACGGCGGCCGTGCGGACGATGAACCCGACGCCCTTCGGCGGGTTCATCTTGTTCATGATGTCGCGCAGGCGGTGGCGGGCATCCCGGTCTTCGATCTTTTTCGACACACCAACGCGGTTTAAGCTCGGCATGAGCACGAGGTAGCGCCCGGCGATGCTCACAAACGTGCTGAGGGTCGGTCCCTTCGTGCCGATGCCTTCTTTGATGACTTGGATGATCACTTCCTGGCCGCGCTTGAAAATATCTTGAATCGGCGGGATCGGCAGCCCTTTGTGGCGGGTGTGAGCCTTGTTGATCGGTGGCGCTCCACGACTCGGCCCCCCGCGCGATGGTCGTCCACCGCGATCACCGCCTCGGTCGCCACCGCCGCTGCGACCGCCCTCGCGGCCACGGCCTCCACCACTGCGACCACCACGACGGTCGTCGTCGTTCCGCCGCCGCGATTGCGGTTGCGGCTCCGCGTCCAAATCGTCGAGGTCATCCAAGACAGGTGCCGGGGCGGCCTCTTGGTCGTCGTCGGCTTCGGCTGAGAATTTCGGCGGCTCATCGTCGTCACCGTCGAAGCGGTCGTTCGGGGCATCGGGGTCGAAGGCCGAGGACTCATCGTCGAAGAACGGGCGGATTTCCGGTTCGTCGTCGT
This sequence comes from Fimbriiglobus sp., assembly GCA_025351325.1. GTDB lineage: Bacteria > Planctomycetota > Planctomycetia > Gemmatales > Gemmataceae > JALHQU01. The sequence goes on from JANXWE010000045.1 coordinate 2,187, forward strand.
CGCTGGTGCGGCGTTCGGTCGAATCCATCGGCAGCGGATCTTCGTCGCTCTTTTTCTTCCCCTTGCGAGCGCCCTTCGCCTTCGGTTTTTCTTCGACCTCTTCGGCTTTGGCTTTCGGCTTCTTCGCGGCGCCGGCTTTAGCACGGCCTTTGCCCTTGGGCTTCTCGCCGTTGTCTTCGGCTTCGGCCTCGGCGTCCACAACCGGAGTGGCCACGGTCAATTCGACGGGGCTTTCGTCGTGGTGTGCCGGGTGCGGAACCGAAGCTTCGGAATCGAGGCCTTCGCCGAAGCCGGCGAAATCGTCATCGTCGACGTAGCGGACGAGCGGCGGTTGTTCGACGGGGATGTACTGCGGCTTCGGCAGCGGTTCCGGTTTCTTCGCGACGGGAGCCGCCGGTTCCGGCACGTCTTCTTCGAATCCGGTCAGGAAGCTTTCGTCGTCTTCATTGATCGGTGGGGCAGGGGGGTGAAACGCTGCCGGGGCGGCTCGCTCGGCGGGTCGGAAGTCGTTCGATTCGCGGGGTTCCGCTCGATCTCGACTACCACCACCGTTGCGGGAACGTCCACCGCCACCCGATGCGCGGCCGCGCTCGGCTTGCTCGGCCTCTTCGAGTTCTTCGAGCAGTTCCCGCGGCAACAGGTGTCGGTAATAAACAGGGTCGACGTCGGTGACGTGCAGGAAGCCGTTGCGGCCGATGCCGAAGTCGACGAACACCGCCTGAATACTCGGCTCGATGTTGACGATCTTCCCCTTGTAGATGTTACCGACGTAACTCTCTTGACTGGAGCGTTCGACGTAGAGCTCTTCGAGTACGCCATCTTCGACAATGGCGATGCGGCACTCCTCCGGTTGGAGGACGTTGATGAGCATTTCCTTCTTCATGAGACCCTTCGCAGTAAGAAATCGCGCCGCCGATGCGAGCGCTTCGGTTCGTTCCGCCGGCAACGGTGCCAAGGCGGGGAGTTCATTCGACGACGGGGCCGTTGGGGGAAAGTCCCCAGGTGGCCTGCGCCGATACTTTTTCCGTCCCGACCTCGGTCGGGGTGTGGTTTAAGGGGGCCGATTCCGGGGGCAAATCGGGCGGGGCATCGGGTTGATCCGCCGGCGTTTCATCGTGGATTTCGAGCAGGCTGCGCCGAACGATCCGGCCGGCGTCCACGAGGTCGCTCAAGTGCAACGCTTTGAGGAGTTCATCGGCACGGGCGGTACCCTGGGGTGTCACCCAGAGATCGAGTGTGAGGAGGTAGTCTCCGAAGACCTCACCCCCCAGCCCCCTCTCCGAAGCGGAGAGGGGGAGCCGAGAGCAATTCCGATCTCCCCTCTCTGCTTCGGAGAGGGGGTTAGGGGGTGAGCTCTGTATCTGGGGCTCAAGTGTAATCCCCCGCAAATACTTGCGGATATTCACCTGGCGGGGGCGCGGGCGAAATCGATCGACCCAGACCTTGGGAGAATCGAGCAATTCCCGAATCAGGATCGTCGTTGCATCGACGCGGGTGGCTGGGACAGCCAACATGTACTGAACCCGGCGCACCATGGCCGTGGTTTTCATCGGCACCACACTCGCCCGGAGAAACTCGAGACCATTCGGGCTTTGAACATTCAACCGCTCGCGGACGACCTCGGATTCGAAGGGGGCGAGCAGCTCCAATTCCAGCACTTCTTCGTCGCCGGCGACTCCGAGTGGCAACGAGAGGGCGAAGATCATGCGTGGGGTCGGGTGGAAGCCCATGGTCGACTTGAAAGGCAACTCGGCACGGCGGAGCATGCGTTCAAAACAGCGGGTGAGGTCGAGGTGCGAGAGCAGCCGTAGGTCGCCGGATTTGCGAAAGCGGAAGCGGATTTTATCGCCGACCATGGTTCACACGGGCGACCGAACCCGATGGTTTTCGGATCCGGTACGCCTCCTTCATTCGACTCGATCCACGGGCCGCCGGTTTCAATCGGGGGCGTCGGGAAGGATGCGTCTCAGTTGTTCGCGCAAATAGCTCGTGACTTCACGGGCGGTTTCCAGTTGGAGCGCCTCGTGGGCCACTCGCTCGGCATCGGCGAGGCACAGTTGCCGGACGATGCGCTTCAGTTCGGGGATCTTGCGGGGCGTCGCACTGAACTGCCGGACACCGAGGCCCAAGAGCAGTTGCATGTACATCGGTTCCCCGCTCATTTCGCCGCAGATGGTCACGTCGATCTCGGCGGTGTTGGCCGCCCGAATGACCGTTTGCAGCAGTCTCAAAATCGATGGATCGGCCGCGTTGTACAAATCGGCGACGGTCTCATTGTTCCGGTCGGCAGCCAAGGTGTACTGCACCAAGTCGTTCGTGCCGATGCTGAAGAAATCAACCTGCCGTGCGAGCACGTCGGCCATGATCGCGGCCGACGGAACTTCTATCATGGTACCGATTGGGATGTCGGATTTGAAGGGTATTCTTGCTTCTTCTAAGTCTTCTTGCACTTCGCGTAGGATACTCTTGCACTGCCGCAGCTCCATGGCGGTGCTCACCATGGGGAACATGATCCGCAAATCGCCGTAGACACTGGCCCGCAGGATCGCCCGCAGTTGGGTTTTGAACATCGGCTGATTTTTCAGGCAGAGCCGCACACTCCGTAAGCCCAAGAACGGGTTCTTTTCGTGGTGCGTCAGGCCGGTCATCCCGACGAACTTATCCCCGCCGAGATCGAGTGTTCGGATCACCACCGGGCGATCGGGGCCGAGTTCTTTCAGCACCGTTTGGTAGGCCTGGAAATGCTCTTCCTCGGTCGGGTCGACCGATTTGTTGACGTACAGGAACTCGGTGCGATACAGCCCGACGCCGTCGGCACCGCGATCCAGGCAGTGCCGTGCTTCCCCTGGGAATTCGATATTTCCGAATAGATGCAGGCGGACGCCGTCCTTGGTTTCCGCCGGGATATTCTTTTGGAAGACTTGGTGCAGTCCGCTCGTGGTTTGGTCGCGGAACCGCAGTTCCATGTAGCGCTGGAGTGTCTCGGCATCCGGATCGAGAATCAATAATCCTTGGTAGCCGTCGACGATGACGGTATCGCCACCCGAAATGTCCGACAAGAAACGACCGACGCCGACCACGGCGGGGATCTCCAATGCTCCGGCCATGATGGCTGTGTGGCTCGTGGCACCGCCACTTTCGGTAGCTAGGGCATGGACGGTTTTCGGGTCGAGGATCGCCGTTTCGCTCGGCGTGAGGTCGTGTGCCAAAACGATGATCGGTTCCGTGATCGCCGAGAGCGGCTGTCCACTGGCACCTTGAAGCAGGATCAGCAACTGTTTTTCGAGATCGACAAAGTCAGCTTGCAACCGGGTTGCCAGCGGCGAGCTTCCAGCGGCGTCGAGCCGCTTCATGATGGCCCGGACGGCCCGGCTCACCGCGTATTCCGCCGAGTAGTTATTGGCCCGAATTAAGGCTTCCGCATCGCGCACGAGAATCGGGTCTTCATAGAGTCCCGCATGGGCGGCAAAGATGTCTGCGATCTCTTTGCCGAGCTTCGCGGAGAGGGTGCGTTGTTTTTCTTGAGCAAGATGGGAAGCTTCGGCCAGAGCGGCACGCAAGCGACGGACTTCACCGTCCACTTCTTGAGTGGAGACCGAACGAATCGGTATGAGAATGCCTTCGGTGTCGAGCACCAAAGCCGGGCCGATCGCCACGCCGGGGGAAACGGCGATACCACGACGGATTTCCATACCGCCAAATGGGTAGAAGAAGGTGTGAACACAAACACGTCAAAACAAATGTACGCTTTTCAAGACAAAGGGCCAGGCGTGTCGGAGAGTTCCCCTTCGCCCGTCAAGATTTCGCAGAGTGGTTCGACCGCTCGTTCCGCATCTTCCCCCTCGATTTCGAGGAGGAGTTCGGTTCCGGGCGGTGCCAGCAATCCGAGCAAATCGAAGGCGCTGCGGCCGTCGGCCCGCTTTTCACCGTGTGAAAGTGTAACGTTGCACTTCAAGCCACGGACGAGCTTGGCGAAGGCTGTAGCGGGGCGGAGGTGCAAACCCATGGGCGGGTTCGCCACCACGACCGATTTGACGATTCGCAACGTGGCCGGCATCGCTGTCCTTAGCTCAAGAGCGTCCAAATTTCTTCGACCGACCGACTCGCTTTCAACTTGCTCACCAATTGTTCGTCTTTCGTCTTTTGCACCACCGCGTCCAACGCCCGGAGGTGCGGCCCCGGTTGTTGATCGGGCGAAATCAGCAGGAACAAAACGTGAACCGGTTCCCCGTCGATACTATCGAACGCCAGACCTTGCTGAGAGATAGCTATGGTGCCCACGAGGTTCGGGACATCGCGATGACGGGAGTGAGGGATCGCCACGCCGTGGCCGATTCCCGTCGAACCGAGTTGTTCGCGCCGCAGGACTGCCGCCGTGATATCCGAGACGTCGGCGTCTGAAAATTGGCCGGCGTTCTTCAAACTCTGAATGATCTCGGTGATGGCCGCATCGCGCGTCGTGGCTACCAGGGCCGGCAGAATCGCTTCCCGAACAATGAAACTACTGAGCCGCATGGTTCCTCCTCACTCCGTGTTCTTTCGAGACTCGCGGAGCAACCGTCAGTCTTTCCCGCCTTCCGTGCCCCCGTGGGAGGGTGCTCGGCGGTGATCTTGAATCGTATCTTTGTAGTGCTTGATCTGCTGAGTGACTTTCTCAATCGCAGAGCGTGCCGAAGCGAGCACGTCCGGATCGTGGCCGTGACCGACAAATTCGTGCTTGTGTTCCGCTTCGGCGATCACCTCGACGTGTTTGTCGGGGCCGGACAGATCCACCATCACTTCGATCATGATCAAGCGGTCGAAAAAGTGCAGCAGTTTCTCGGCTTTTTGGGTGATTCGGAGTTGGTGTTCTTCACTCAAGTGCCCGTGGCGGACTGACAGTTTGACTTGCACGTTGGCCTCGAATCGAAGTCGGAGAGTGAGCCGGGCCGGAATCCCAACGATCCGGTACCGCACGGCAATTGTAGGCATATTTTAGTGCGTGTGAAGAATTCTCTCGAACCACGGCGGCGTTCAGCGACTAGAATTGTCTCCAAATTCATTTTCGGAGTTCTCTATGCCACGCGCCGTGATCGTCATCGATGTGCAAAACGAATACTTCACCGGGGCGTTGCCAATCACTCATCCGGTGGGTCATCTCGACGCCATTCTCAACGTGATGGATTGCGCCGACCGGGCGAAATTGCCGACCATTTTGGTGCGGCACGCGCAACCCGATCCGAAGTCGCCGGTGTTTTGTAAGGGCAGCCCGGGCTGGGAACTGCACGCATCGGTCGCGGATCGTCCACGCGACCTGCTGCTCGATAAACAACTGCCCGGTTGCTTCACCAACACGAATTTGGACGAGTGGTTGAAAGCCGCCGGCATCAATACGCTCACAATTGCTGGTTACATGACCCACGTCTGCTGCGACACGACCGCCCGGCAGGCCATGCACCTCGGTTATAAAGTGGAATTTCTGAACGACGCGACCGGCACCCTCCCCGTGACCAACAGCGCGGGCAGTGTGACCGCCGAAGAATTGCACCGCTCGATTCTGGTCGCCCAACAAATGTTTATCAGCGAGGTACTCGACTCGGCCACTTGGGCAACGCGACTCTAAATTCCTACTGCACCCGTTGACAGTGGGGCTGATGCTTCTAAACTTTTATTTTCCGATCTCTCGGAAGATTAACTGCTTCAAGTTCAAAAGGTTGCTTCGATCATGATTCGGACGAAGAAGTTGTCGGCCCGGAAGAGCCGCTGTCGCTTTTGCACCAAAGACGGTTGCCCACGGCCGGCGTTCGTCGATTACAAAGACGTCAGCTCCCTTAAGAAGCTCGTGTCGGGTCAGAGCAAGTTATTCAGCCGCAAACGCAGCGGTTTGTGCGCCCCGTTCCAACGGGCTGCCTCGAACGCCGTGAAGCGTGCTCGGTTCATCGGTCTGCTTCCGTACGTCGGCGAGTGATCGGTGGGTATTGATTGATCGACCCGGCCGACTGGCCGGGTTTTTTCTTGCGCCGTTTCAGCTACCGGGAGCGTCTGCCGTGGCCAACGTGAATGTCCCCGCCGGCTTGGAATTTGCTTTCGCCGATGCCGTGCGTCAGCATCAAGCGGGGCAGCTCGATGCTGCGGAACAAGGGTATCGGAAACTCCTAGAGCAAGCTCCTTCGTTTCCCGCTGCGCTCTGCAATCTCGGTGTGTTGCTCGTGGCCCGCAATCAACTCGACGAAGCCGTTCGCTGTTATCACCTCGCCCTCGCGTTCGATCCTCGCTTCGCCGATGCCCTGTTCAACCTCGGCAACCTCCACCGCAAACAGAATCAACCTGCCGAAGCGATCGTGCAATATCAAGCGTGCTTGAACGCCGACGCGGATCATGCCAACGCCCACTATAATTTGGGCACCGTCTACTCGTCTCTCGGTCAATTTAGCGATGCGGAAATGAGCTTCCGCCAAGTGTTGCGAATCGAACCGCAAAGCAAAGAGTGCACCCTCCGCTTGGGCGATTTGCTGTTGCGCACCGGCCGCATCGAAGAAGGAGTCAAGTGCTTCCGCGAGTACACAACCATTTATCCGGACGACCCGCGAGGGCTCTACAACCTCGGGTTGGCACTTGCCAATGCGAACCAGCCGGCCGAAGCGATTGAACTTCAGCACCGGGCGTTGAAGTTAAAGGCCAATTACCCCGAAGCACACAACGCGTTGGCCCTCGCCCTCGAACTGCTCGGCCGCAAAGACGATGCTCTGTTCCACTACGAACAAGCCGTGAAGGCCAAGCCCGATTTCCCGGACGCGTGGAGCAACTTCGCGGTGAATCTCTCGGAGCAGGGTCGGTGCGATGAGGCCATCGTCTGCTTGCGGCGCTCGTTGCAGATCCGTCCCGATGCCCCGGCGATCCACAGCAATTTGCTGTTACTCCTGAATTATTCCAGCAGTGTGACGGCCGAGCAATTGCGGGCCGAACACGAAGAGTGGGGCCAGCGCTTCACCACGCCCGTCCAACCCCAGCCCGCGCCCAACGTCCCGCTCGACCCGGCCCGGCGACTACGTATCGGCTACCTCTCGGCCGATTTTCGCCAACATACGATTTCCAGTTTCATCGCCGCACTGTTTCAACACCACGACCGCACACAAGTCGAAGTCTTCGCTTATTCCAACGTTTTGCGAGACGACGACATCACCGCCCAACTGCGCGGTCTGGCCGACCAATGGCGGAATATCCGCGAGCTGTCCGACCGCCAAGCGGCCGAGCTAATCGAACGCGATGGCATTGATGTTCTCATCGACCTCGGTGGGCACACGGCGGGGAACCGCTTGATCGTTTGTGCGTACCGCCCGGCGACGATTCAGGCCACGCTCTTTGGCTATCCGAACACCACGGGCCTGGAAGCAATTGATTTCCGCATCACCGATCCCGTCTCGGATCCTGCCGGGGTCACCGATTCGCTCTATTTGGAAAAGTGCCTGCGATTGCCGGAAGTGCCTTGGATTTACGTGCCACCGACCGACGCCCCAGATGTATCACCGTTGCCGGCGTCGACACGCAAAAGTTTCACGTTTGGCTGCTTGAACAACTCCGCGAAGATTTCGGATCGCTGCCTGGAACATTGGGCGAAACTGATTCAGTCGTTGCCGGGAACTCGGTTGGTGTTGCTCGCGGGTCAATCGCAATCGGCCCAGAAGCGGTTGTCGGAACGGTTCATGAAAGCGGGCATTTTGCGGGAACGAATCCAGCTCGTGTCCCGACTGCCACGCCGGCAGTACTTCGAAACCTACCACGATATCGATCTGGCACTCGATCCCTTCCCTTACACCGGCGGAGTGAGCACCGGCGATGCCCTCTGGATGGGGGTGCCCGTGTTGACCGTGGCCGGCGCCAGTTACCTCGCACGGCAAGGGGTGATGCAGATGCTGGCGATCGGGCTGCCCGAATTCATCGCCGAGGATCTCCCGGCCTTGGTGCCACTGGCGAAGATGTGGATGAACCGTCGGCCCGAATTGGCGCAACTTCGACAGACGATGCGGGAACGACTCTTGGCGAGTCCGCTGACCGATGCCCCACGCTACGTGCGCCATCTGGAAGCAACATTACGGGGTGTCTGGGCCAAGCGGTGTGCGAGCCACGAACCACAGCTTGAAGAGTTGGCCGACGAGTAATGCGAAGGCCCCGGCCGCGACCCAACGCAACGGGCTTTGACCGAAAACAACCGTCGCGTTGAACGCGATAAACCCCATGAAAACGTGCAATCCGGCCGGAATCCAAGCCGCGCGGCGAGCGTAACGACTCGGTGCCACGCACCAGCTGATCCCATCAACGATCCAAAGCAGAGCGAATCCATACGACACGAATAGTCCTGAACCGAAACCGGATGACGCCTCCACATGTTCGTAGGCGCGGGTCTGGCTCCAGTCGTGGGCCAAATGGAATGCCAACCCCAAGTGAGTCAGAAAGACGACCAGACCACCCACCCATGCGGCTCGACCGACGCGAAAGCCTCCAGAACAAGCTCGCCAATCGTCGCGGGTGGTCTGTAACTGCACGAGGATCGACCCGGCCCAGAGTGCGAAGGCGAAATACGCACTGTCGATGATGGCCGGGTGACGAAGGTTCGGGTGGGGATCTGATACGGCTTCGACGAGTCCCCAAACAATTCCCGACAGTGCGACCCCGACAATAAAGGCAATCCACGGCTTCGGATTCATCGGCAAACTCGGCATCGTGGCACCTCTCCCGTTGCCCTTGTTGTACGGCCGAACGCGGTCGCATCGAATCGGCGGGTTCCGACCGGCTGCGTCGGCGAATCGGACTGGCACAATGTTACCAATCGTGGGCGGAGTACCGACGACTGGAGGGAATCGGGCACGGCTGGCGAATTCAATTCGTGGCGAGGCGGTGAAGAATCGGCCGAAAATCTGCCCAGAGCGAAGTGATGCGTGAAGATACGCTTCGTGCCGCTCCGACTTGCAGCTGATTCGAGAGAATGCGTTTCCCACCGCATACTCCCGACAGCGCGCGACCCGTACGATTCGCACCATCGGGATGGATTCTCACCATGAATCGAACCAACAGCCCCATTCGGCGGACGCTCGAGCAATTGGAAGCCCGTGAAAATCCGAGTGTCACTTGGGCCGGCGAATCGTTCGAGGGGATCGCGGCTCCGAAACTGCCGGCGGACTGGGCCACTTGGAGCAACGACGGCGAACCGCAATTCATCACTTCCAAACTCACGGCCGTCTCGGGCACCAACTCGCTGGCATCGCTCGGTTCAGCATCCAATTCTTCCCGGTTTTGGAATCGAGCGACTTACCCGAGCGACTACGGTGCTGCACTGTCATTGCGGGCTGGCCCTGCCATCCGCATGGACGTGCTGGCGCGCGGTTCACAACTCGATAGCACCCATCCGAGCTACCTCGCGGCTGAGTTCACTGGAACACGGAGTTTGGAACTGCTCGAAGTGCGTGACGGTGTCGCACGCTCGTTGGGTCGGGTGAACTCGGTCGACTCGGTCAATGGTAAATGGCTCCGCATCGCCTTGAAACCGGTCGGTGAGTGGGCGGGCGTATCCGTCCAACGCATCGATACCGGGGCGTACCTAAAGTCCGACGGCACTTGGCGAGCGGCGGAAATCGAAGCGATCCGCGTCAAAACGACGTTGCCGGCCAGGGAAGGGGCCATCGGCTTGGGACGCCGGGCCGGCGCATCGGGCATGGCGTTCGTCGATGATTTCGCCGTGCTGGCCCCACCGGGCGTCAACGAAGCATTCGACAGTACAGTCCCTTCGAAGCTCCCGGAAAACTGGAACAGTTGGAGTAACAATCAGCCGAAAGCATTCACCCTCGGCACCGGCCACGTGCTGTCACCGACGCAGGCACTGACATCCAACGGCATGAGCACGACGCAGAGCCGGGCGTGGCTCGGCAGTGCCATCACCGCAGACGCCAGTGCCAGTGTGAGTGTGTACGCCGACAACCTGATTCCGAGTGGCGTGTTCTTGCGTGGAAGTCAACTCGATACCGCCCACCCGACGTATTACTCACTGACTATGACGCGCGGGCTGAAGGTGCAACTGAATCGTGTGGTCGATGGTACGGAAACCGCCTTGGCGACGATCCGTTCCAGCGAATATGTCAGCGGCAAATGGATCCGGTTGACCCTGGTTGCCGAGGGGAACAAGCTCCGGGCGTTGGTGGTTCGCACCGACACCAATCAGTGGCTCAACGCCGACGGAATTTGGGGTGCCAACCCCGAACAGGCGCTCGAAGTCAGCGACTCCCAGATTGTGACCGGTGGCTTCGTCGGCGTCGAACGCAGCCATCTCGCGGCCGGGCCGGTCTGGTTCGACGACTTCGCCATCCGCCCCGCCAAGTCCGTCGGCCCCGTGCTCACACTGTCGGCTTCGCAATCGGGGTCACTGTTTGCCGGGGTCGTTTCGTTCCTCGCCTCGACTCCCCCCGGAGCGGTGAATCGGCTCGAATTCCGCCGTGAGGGGATCGTCCGCGCGAACGAAATCGGTTCGAGTCTTCGGTACACCCTCGACACCGGCACGCTGACGAACGGCCGACACGAAGTGACCGCCCGAGCCATCGACCGCGATGGCAACGCCAGTACGCAAACGATCAGTTTCAACGTCTTCAACGAGAATGCGCAAACTCCGTCCCGTCCGACGGGGGTGAAGAAGTACACGCACATCCGGTTGGCGCAATTGGCCTACTCCGGGAACCCGGTCGGGACGTTTGAGCTGAATCTCGCCAAGAACAGCCTCGATTTGATTATTCCGAACCCACGCTATTTGCAGGCGTTCGAGACTGCTTCCCCGGATACGACCAAAGTCGTTTACACCAATCTTTCGAACGTCTACGGCGAACTCATCACCGATTGGAACGCCTACGCCGATGCCAATCGCACCTCCCGCGAGCAGGCGTTTTACCACGTCAGCCAGGCGACCAATTTCACCGGGGCCAGTCCGTCGTCGCTGCCGGTGAATTACTTATGGAACGTGCAACGGATCGATGTCGTCGGCACATCGACCGATCTGACGGTGGAAGCTCGTGGTACTCGTGAAAAAGGCGTGCCGCTCGGGGGTGCCGGGACATCCCTGGTCGTGGGCTACGTGGAACGGTTCCGCGAGTTGAATTTCAAATTCACGAAACTTGCCCAACCGGGCTGGAGCGGCGTGTTGGAATACGTCTCGGCCGTGAATGCCGATGGTAGCCCAGCCGCTTGGAAGACGCTCTCGGTGCTCCAAGATGGAACGGAGGGCTTCCGTACAAACGGAGCCATCACGTTCGATCCGCCGGCCGATTGGGTGTCGTCGAAAGTGGCGGGCGGTACTCAACAATTGCATCAACTGCGCATCCGCACGCTGAGTGGTTCGGCATCGCAAGCTCCGGAAGCGAAGAGCATTTTGGGACGCGATTACGTCCAAGCCAACGGTCGGGCAGCAGGGGTGATCCCGGCCTTCGATTCCGAAGCGGATGCGAACCGCGACGGTTACCTGAGCGATGCGGAATATAAGAACCGACGCTCGGGGTTCGATGCCCGTTTCGAGTATGAATCGCGGCTCTTCTACCCATACTACGGCCAAATGCGCTTCATGGTGAACCCGACTTCAATTGCCGTCAAACAGTGGTTCACGGAATACAACGTTCGCGGCCTGCAACAAAATCCACTGGCGGACGGTCTGTTCATCGACAACTCGAACGGCAAAATCCCATTCAAGGGTACACACGTGAAAGAGTCGATTGACTCGTTCACGCAAGACTACGCCGGTCTCGTGGCGTTGATCACGAAAGCCATCGCCCCGAAGTGGACGGTGTCGAACACGTCCGGTTCGTTTGCGGAAGGCGACCCGGTAGCGAAAGCGTCGACGGCCGTACTCGAAGAATTTGTACTGCGTCCCAACAACAGCAATTGGGCCCAGGTGCGGGATGTTGCCAATCTTGTCACCGAGCGTTTGAACGCCGACAACCCATCGCCGTATGTCATTCTCGATAGCCATTCGGGCAGCTTGGCGACGAATGACCCGCGCTCGCAGATGGGCACGCTGGCGTATTACTACTTGCTCGCCGACCCGGACAAAACTTTCCTGATGTTCAACGGTGGCCAAGCTCCCGCCGTGGCTTGGAACCAAGTCTGGGTGCCGGCCGCGACGGTCGACGTGGGCAAGCCGGTCGGTGCCTACACCACTTGGGCCACCGGGTTGGATCCGGAAGACGCGCGGCTCACATTCAAAGTGTTGCGCCGGGAATATCAGAACGCCATCACCGTCTTCAAACCGCTGTCGTACAAGCTTGCCACGGGCACCGGAACATCCTCCGACGCGACGGCGACCACGCACCCTCTTGGTGGCAATTTCCGTCGATTGAATGCTGATGGTTCGCTCGGCTCGGTTGTCACCAGCATCACCCTTCGCGGCGGGGAAGGGGCCGTCTTGATGCGGGCGTAGGTTTCGCCTTCAACAGATCTTCGATGATCGCATCGGCCAGCCGACGACCGGAACGAGTCAGGCACAACGCCGACTCGGTGCGGGTCAACAACCCTTGCTCGTGCAGTGCCGGTAAGCGGTCGCACACGAGTGGCTCGAACGCAAAACCGGTCTGCTGTTCAAACGACTCGCAATGGATTCCTTCCGTTCGACGCAATTGGACAGCGAGCGTTTCATAGGCCCGTTCCAACGGCGAGAGCCGTTCGGATTGGAACGCAACGGAATCCCCAGCCAAAATCTTCCGGATGTAATCGCTCGTGTTGCGGACGTTCAGCTCGCGGCTGAAGTTCACGTAGCGCGCGGCCCCAACGCCGAAACCGAAGTACGCGTTGTTCGCCCAATAGTGTTCGTTGTGTCGGCAGCGGTGACCCGCTTTGGCGAAATTCGAAACCTCGTATTGGTCGAGTCCGGCGCTCGCCAAACGGTCGATGCCGAACTCGTACATCGCCAGTTCGTCGTCTTCGGTGACGGGGAACAGTCGGCCTCGTTCGCGGTCTTTCCAGAGCGGCGTCCCCTTTTCGTACGTAAGTCCGTACGTCGAGAGGTGCTCGGTTTTGTACGCGATCGCTGCATTCAGATCGCATTCCCAATCGGCCAGCGTGGCGCCCGGCGCACCGAAGATCAGGTCGAGTGAGAGTTCCAAACCGGCCGCTCGCACCGCATCGAGGGCTTGGGGAATTTGTTCGTAACGGTGGACACGATCCAGTGCTTTCAACAGATGCGGTTGGAACGATTGCACGCCGACACTCACACGAGTCACCCCCGCATCGGCGAGCAGTTCGCACGTCGCCGCATTCAAGCTCTCGGGGTTCGATTCGATTGAAAACTCCCCGCCGGAGTTCAGCGGTAGCCACTGTTGGATCGCCTGAAGCACCCGGCCCAATTCTCGTAGCGCGAGGTGTGTCGGCGTCCCGCCACCGATGAAAATCGTATCGACGCGGCGCGGAGTTTCGAGACGGGCCAGTTCGGCGGACAGCGCGTCCACATAAAGTGGCATGAGGCTGTCTTGGCCAACGCTCACCGCGAAATCGCAGTACCCGCAATGGTGGGCACAGAATGGGATGTGAACATATGCCGCACGCGGCTCTATCCAAGCAGGTAAGCGATTCATCCTGTCAGTTTAGCCCGGAGTCGGAAGATTTCTTTCATCCGATGGGATAGCTTGATGGATTTTAGTAATATCGTATATTATATTTATGTTTACTAAATTGGAGCCGGATCATGTTGTTGACCGAAGTGTCGCTGGTGTGTCGAGTCGACCCGGACGCGGTGTGGCGAATTTGGGTCGATGTCTCGAATTGGAATCGGTGGGATGACTCTGTCATCTGGAGTCGCTTGGACAGCCCTTTTGAAACGGGATCGAAAGGACGGCTCAAGCCGAAAGGTGGGCCAGAATGCGAATTCGAACTGACGACCGTCGAGCCGAACCGACGTTTCGTCGACGTCACCAAACTTCCCTTGGCCAGCATCTGGTTCATCCACAACTTGGAACCGGTCGATGGTGGCACGCGTGTCACGCACCGCATTGAGTTTCGCGGGCTACTCGGTTGGCACTTCGCCAAACTCATCGGACGCGGCATGAAGACGGGTTTACCAGCGGCCGTCCGAGCGTTGGTCGGCGCGGCGGAAGGGGAGGGGGTCACCCATGCGTGATTCGTTCCCAAGTCAATTCGGTGGCCCGGAACAGAGTCCGGGCTTCTTGCTCTGGCAGGTTGCCAATTCTTGGCAACGGGGTCAGAAGGCGGCGTTGGAGGCCGTCGGGCTTACTCACGTTCAGTTCGTTCACTTAGCCTCGCTCACTTGGTTGACGCGGACGGGGGCCGTAATCACACAAGTGGAATTGTCCCGGTTCGCGCACACAGATGTGATGGTGACCTCCAAGGTGCTTCGGGCGCTTGAAACTCGGGAACTTGTGATCCGTTCCGCGCACCCGGACGACAGCCGGGCGAACTGCTTGACGTTGACTCCCGCAGGACAGAACTTGGCGACCGAAGCAATACCGCTCGTCGAGGCGACCGACGCGGCATTCTTCAGAGCGTTGGGGTTGGGGTTGGGGTTGGCCCCGTTTCGGACGGCCTTGCAATCGTTGGCCCAGAGCAACTGAGAGTTGCCGTGGGCGGCTGGAATCGGAAAAAGCCTTATGCCGCAACGTCCGATAATGTCAATTATGTTTACTTTTTGAGCCGTGAATTCTCTGGAATCCCAGCGGATCGCTCACCGAACCCAAAACCCCCGGTGACGCGGGTACCACTCACGCCCACGCCGGCGTATAGTCGCACCATGGATGCAAACACGAACCCGGCCACCCTCCGCGTCGGTATGGTCGGCCTCGGGATGATCTTCGAAGAAACCTACCGATCGTTCTTCGAACAGGTCGCAAAGCGAGGTCTGTTCCAACGATCCACCGGGCCGGTCGAAATCGAACTCGCGGCCGTGGCCACGCGAACCGGAACGCGCGCCGAACGCTACCGAGCCGGCGCTCCGGTTCAACTTCGACGCTTTGAAAGTTTTACCGGGGACGGTGCCGTTGCTCGGTTGGCCGAGTCCGAGCTCAACGTCGTCTGCGTGGCCTCCCCCGACGACCGTCACTTCGAGGCGGCGCTCGCCGCGCTCATGGCCGGCAAACATGTTTTGATCGAAAAGCCGTCGGTGCTGTCGCTGCCAGAACTCGATCAACTTTCGGAGGTCGCCCGGCGGAATCGTCTCCTCGCCAAAGTTGTCTACCACAAGTTGCTCGATCCGGATCACAAGAAACTGCGCACGCTCGTGGTCGATGGGACGCTCCAGCACGTCAACAACGGGTACTGTTCCCTGCTCGAACCGAAGTCGATCAGTGGGGGTCAATTTGCCGAGTGGATTGTCGGTCGCAATCCAGCGACGTACGTTGCGGTGCATTACCTGAAGTTGATCGATTTCACCTTCGGATCCGATTGCCAACTCAACCGTATTTCTGCGACCGGTCAACGAGGATTGGTGGGCACCCCGGAAAGCTCGACCTGGGACTCGGTGCAGTTGCAGGTGTCGTACCGCTACCCCGATTCACGCGAGGCGACTTTTGATATTCACACGAGCTGGGTCACGCCCGATAACTTTCCCGGTTACGTCGAGCAAGAAGTACAGTTCCGCTTCGACAACGGCATCTGGTTGGCCCACCAGCGCAAACGCGGTGTGGAACTCGCCATTGAAGGGCGGACGCCGCACGAGCACAAAAATACGCCCAACCACCATTACAACGGGACGTTCCTCGAGCCGTGGGGCGAACGCAGTCAACGCGGATACGGCATCGAGGTACTCGAACGATTCTTCGGCGAAGTCGCCCAGGTCGAATTCGGCGGTCCAAAATCCGAACGCGAAGACCGCTTGAACCAGTTGCAAACTCTCCGTTACAACGACCTCTCGGCCGACCGGAATTGTGTGGCGATCGTCCAAGCACTCGAAGCGATCCTTCACGAGCATGCGGCAGGGAATCCAGGCTGTTCAGTGGTGGTCAACTCGGCTGCCGGGGGGTTGGTGTTGCAGCGTCCCGGCAGCGCGCTCCAGAACGTCTTGTACGCCGCGCCCGTTTGAACTCTGACTGACACTGGGTAGGTTGAAATAATGGACTTTTCGATTCGCCACCACGACGAAGCCGCGTCGAACCGCACCCGGCACGATGCCAGTCAGTTCGAGCCACGCTCGCTGCGCACGTTCACACCCACGCAAGCGGTACTCTCTCGAAGTGCTGGGATTTATCACTGGACTCCCGAAGGCAAACGGCTCTTCGATTTCACCTCCGGAGTCCTGGTGGCCAATCTCGGCCACAATCCCATCCGCTGGATGGAACGCTTTTGTAGCTACATGGGTTGGCCGAGTTCTAACGCCCAATCTGCTGCTGAAACTTTACGGAATGGGCCAATCCCAAAAGGATTCTTCTCCGGTGTCGCCATGACCACGTACAACGCGGTCACTCCGCTCGAAACATTGGCTAGCCAGCGTTTGGTGGAGGCACTGCAAGCCCGTCCCGGTGGCGAGCGGATGCAACAAGTGATGTGGGCCGCATCTGGTTCCGAGGCGATTCAGAAAGCACTTTGGGCCGCATTGGCCATCGACCGCACTCGGCCGATGATCTTGGCCACGCGGTACGGGTTCCACGGCAAAAAAGGTTTGTCGAACGCCATCACGGGCTCGGAAACCGATTCGGAACGTGACCCGCGTGTGAAATTCATCCGCTTTCCGATGCACGAATGCCGAGACGTTGCGAACCGGGATGACCCGTTCGAATCAGCCCCTTTCGAGGCGGAATTGAACGCACTCGTCTATCAATTCGGGAGGAAAATTGGCACGCTCATCACCGAGCCGTACCTCGGCGGTGGCGGCTCATATCATCCACCGAAAGCATACCTTCAACTGTTGCAACGCTTTTGTCGGGAACACGACATCATCTTCATTCTCGACGAAGTACAAGCGAACTTCGGGCGAACCGGTGACCTGTTCGCCTACGAAACTTACGGCTTGGAACCCGATCTGGTGATCCTCGGTAAGGGCTTAGGCAACGGAGTTCCCGTCGCAGCGGTCGTCGGCCGGCGCGACATTTTCGATGCGCTCGAATACGGCGAAGGTTCAGATACCTGGAGCGCGAACCCGCTCAACTGCGCCGCCGTATTAGCCACACTCGACGAGTTCGAAACCAACGATATCTTGGGTGCCGCGCGTGCGACATCGGCCGTGATCGAAGCCGGTTTGGTGGTACTGAAACGATTTCCATTCGTGGCCCACGTTCGGGGTGAACGTGGTGGCATGGTCTGGGGCATCGAGTTTCAAGATTGGGCAAAGCTCACCGCTCCGGATTGGGCCAACCGGTTCGTGATGCACTCCTATCTTGGTTCGGGTGGAGCTTCGGATGGCGTCCATTTACTCGGCCCACTGGCGAAAAAAGTCGTTCGGATCTCCCCTCCCCTCGTGACGACTATTCCGGAAGCTCGCCAAGCTTTAGCCTTGCTCCACGCCGCCGCAGAACGAATGACACAGAAAGCCGAATCATGATCGAAGAGTGGTTGAAAGCGATCGTGGAAAGCATCGCGCTGACGCTCAGTTCCCCCGACAGCAAAGTCTACCCGTTGGAAGTGCGTGCCGTGCTCGCGGTGCTCCTCGTCAGCCTCACCTGCGGAATCGTCGGTTCACTCGTCATCGGCCACCGAATGGCTTTCTTCAGCGACGCGATGGCCCACACGGCTTTCGCCGGTGTCTCGCTCGCCCTCCTGGGCATCATCCTCGCCACGGGTGCAACTTCGAGCAAAGCCGTCGAGCCCTACCTCTGGGTGATTCCCCTGGTGATGTGTGGCATCGGGGCCCTCGCCGGAATTCTGATTGCCTTCGTCCGTGAGAAGACCAACTTGGCGAACGACACCGTCATCGGTGTCTTCTTCGCCTTTGCGCTCGGCCTCGCCGCGCTGCTCTTGCGGCCTCTGCGCAAGATCGTCACGTTCGATCTCGAAGGATATTTGTTCGGCGACCTCACCAGCATTACGGAAAAGGATCTCCTGATTTTGGCGACTCTCGCACTGGCGACAATCTTCATCGTCGGCGGGCGGTACAACAGTTTCGTCTTCGGCAGTTTCAATCCGAGCTTGGCCCGATCCCGCGGGCTGGCCGTCCGGTTGAACAACTATCTGTTCATCGTGCTGCTGGCCATGGTGGTGAATCTGTCGATTCGGGCCGTGGGGATTCTGCTCATCAATGCTCTGTTGATCGTTCCGGCGGCAGCCGCTGCCAACGTCTCCAGCAATCTGCGGCGGATGTTCTGGTTCACCTGTTTGGGCAGCGTGCTCGCGGGGTTGATCGGTTACAACCTCAGCACCAAAATGGGCATCTCGTTGAATGGCTCCGAAGCGTTGCCTGTCGGCCCTGCCGGGGCCATCGTGTTGGTCGTGGTCGCTTGGTTCGTATTCAGTTTGGGTTTGAGAGCCGTCCGGCAGAAGTTTTTCGGTGCTGTCGGTCGAGCCGGTTGCACCGCCGATCATGGCGATGGACAATATCCCCATGCTCATTGAACCCCCCCTTCCCGCCCGGCGTAGAATTTCTGTAGCCACTCGACAGCATTGGAAAGGTCATCGTGGACGCTAGCGTCATCCAAGATTTCGTCATCAACTTCATCGCCGTGATTTGGCAGGCCATGCCGTTCATTCTACTCGGGGCGCTCATCGCCGGGATTTTGGAAGAATTGCTGCCACAAGATGCCATCACGCGGTTCCTTCCCAAACACTTCGTGCCGGCCGTTCTGGTCGGCGGTGCCCTCGGGCTGATATTCCCGATGTGCGAGTGCGGCATCGTGGTGGTGATGCGACGACTCTTGCGGAAGGGTCTCCCGTTATCGTGCTGCGTGGCCTACATGCTCGCGGGGCCGATTGTCAACGTGGTGGTATTGATGAGCACGTGGTACGCGTTCAAAGAGTTCAAAGTCGGCCCGGACGGTGATTCCCTCGGGCCACCGATGGTGCTCCTCCGAGCGGGCCTCGGTTACATCATCGCGTGCTCGACCGGCTTTGCGATTCACTTCGTTGAGAAGCGCAGTAAAACTCGGCTCCTCACCGATGCAGCCATGCCGCCAGTGGCCGCGAAGCGGAAACTCTCGCTCACGGTGGTGGAAGTCGAGGCGCCCAAACCGAAGAAATCGTTCGCCCAACGACTCAACAACATTACGTCCGTCGCCCTGCACGACTTCATGGACATCATGGTGTTCCTGATTCTCGGCTCGGCCCTCGCCGCGCTGATGCGAACCAACCCGGCCTGGGTGACCTCGTTTGAAGATCTCTCGCGTTCACAACCGCTCGTCGCCATCCCGGCGATGATGGCCCTGGCCGTGCTACTCTGCCTCTGCAGCGAAGCGGATGCCTTCCTCGCGGCCAGTTTCACCAAAGCCAGCGTCTCGGCAAAGATCTCATTCCTCGTGCTCGGGCCGATGATCGATATCAAACTGTTACTCATGTATACGCGGGTCTTCCGCTGGAAACTGATCGCCGCCATCGTGCCCTGCGTGGTGCTCCAAGTTTTCATTTACAGCATCATCGTCCACCAACTGTACAACCCGCAGAAAACTGGCGAAGCCACAGTGATCGCCACCCCGGATGCGTCGGCTACCACCAAATAACCCGACCCTTTGTGAGGATTTGCAATGGATCATGTCATCGACCCCGCCCTGCCCCAAGGTGCCGGCCACGATCACAACCATGATCACGGGCCGAACCTGAGCGACTACTACATCGAACAGTTGCTCACGATTTTCATCTGCGGGGCTTTCGGTATCGTCGCCATCCTGATGTACTATTTGGACATGTTGAAGTTTCTGCTCGCACCCGCCTTCTACGACTTCGTCCTCATCGGCGGCATCGGTTTACTCGTCGTCACGCTGCTCCGCGGCATCAGCCTGTGGACCTCCGTCGGCAGCGAGCAAGTTCACGATCACGCGCATCACGATCACAAACCGGGCGAAGTCTGCGACGACCCCTCCCATTCCCACGACGATGACGATCACAGTGCGGACGATCACGCGCACGGCAATATTTACTGGCGGATGGTGGTGCTTGTATTCCCGATCGTGCTGTTCACGATGGGCCTGCCGAACAAGACGTTCAGCAAAGATTACATCGAAGCCAAACTCGGAAAAGACGGTGCCCTCGGTGAACTTCGAGACGTCGCCGAACGCACTGGGGAAGCCACCTACGACTTCAGTAGTTTGGGGATCGCATCGGCCAACGAAGACACGCGTCGTTCGCTCGAAGGAACCCCCGCGCGGATCAAAGGACAGCTCCGCCACATCCCCGGCAGCCCCGATGAATTCGGACTCTTTTACCTGAAGATCACCTGCTGCACCACCGACGCGGTACCACTGAAGGCCCGCATCAAAGTGGATCGCCCCAGCCTCGCCGACTCGTTCAAGAAATTGTTCCCGGCGAATGCCAAGAGCCACCAGTGGGTCACCGTGAGCGGGACGATCCAGTTCGCCAAACTGGAAAGTGGCGAGTACATCACGGTGCTCCGCGTCAAAGACGGCAACGGCATCACCGCGACCGAACCCGTCTACTGAGCAAGGTTTCGGAAAGTACTATTGCCCGCGATCGTCCAGATCGCGGGCATTTTTCGTTCCGGGGGCACCCAGAGCGTTATCGGAAATTTGTTCACAACCGAGATTGAATAGTGATACCGCGTACAGTATTTTAAACATGAGTATATTTGGATGTGAGCGCTTGGATACGCGCATCGTCTGGTGGTCGTGGCGAACCCCCTTACCTTGGAAACCCAATCACAAATAGACACCATGAGTGTGAAGAAAGAAGCCTCCGGACGCTGTTCGGTCGAAGTCGAGCTTCCCGGCAGATAGCTGGCGAAATTATGGAGATCGATGTCGATTTACATAAGTCGCGTTCGACTACTGTTCGGTGTCGGGATTAAAACGGCAAATTTCGAACAGATGGAGAGCCGAAATGAGAAAGATGAGAATCTTTGCACACATCTCGCTGGACGGCGTGATTTCGCCCGGTGGCCCGAACGAAAACAGCGACTACGCGAACGGCGGATGGACGGCACACTATCGAACTCCGGCCGGGGCAGCGGCCGTCGCCGAGGCACAGGGCAAGAACTTCGATCTGTTGCTTGGCCGCCGCACCTACGATTTTTGGGCCGGCTACTGGCCAAAGGCCGGTAACAGTCCGATAGCGGACGGTCTGAACGCCGCGACGAAATACGTCGCCACCCACAGGCCGGACAGCCTCGAATGGGGTCCGGTCGGCGACCTCGGAGCGAACATCTTAGAGGGTGTTCGCGGCATTAAGTCAAAGGATGGCCCCGACCTGATCGTCTGGGGAAGTTCGACCCTGACGTCCGTATTGCTCGAACAAGGACTGGTCGACGAGGTTGTGCTGCTCGTCTACCCGGTCTTGTTGGGCCTAGGTAAACGCTTCTTTTCGGATAGTGCCGACCCGCGAGGACTCGCTCTCGTCAGCACGAAGGCCATGTCTTCGGGCATTCTGATGAACACCTATCGACACGTGGGATCGCTGTAAATCCAACCGTTGCTGACTACAGCAGCTGAGTGGTTCGACATCGGCCAAGCGGTGACGCCCCGCCTAACTCGATCTTTACCGCAGAAACCCAAACCCACGGAGCCAACATGAGCGTGACAAAAGAAGCCTCCGGACGACGTTCCGTCCAAGTGGAAGTCGAAGTTCCCGGCACGCCCGAGGAAGTCTGGCAGGCCATTGCGACCGGGCCGGGTATCTCGTCTTGGTTTATGCCGACGGAGTTCGAGGAGCAGGACGGAAAGCCCATCGCAGTGATGATGAACTTCGGCCCGGGCATGGTGCCCCGCTCGACCGTGACGGACTGGGATCCGCCGCGAATGTTTGCCGCGCAGGGCGAGGGATGGGGTGGCTCGCCGCCCATCGCGACCGAGTGGAGTGTCGAAGCCCGCGCCGGTGGCACCTGCATCGTCCGCGTGGTGCATAGTCTCTTCGCCAGCACGGACGAATGGGATCACCAACTGATCGGCACCGAATCGGGCTGGCCCGCCTTCTTCCGCACCCTGCGGATTTATCTCACGCACTTCCGCGGCCAACGCTCCGCGATCATGCAGTTCGTGGCTCCCTTCACAGGGACTGAAGCGGAGGCCTGGGACTCGCTGACCACGGCGTTGGGAGTGAAAAGCTTGAGCGTTGGGCAGCGCTGGACGACGCCCACGGGTGTCCCGCCATTCAGCGGCATGGTGGAGTATTTCACCCAGAGTCCTTACGACGCCCTGCTGCGGCTCGAAAATCCGAAGCCGGGAGTCGCCGCCTTGGGTGCCTACAACTGTGGCCCGATCATGGTCGCAATGAACGTCTATTTGTACGGCGATCAGGCAGCCGAGACCGTCGCCCGTGAGACTCCACTGTGGCAAGCCTGGTTCCAGAAACGCTTCCCGGTGCCGAGCCAGAGCGAGCCCTAATCTAGTCGGGCCATGCTCTCCAGTTCCGCGAGTAATTTCGAGTCGCGGTCGAACTCTTTCAATCGTCGGTCCAGAGCGCCGAGGGTCTTGGTACATTCGAACAGGTAGCGGCCCATGCTGAAGACTGTGCAGCGAAGCATGTCGCACCTGTGTTTGTCGATTTCCTGATAAAGATGCTGGCGTCCCTTCACGCTGAACTTGTAAACGCCCCCACTATCTTTTGGATCTTGCAAGACTCTGTTCATAAACTGACACGCTCGACAGGAACATTCGAGCTTCGGCTCGCGGGCCCAGTCCTTGGGGGGCTGGGACGGTGTGTCGGGTGCCTCAACAGGAGTGGCGGTAGCCGCGCGCAAGATCGCGGTACAGTGTTCCAATAGCCGAACGGCGGCGACGCGTGCTTGGGGGCATTCGGAAAGTCCCGCGTGTAAGAACCTGACTTCGGGAATCAAGAAGTCGTAAAGGTCGTAGCCGAGCGGGTCGGACAGAACCAATTCGAGGAACCGATCCAGGAGCTGATTCGCGGATACCGCCGCGCAGCTGAGAACGACATTGGCCAGGAAACCACTGCGATTGGTTTTCCCAAGCCCCCAACTGTCCTTAACTTCGCTGTGGGCAAACTCGACGGTCTGCGCGAGTCGCTCGACTAAACTTTGGCAAACTTGACGACGCTCTTCCGACATCTCGGGCGGCTTGACGCACAGCACCCTGCAAATCGCCCAAAGGTGTTCCACGTGGGTTTCCGACTGATTCGCATTCTCAAAGAAGTCTCGGAGCGGTTCCGCGAATTTTTCCCAACCGAACCGCTCGCAAAGCTGATGAAGGGCTTCGCCTTCGGTTCCAAAATGGTCTTGCGGTAGAATTTTGCGAACGAATTTCTGGGCGAGCGGGACGTTGCCGATTCGGGTCAGAAGTGGCAGCATTTGACGTGAGTATGCGTCCACAGCTAAGCTTTCCCCGTCCTCATCGCATTCGTATTCATCCACCACTTTCTCCAACGGCTTCCACTGCTTAATGATTTGCGTGGCGAACGCCCGCGCCGCTTTCGTGTCTCCGGCGTCGAGGATTCGCTCGAGCACTGGAATGGCGGAACTCTGACCTCCGCGGGAAAGAATCTTGAAGTGACGAGTGCGGGGCCATACGACTAGGGCGGCCTGGCGATACCAGCGGTTCATCGCCACGCCCTGATTGCCGGTCGCCTCGCGAATTTCCTGGCGAATCGACCAGCCTTCTTTTCCGGCCAGTGTCAGCACTTCGTCGCGTTCGAGCGACAGCTTTCCGAATGGTTGCGCCTGGCCTTCCGCATCGACCCAGCAATCGAGCGACAACTGCTCGTCGTAGATTTCTCCCATTTCCGACACCGGGATCTCGCCTTCACTTCCGTCCCAGTTTGCTTCATCCGCCGCACTGGTCTGCTGGAGCGAGACGAGTGCCAGGTGACACGGGTAGTTCAACAGTGCGGCCGCGTTCACCACCACGTCCGCCTGAATTCGGTCGACCCCCTTGAGCTGACGCGGGTTGAGTCCCGCCTCGGTGTAGTGGTGTTGCAACGGGATGGCGATCTTATCCAAATTGCTTTTCGGATCGGTGAGCAGTCGCTTGAGCAGCAGGGCCGCCGGCTCGACCAGCGAAGCCTGATGAGTCGAAGCAACCGTATCGCCGGTGAAAGCCAGGTTGTAAACAAAGCAGACGCGATGCCCCTCGGTCACCGGGGCAATCTCGTGCTGGCAGTCGGCGTAGAAGGCGACGTAGTGCGTCCGGGTGTCGGAGTCCGGGCCGCCGAAGTCGAATACTTGCGAGCAACCGTTCTGTTTGACGATCAGGGTGCCGCCCTCGTGCCGTGAGGGTAGACCGACAACTAGAGTCGCGAACATTCCCGAAGTTTTCTCCGTGTCGCGGTGCAGGGAGAAGAAACTACCCTCCTCGTAGATCAGTAGCTTGTAAAGCTCTGCGGTTACCGGGGATTCGTTCGCGAATTGGTTTTTGACGGCCTCGACGATTGACGCCAAGTACGCAGCCCACTCGGGATTTTGTAACGAGAAATTGGACGGGTCGATTTGCCAGACGCGGCGTACGCCGGTGTCGATGATCGTCTCTTCACCTCGGCCGTAGGGGGCCTGAGTGGCCCGCGTGATGAGCCGACGGGCTTCCGCTTCGGAAATCGGAACGCCGATCGGCCCGATGCCCGCAACCTCAAGGCCTGGCGAAACTGGCGAAAAGCTGCCGGAAGCTGCGAAGGCACTGGACTCGCCGAGCGACGAGAGGAGTTGTTCGAGGGCTTGTTTCGCTTCAGAGATCATGGACGATGTTATAAAAATAGTCGGGCTGACAGGATTCGAACCTGCGACCTCTTCAACCCCAATGAAGCGCGCTAGCCAAGCTGCGCTACAGCCCGTTGCCAATACTCTAACCGGTTCGGGCCGTTCAGACAACCGAAGTTTCGGCCATGTTCGCAGATTATGCCGCTTCGGAGCGCGTGCGAGGTGCCATCCGTTGGGTTTGCTTGCTTGCCTTGTGCGGAATGGACTGGTACTCTCAGGAAAAGAGTCATTAGCGGTGAAATTCGAATTTTTCCAACGATCGGTTCCCCAATCGCGTTATACCGACACGGGTTCCCGTCAGGCCAATACCAGGTGCGTGATGCTTACGCTTCGCTTCGGTTTCGTCGGGTTGCTCGCTTTGTCTCTCGGATGGCTCGCTTTGATGACGGAAGGCTCCCGGGGGCAAACCACCGCGAAACAGTTGGAGCCCTACAAGAAAACCGCCAACGAACCGGGCGAAGCACGGGCGGTGCTCGTCGGGTTCAAAGACGGATCCGTGTCCATCTCGAAGCCGATCAATGCGGCTGACCAAGCCGCGTTCACGCAAATGGCCCAGTATCTCGTCAACCGGGTGACCTACCCGGAATACCATGTGGCCATCCCGGAACCGACCGATCTCCAACCGAAATCCGCCGACAAATCGGTTGCCAAACTCATCGACGATCTCCGGAAAGCGCTGATCGTGCCTCCGGCAGATGGCAAAATCACCCTTCCGCAAGAAGATTACATCCGCGAGCTTGGTATCCCACTCAATAAGTATTTGTCCGAGATTCTCATCCAAGAAAAAGGAAAGATGCCACCCGCGATCATCCGGGTGAACGCAGCTCGCTTACTGGCGGTCGCCTGCGAAAGTGGTGCACCCGCGTTATGGCCGACGGTCATCACGTTGATCAACAACCCTGAAACGCCACCCGAGCTGCTCTACTATTCGTTGAAAGCTGCGGAAGGGTTGCTCGGCGGGTTCGATGTTTCCAGATTGAGCCGCTTGGCTGTACAACCCGAGGAAGCTGACAAATTGCTGTTCGACATGGTGCGTGCCCTTGAAGATGTGGTGCTGAAAGGGCCGAAGATCGCTGGCAAAGTCTATATTGAAAGCGGCTCGCAGCCAATCTTGTCGACCGATCCGAACGCGAAAGCGGATCGGTTGCATCCGGAACAAATCGCCGCCGTGCAGATGTACCGCCTCCAAGCGATCCGCGCCTTGGCACGACTCCGAAACGATACGATCGGCGGCAAAGTCAAGCCGGCATACGAAGTGCGACCGATTTTCACGTTGGCCCGCGTGGCTGTTGGCGACCCATCGATCACCCCGACTTTGAACAAAAAAGAAATTGCCGAGGCGGTTTTGGGACTGGTTCGGGTGAATCCGAGTGCGAACATCAACCTCGACGAATTGGCATATGCGGTGTCATACGGCTTGCGGGTCGTCTATTCGACCAAGGCCGCGAATTCGGACGACACGACTCTCCCTTGGAAAGGCCTTTCTGGGCGGATGAATATTGCGTTGCAAGACTGGCTCAGTGCCATCTCGAAAGCTCCCCGCCTCGTTCCCAAGCAAAAAGAATCGATCAGTTCGCTCGTCAAAAAAGCGGCCGATGGGCTGTTGAACCCGTCGATCAACCCGACCGTGGGTGCCGGTGGGATCAACCCGGTCAAGCTCGATTTGATCGATGATTGGCAGCGGGACAACCCCCCTGCCAATGACCGCCAGCTTTTCTCGGACGTGAAGACGTTCAAGCTGAACTACAGCAAGTAATGGTATCGGGAACTGTCCCGACCATTTCCGAGTTGCGATTCTACTGTCGGCTGCGATAATAGTTCTATCTAAACGAGGTATCGACCATGAAACGTTGGCTAGCAGCGACAACCGGGTTGGCTCTCACCGGGGGTGCACTCGAAGCTCAAACGCCTCCCCCGAGTAACTCGGGCTACCTCGTCATCCGGGTGAAGATCGCCAACACCGAAGGTGGAACCGCACCATCTTCGCCATTTCCGGGCGGGAGTTCATTCCCCGGCGCCCCAGGTGGCGGTCCGATGCCTCCCGGTCGGCCGGGCGCCCCAGGTGGTGGTAGTCCGATGTTCCCCGGTGGCCCGGGCGGCCCAGGCGGACAGTTCCCAGGCGGGCAGTTCCCCGGTGGCCCAGGTGGATCGAGCGGAGGCCCTCCCGGTGGATTCGCCGGTTCCGGGTTCCCTCAATCCGGTGGAACATCATCGCCGACCGTCGCGGCCGACGAACGTTCGGTGTTCGCACTGATCCCAGTCAAATCCGTCTACCAAGCGGGTGTTTACCCGCGCGCTACTTCAACCGATAACCCGAGACATGTTTGGGCTAAGCACGAATTCGGTAAATCTCTGCTTTTTGACGACGGTTCCAACATTCAGGTTTACTCCATTCCCGGTACTGTCGAACAAGACATTAAAAAGAAGTACACCGCTTGGACGAAAGATCGCAAACCCGACGTGCTTCTCGAACTCATCGGCTACGCACTGTCCACCGATTACGTGGAATTAGCGATCACGTATTCCAACGAACTCGAAAAGCTCGTGGAAGCACAAAAAATAACAGTACCGCGAATCCTGAAGTTCGCCGAAGCGTATCGAGAACTCAAGCTGAAGTTTGAAGAAGTCACTGCCACGCCAACCGAAGCCGAAGAATGGCGGAAACGCTTGAAAGCGTCGGCTATCGCCGAAGATAAGCACTATGCCCTCATCCATTGGGGCGAGCAAGCGGTCTCGGCGGAAACCGTCAATCGTCGCTTGGCTGAACTCGAGCGCAACTTCCGCGCCTTCTACTTGTGGCACGCCGTCCAAGGCAAGACGTTGAAATTCCCGGACAAGCGTCTCGTGGTGGTGCTCGCCAACCGCCCGACCGATGTCGATGAACTCCGGCCGAAACTCGATGGAATGCCGGTGGTGTCGGATGCGTTCTATTCCCCCGCGCACAACTTGGTCGTGCTGTCGCCGATGCGGCTCGACGAAGCTGGGAAATCGTTCGCCGAACTCGCCAAAGCCAAATACCAGGACGGCTGGAATCGAGACGAACTTTTGAAAGGCAAAGCACCGGTCGTAAAAGGTGGGAACTTCGCCGACCTGTACCGAACCATGACCTACGCCCTCGTGGATCGTGCTCTCGAAGACGAAGCCGCGCACGCCGCCATCTCACGGGAAGGTAGCCGGCAATTGTACTCGGCATTGGGGATACTCCCGCAGCACGTCGTCCTTCCGAAATGGATCGAAAACGGCGTCGGGAACCTGCTGCACAAACCCAAAGATGTGGGCGTTGTCAAAGTCGCGGGTGGTAAAAACGGGATGGCAGTCGGACTTTGGGCCGGTTACGGTTCCCCGAACTACGTCCTCCTCCGCGAGTGGAAGGAAATGTGGACTCGGAAAGAGCTGGCGGCACCCCCCAAAGATCTGCTCCTCAACGTTCTGACGGATCACTATTTCGACGCCGTCCGCACCGGGATCGATCCCGATCCGGCGCCCGTGGCCATGGCTCCTGCGGGCAGTGGTGGCTTCGCACCACCTCCCGGTGGTAACTCCCCACCGGGCGGCGGCGAAATGAGCCAGCCCAACAGTAGCAAACTCGATTCGCAGGCACCCCAGCGTCCGCAGCCTCCAGGATTTCCCGGTGGCCCAGGTGCGCCCGGTGGTGGCCGACCATTCCCCGGTGGTGGCCCAGGACTGCCGTTTCCCGGTGGTGGCCCGGGTGGCCCAGGAATGCCGTTTCCCGGTGGAGGCGGTACCGGCGTCATCGAGTCCGGCTCGGATAAAGGAGCCGTCCGGACGAAACTCGAACTCAAAGCCCAAGTGACATCTTGGGCCCTGGTTTACTTCCTCGCCAAAACGAACACCCCTGGTCTCCACAAATTCTTTGCGAAACTCAACGATCTGCCACGGGATATGCGAATTGATCGTAAGGTCATCGTGGATCTGTTCGCCCGCGAATTCAACCTCATGAATCCGGAACTCACAGCCATCGACGAAGTCGCATTCAAGGAGTTCGCCGAGCGTTGGATCACGTACATGAACGGTGTGCAGCCCTCGTGGTACTCCATGGCACTCACGGCCACATCGGCGGACAGTTTGGGTTCCGGCGGTGCCGGCGGTGCCGGTCTTCCACCCCGTGGCCCGGGTGCCCCGGGCGGCGGCGGTAGTTCCGGTGGCGGAGATAATTGATCACACGACCATCGCCCTCCATCCTGCGGCCCGCTTCACCTCGAAGCGGGCTTTTTGTTTGCGATCATTGGGAACCGTACGATGCGCGGCATTCCGACCCGACGAAGTTGGCAATCGATCGCGGCATTCGCCGCACTAGCTCTTTTCGGTTCCGCGGAGCAACCACCAGTCCCCAGCATCGCCATGGTCGCCGAGCCACGCACCATCGATTCGTGGAAACAGCAGCACGAGTCGATCGTGAAACGATCTCAAAAAGGTGGCGTCGACGTCGCCTTTGTCGGAGACTCGATGACACACCGCTGGCAGTTGGAAGGCAAAGAGGTTTGGGACGAATCCTTCGCCGCCTGGAAACCGATGAACCTCGGCATCGGTGGTGACCGCACTCAAAATTTGCTTTGGCGGATCACGACCGGGAAAGAGCTTGTCGGGATCGAACCCAAAGTCTTCGTGTTATTGATCGGCACAAATAACCTTGCCAGTCACAAGCCGGATGAAATCGCCACCGGGGTGAAAGTGATCGTCGCCGAGTTGCGAAAACAGAAACCCCAAGCGCGAATCTTGGTGTTGGGATTACTCCCACGCAGTGGAACACCCGTGGCGGATCGTGAGGAGATCGCCTCCTCGGATCACCTCCAACCATTGATTGAAACCATCAACGCGTCGCTCAACACGATGCGCGACGAAAACGTCCGTTTCTTGAATTTTGGCAAGCTTTACCTCAACCAAGACGGGGGTTTGCCGAAGTCGCTGATGCCGGACTACCTCCACCTTTCGACGGCGGGCTATCGCATCTTGGCAAAGGCCCTCGCCCAACCGGTCGACGACATGCTGAAAAATGTGCCCACGTCCCGAAGTCTGGCAAATGTGGCTCGGCAACGGGTTGACGCTTGCCGCGAGCACCTTATGATGTGGTTGTCGGTCGGAAATCGTTGACGCGGGAGTGGCGGAATTGGCAGACGCGCCAGATTCAGGTTCTGGTACTCGCAAGGGTGTGGAGGTTCAAGTCCTCTCTTCCGCAATACGTCTCGATAAAAGGATTTGGGATTGATTTCCCAAATCCTTTTATCGTTTTCATTCCTGTGTGGGTAACGTCACAGAAGCGCTATGTTGAATTCTTCTCACCGCACTTTCGCCAGCACCATGCCTTCGCCATTGCGCAAACTCACTTGCCGGACGACCGGACCGAGCGTTCCGTCATTCCGCACGACGCGGTAGGCCCCGTCGAGGTTGTGCACTGTTGCGGTGTTATCCGCGATGGTACCGCTGGTGCCCTTCGTGTATGCCAAGGGCTTGTATAGGATCAGAGCATTGGTGTATTGCCGCTGATAAACTTTGTATTGCAGAGTACGATTGGACGGGTCTTGACCACTTGCAATTTCGGTGAACGCACCCGTCGGCCGGCCGACGTTGTAATTGATGGCGTCGGTCCAGTGGTGTGTCCAAGTCGTGCCCGGTTCCTTGCCGCCGTTGATCATCAGGAACGATTTGTCCGGGTCGGCCAGCATGTAATACATGGCCAACGTCGATGTCATCGCACGGGGGTCGGTCAGCGGGACTTGCGTCGTCAAGCTGTCCAAAATCTCGTAGGCTTTGCCACCGTTCAAGGTGCGCCGGTACGCGACTGTTGCCGCGAGATCACTGAACATGACGTGGTTCGCCTGGAGCGGTCGCAAGGCGAATTCTTCCAAGTACGTCACGCCGTTCTTGATCTGCGACTTCACCGATTCGCCGCCCCCGGCCGTATTCGAGATGATCCACTTCGAACCGAGCGAGCGGTTGATGGCCCCGAGCAAATCACCGTATTGGTCGGAGTACTTGTCCACCGATTCGTACACCGATTTCGGATCGATCGGCAAGCGGCCGGTGGAGTTGTCGACGAAGAAACCGCTGATCTTCGGTTGCGATACGAGAATACGGCGGTGGTAATCGATTGCCCAATTGCGGAACTCGACAGAGCCGACGTTCGTGGCGAACCGGTTAGGCCCGTAGTACGGGAACGTCAACCGCGATTCGTACACGAAGCGTGCGTCGAATCCGCTGCGGCGCCGGGCGTATTCGGCGTCGTTGAGGTAGCCATCGCCGTCGCGGTCGGCCTTGGAATCGAACGCGGGAATCGTACCGACATTGGCTGTCTGCTGAACGTAATCACGGCCGAGAATGGACTTGAATACTGGGGCCGTTCCACCGACAGCCGTCGCAACGCGGACATAGTAAAAGCGGGCGCTGCCATTGATGCTGGCGGTGGCCCAATCCTTCGGCGGGTCGAATACTATCTGCCCGGAGCGCCGTAGGCCCCCGGTGGAGTCGCTGAGGGCCGTCAATCGGCTCCAGCGTGTCGGGCTGCCATTGGCATCCACGGCGCTCACATATTCCAGGTCACCACGCCAGTTTCCAGACGCCCCGCTTTGCAAGTTCAGATTCAGTTCGCGGAATTTCTCGGTGTAGCCAACGACCACCGATTCCCCCGCCACGGCGAACGGATTGCTGTTCGTACCGCTGCGAGCATTGCTGGTGAGGTCGGCCCAATCGGTGACGTTGCTGCCGCGATAGACGGCCCAGAAGTTGTTCACCAGCGTCGCCGAGGCGCTCATTCCATAGGCGACCGTCGCTTGATTGAGGTGGTAAAACGCCGCCTCACGGCTGTACTTGTTCCGGTCGGCGTAGTCCAACCAATCGGTCAGTAGGCTCAAGTACAAGTTGGTCGCATTCGTGTAGATCAACTGCGGCGTATTCGGACTCGCTTTATTGATGTCGTCCAGGAAGCTCAAGTTCGGGATCACGAGATCGATGCTGTTTTTCAGTAAGTTCAGCTCGTAGCTCGTCATGGGAGTGCCGTAATACGCCAGTGCCGCCACACGGATGTAGTCGTAATGCCGCGGTACTTTCGGCAATGCGGGGTCACCAACTGGTATCGGCGTGGGAGTCGGTGTTGGATTAGGTGTCGGAGTGGGTATTGGATTAGGCGTCGGAGTGGGTGTTGGATTAGGCGTCGGTGTGGGTGTTGGATCTGGAGGTGGGGTCGGAATCGTCGTTGGTTTGTCGGCTTCCGTCGGGATGACTTTGGGCCAGGTCAAGTTGACGGGAACCGCGTTGACCAAAAAGTTATCGAACAGCAAATCGCCGGCAACCCCCGCCCCCCGTGACAAGCCGGCCAGACCACCGGAACGAATCGAGTCATCGGTGCGGATCATCGCCCAAGTCGGAGTGAGTCCCCAATTGCCGGACGCGTCGAGGTATTGGCCAGTGTCCGATCGGGAGATCTGCAACCGAATCTGATTGCCTTTGATCACCAGGGAAGCCTGAATCCAAATCCCGCTCTGCCAGCCGACTGTGTTCATGGTTCCGAGCGACTGACTCCGCCCGTTGATCACTTTGAAGAGTTCAATCTCCAAACCGCGCTTGACGCTGACCCCGTAATACGTCGGCCTCGAGGTGTTCATACTGGAACCCCGAGCGAAGACCCCGGCCGGTGTCAGGCTATCGACGAAAATCGACGACGTGACTTGAACATCCACCGGCACGGGTTGCGTCATCCAGATGCGAACTTGGCCAGTGCTGTTCGCCGAAAGATCGAGCGTTTCATCGCCCAGTGTTGCGACGGTGACAATGCCGCTGCCAACGTACTGCGACCACCCTGTCGGGAGTTTGTCAGCGGCGATCCCGCCGAAACGCTCTTCCCGAATATTAGCATTGAGCCCATCGTCTAACGAGCCGATCCGCAGGCTATCGATTGGCACGTCCCCGGCAATTCTCGATGGACGCGCGAAACCCACTTGACCACTGTGCCGGATCGTCGAGTCGGTCTTTTCAATGGCCGCAACCGGGGTGCGGCTCCATTTGCCATCGGCTGCAAGGTATTGATTCGTATCGCCACGGTTCAGGTAGACGTGCAGGTTGTCACCTTCGGCCCGGATCTTCAATGTCACCCACTTGCCACTGAGGTACTCGTTCGATTTCACCGTGGCGAGTACCGTTGTGACTCCGCGATTGACCTCGAGCAGTTGGATCTCGGTTCCGCGGATGACGCTGGCCGCATAGTACGTCGGTGCCGAGGTGTTGAGATTCGCCCCGCGCACAAGAAGGTGAACGGGAACGGTCGTTCCCAGAAAGACGGCCGCAGAGACTTCGAGATCGGCGGAATAATCGGTATTCAGCCAAGCTCGACCACTGGCCACACTTGATCCCGACGAGACCAAACGACCTTGATCGCCAAGTCCTGCTCCGGCCCCGTCGATTTGAAAGATGGGTTTCGGAGTTTCCGAGTTCCATTGTTTCCAGCCGCCGGGCAAACCGCTGGCGGTACTGCGTTGGAACGGTTCCACGAGCCACGAACCCGCCGAGGGAAGTTCGCGCGGCTCCAGCCGCTCGACTGTCAACGGAATCGGACGGGTCGGTTGCTGCGATGCCATGCGTAGACCTTCCGATCGATTCGGCTATCGCCGTGTGCCACTGTGCACACAGGACTCCGAGGGCGGGCACGATAACGCCGAGCCACGGGCTGTCAACCGTAGAAAATCTCGAAAAAGCCGAAGTTTTGAAGGGAATTCGTCGAAGTGATCACGGAAAAAAAAGGAACCGTTCGCGGGGCGAACGGTTCCGATTGGCTGAAGCTGTCTGCGGCTATTTTTCGACCGGCTTCGAAGCTGTTTTGGGCAATTTGGGCGCTGGGTATTTGCCGTCTTTCAGGTCGATCAAAACCGGGAGGATCACCTCGGCCGGAAGCGCCCAAGTTTCGACACGTCCGGCCCGGGCGATGTTGATCCCGACCACGCGCCCTTCGAGATCGACCAACGGCCCGCCGCAGTCTTTAGCTTGCAAAATCATGTCGTGTTGGATCACTTGCGGGAATCCCGTCCGGCGACCAC
Source organism: Fimbriiglobus sp. (assembly GCA_025351325.1). Classification (GTDB taxonomy): domain Bacteria; phylum Planctomycetota; class Planctomycetia; order Gemmatales; family Gemmataceae; genus JALHQU01. The sequence goes on from JANXWE010000045.1 coordinate 35,976, forward strand.
TGAGGAGGCCCCCGCTGAGGTTCATCATCTCATCTTTGTTATTTTCTTTGATCGTATCGACCCGCGAGCTCAAGGTCACCGCAAAGCTCAGTTCGTCGAATTCGTCGGAATCCTTGGCTTTCCGTTTCACTTTCACGGCGATTTTATCACCCGGCTTGTACAGATCGAGAATTTCCGGCAAATGCTCGCGGTTCTTGACTTTGATCCCGGCTACTTCCAGCATCACGTCGCCCGCTTTCAGCCCCGCTTTCGCCGCTGCAGCTCCTTTGACCACTTCCGTCACGATGACTTCGTCCTTGGATCGGATGTCATACTGGATGCCGATGTAGCCCTTGTTGGCGTTCTCGATCATCGATTCCGGCCCGAAGAGCTTCCGTGCCGCCGCACTGATGATTCCCACCGCGACCGGCTCCGAAGAGATCCCCGTCGCGGCGACAAAGTTACCCGGCTCCGCAATCTTGGCACTCACAAACTTAACTTGGGGCAGATCTTCGGCGGATATTTTCAGTAAAGCCAAATCGGATGCTTTGTGGTAGCCGACATATTCCGCGTCGTATTCGGTACCATCACGGAAGACCACTTTGATCGACGAACTGCGGAGTTCGCTCCCTTTTGTGAGAATGTAGCCCGTCTTGTCCACCACCGTGCCCAGTGCGGCATCTTTGCCATCGACTTGAATCCGTGCGGTGGAATCGGCCGCATCACTCGCAGCCGATTCAAAGAGTTTCGGCAACAGCCGCTTGCCCCGGTCGGGGGTCGTTCCGGCTGCGAACACCAATGGGGTGCCGAGTAGAAGGCTCGCGAGTATCAAAACAGGACGGAAGTGGCTCATGGTGATTCGACCTACGTATGGATAAATATCGACACGGTTAGCACTTGCAGCGAGTGCTTAGTTCTTGCGACTCGGCCGCTCCGGTTTCTTGACACCACCTAGCTTCACGTCGACACTCACCGTTTCGCCGTCCCGACGAATTAGCAATTTCACTTTGTCGTCTGGTTCGTAGGACGACATCATTTCGGTGATATCGCTCGCCGTTTTCACCTTGTTACCGTTGAATTTGAGAATCACATCACCCACTTCGAGGTCGGCTCTCGCCGCTGCACTCGACTCGGCCACTTCAGCGATCACCGCTCCGGGTTTCGAAGAATCTTCGTATTTGACGCCGAGTACTGCCTCCGTCTTCTTGCCGATCGAGTCACCCCGTACCAACCGATCCCATTCGTTGCGGAACTTGTCGACCGGAACGTGCATGTTCGATTCCAGCAAAAATGGGTTGATCTGACTGTGGATCCCGATGACTTTCCCGGCGAGGTCGAACAACGGCCCGCCGCTGTCCCCCCCGACGAGCGTGCAGTCGGACAGCAAGAGTCGATTCTTCGACATCTCTTCGGTTTTGGTGTTCACCCGCCCCGTACGAACGGGTGGCGGACGATCCTGTTTCGGCCCGCCGGGGTGACCCATCGACACAACCCACTGGTATTGTTTGAGATCGGCCGACTTGCCCATTTCCGCGACGGGCCACTTGCCCTCTTTGGCACCCGGCCATGTGGCCGTTTTTGGGGGCGTATCGGTAATCCGAGCCATCCCACTATCAGCGAACGTGTTGATTCCGAGCGATTCGCCTTTCACAAACGTCCCGTCGGACAGTACGAACATGATCGGCTGACGGGGCTTACCAATCACGTGCGCCGCGGTGAGGACGAGGCCATCTTCAGAAACGATCACACCGCTACCCGCTCCCATGCCAACGAGGAGACCGACGGTCGTGGGGAGCGACTGTTTATTGACGTCTTTCACACGAGTCTGCAACGCTTTCATCTCCGCCACCGACTCCGGCGAGGTGATGCGAGCGATATCCCATTTGATCGTGTCGAGCGGTTTAGAAATATCTTCAGCGAATGCAGTGGCTGCGAACAGGAATAAGGCGATGGTGAGGGCACCCAGCCGAAAGGGGCGTTCGAGAATCATGGAAACTCACTCCTCGAGGTGGAATACTGGAATGCTACGCAGGGAGGGAAGAAACCAAAAATTAAAACTTTGCGACATCTTCTTATTTGAGCATAGCACCGGTTCGGTGCAAGTCTTCAACCGAAAACGGAGAAAAGAATTGTCGGTCGCGGGGTGGAACATTGCTCAAAGTTGTGACGAGCGAAGTGAAAGAATCTAACGGAAACGTGGTGACACGAGACCTCACTCTCCTGAAGAAAGTGAGGTTTAAGGCCAGTTTCACACCTGCGATTCGAGCAAATGCTTCAGTTTCCGGATTTCCGGCTCCACGGGGAACGGATTGTCCGGCAGATCCCGAATATCGACCGACAAAGCCCGGTCGTAGCGGCAGCGGTCGAGTTGGCTAATAATCCGGCCGTATTCGATCATCCCCTGGCCGATCCGGAGCTGGAATTGCTCCGGTTTGTTCCCGGAATCGCGCAGCCGCACGTGCTTCACGAACGGGTAGAGCGGGTCGCAGCCGTCTTCTTTGAGGTTCCGGGTGGCGAAGTCACTCGGATCCAGGGTCAGGCCCAAACCGGGGACACGCCGGCACAGGTCGGCTGCATAAGACACATCCTCGGTCACCGTCCCGATGCGGGTCTCCACGGTCAGAATGACCCCTTCGATTTCCGCCAACTTTGCCCAAACTTTCAGCCGGGTGACTTCCGTCTCCGCCTCGCACCCGAGTGGGGCTGCCGTCACCGTCACCAGTGGTACGGCCATCGTGCGGGCCAATCGGCAGACGGCACGCAGTTGGTGCCGAGTGGCCTCGCTGTCGAACTCGGCGAATTGCAAGTGGAATGCCGCAAACGCCACGTTGGCCGTTTTCAGCTGCGCTGCGGCCTTGGCGACGTCGGCGAGTACTGCGGACGGGCGTAGGTGCGACCCCGATTCGTGAATGGCCAAGTCGGCTTTGGCGAATTGCATTTCCCGGATCACCCGCAACGCATCGGGTAAATTCATCCGGCTGAAACAGAGTGTCGAGCAGGCCACGTACATCGCGGTGTCCTCCAAACGGCGCGTGGGGCAACGCAGTGAAATCGGAACGGCGAGCGAGCTTCCCCCAAGCTGAACCGAGCGGATACCCGCCAGTCTCAAATCCTGCAAGGAGGAATCGGCTCACTTCTCTGAAAAGTCCGCTTGTTTCCGAGTGGGTGCATTCGCTATAGCCCGCAGCTTCCGGTCGAGCTGAGCTGTGGGGGAGTTATGCAAACTGCACGGTCTTGGGAAACGTCCCTCGGGGCCATCGAAATCGCCGTCGGTGACTGTCTGAAAGCCCTGGATGACTATGAAGCCTCCTTCCGAACGGCGTACATAGAAGGTGGTGGGCCAGTCGAAGCGCTGCGACTCCACGTTCCATTAGATACCGTCGATGACGCTTGGGATCGGCAATTGGCCGGGGCCGATCGCTCCGCCGATGACGTCGAACAATTGCTGGCCGAACAAGAAATCGTCTGGAATCGCTGGCAAGAACTCCTGGCCACTTGGCGGCACTCGCTAGAACAGCCCCCCGTGTTGGAACCGGAGACGGACCATGCCTTCTTTCGCCGTGATCCTCCCTGCCGCCGGGCAATCTAGCCGTTACGGCGGCACCGAAAAGAAACCCTTTCTCCAGTTGAACGGCACGCCTATCTGGCAACGGTCTGTCGAGCTATTCTGCCACCGACCAGACGTCGCCAAGGTCAGCATCGTCGTCTCACCGGTCGACCGCGAACGGTTTGAGGCTCGTTTCGGTGCCATTTGCAAAACCCTCGCTGTGGAGGTCGTCAGCGGCGGGGCGGAACGGTTCGAATCGGTGGCGAATGCACTGGCGACTATTCCCGACACCGTCGATTTCGTCGCTGTCCACGATGCCGTGAGACCGTTGCTCACCCAGCGCGGAATCGACGACGTTTTCGCAATGGCTGTTCAAAACGGGGCCGCGATGCTCGGCGCGCCGGTCGTCGACACCATCAAGCGGGTCGAGAGTGCGTGGAACCGCATCGTCGAAACGGTACCCCGAGCGGACTTGTGGGCTGCCCAGACGCCACAAGTCTTCCGCCGCGATTGGCTGGTGGAGGCTTACGCCTGGCGACACGTTTTCGACGGGCCGATCACCGACGACGCCCAACTGATTGAAGCCCAAGGTCACGCGGTTGTGATGGTGCCGAGTACGCCGACGAACTTCAAAATCACCACACCGTGGGACTTTGAATTGGCGGAACTGATACTCCGAGCACGGATCACCTTGTAATTCTTCGGCACGGTGAGGATAATCAGTTAGAGTCGTCGCCCTCGTAGCTCAGGGGATAGAGCATCGGTTTCCTAAACCGGGGGTCCCAGGTTCAAATCCTGGCGGGGGCACTCGTTGCGTTTCGTCATCTCTGCTGCTGATTCGTTCTTGAACGGTACCGATTGGTACATTCCTTCGTTCGGTATCTGTTGCCACCGTCCGTTGACTACGCCCGAAGTTGTTTCCATTTTCACCGGTGAGCCCAAATCGAGATGCTGCGTCCTGGAGTATCGGGCCGTCGTGATTTTGGGGTCGAACTGATCCGCAGCTTCTGCTCGACTGCGAAGACTTGCGCCAGCCATGGTTCGGAGGGGCGCAGGTGCAGTAAGACTTTTTGATCCCTCGGCAGCTCCACCAGAGCATGGCGATGGCTGCTCAAATGGTTCTGCAGATCCGTGTGAACCGGGGCCATCGGGTCACGCACCCCCGGCGCCATCAGAAGGTACCGGAGGAACGTCGACGGGTCGATTCGGGCCTGCCGAATCATCTCCGTCGTCGACCTTCGGACGGCTGCGTTCGAGGACTTCTCCGAGGGCGATGTGGATGTTCCGAGTTCGTCATAGCTGAGCACCTCATCGCTCGGGAAGTCATCTGGTTGACTGTTTTTCCGCCGAGATTTCATGCGGTGGCGGACGTTGGTCATGTTGATTTTGAAGAACGCGACGGTGCAATCCCGGGCGATCTTCGGATCCAGATTGCGCATCAAATTGCGGAGGATGAGCAGG
>JANXWE010000004.1 GCA_025351325.1 Fimbriiglobus sp.
CGGGCGACATCGTCGCCAGCATCTATTTGCGGAAGATCACCAAGTGGAACGATCCGGCGATCGCTGCGTTGAACCCCGGCACGGTGCTGCCTGATCTGGCCATCGTAACGGTCACCCGTTCCGACAAGAGCGGCACGACCAACATCTTCACGGAATACCTTTCGAAGGTCAGTCCGGAGTTCAAAACCACCGTCGGAGTCAGCACGCAGCCCACGTGGCCCAAAGGGGGCGTGGCCCAAGCCGGCAGCGGTGGTATCGCCAGCCATGTGAAGGCGAACCCGGGGTGTATCGGCTACGTGGAACTGAGCTTCGCCAAGAGCAGCGCCCTCGGGTTGACGAGTCTGAAGAATCGCATAGGGATGTTCGTGGCACCGGAAGCCGCAGGCGTGACCGCTGCGGCCGAAGCCGCCGCCAATGACAAGCAGACCGCCGAACCGTACACCTTGCATGAGTTGACGTTCTCGTTGACGGACACCGACGGCGAGAAAGCCTACCCAATTGTCGGCGTCAGCTATGCGGTGGTCTTCACGAAACCGCCTGCGGACAAGGGCGGAAAGCTCGTCGCCGAGTTTTTGAAGTGGGCGGTGACCGACGGCCAGAAGTTCGCCGTCGAAAAAGACTACGCCCCATTGCCGGAAGAATTACGTAAGAAATGCGTGGCCCGGATCGAGAAAATCGTGGCAGAGTGATTTATGGCCTCGACGGTACCCAAGTCTGACGCCCCTCGCTCCAACTGGGGCGATTTGGTGTTTCGTTGGGTGTGTCAATCGTCCGGCGTGTTTGTACTGCTGATTGCCGCGACCATCCTGTACGTGCTCGTCCGCCAATCGTGGCCGTTTTTGATGGGGGACAACCTCTCCCAACTGCTGACCGGCGACCGCTGGGATCCGGATAAGAATCAGTACGGGGCCTTGGTGGTCGTCTTCGGCACTGTCGTCACGTCGTTGATTGCGATGCTCATCGCCGTGCCGCTCGGCATCGGTTCCGCGGCGTTCCTGTCCGAGATCGCCCCCGCGTGGCTGCGCCGCATCTGCGGGTTCCTGCTCGAACTGCTCGCGGCCATCCCCAGCATCGTCTACGGCTTCTGGGCCAAAACATTCTTGGCGAAGTTCGGCCTGCTCCCTGTCTATAACGCACTCGGGTTGGAAAACAGTTCGTCGGGCCAGGGCATCCTCGCGGCGGGCATCGTGCTGGCCATCATGATTCTGCCGTACATCACCGCGGTGAGTTTCGACGTCTGCCAAGCGGTGCCCCGCAGCCAGCGCGAAGCGGCGTTGTCGGTCGGGGCGACTCGCTGGCAAACGATTTGGCGGGTGGTGCTTCCCTACGCCCGCCCCGGCATCATCGCGGCCTGTTTCCTCGCACTCGGCCGGGCCGTCGGCGAGACCATGGCCGTGACCATGGTCGTCGGCAACGGGCAGTACTTGCCGGAGTCGTTCTCGCAATTCGTCGCGGGCACCGGCGACACGATCCCGAGTAAAATTGCCGGTTCGGTCAAGGAGACGACGACCGCCGATGTGCAAAACTATTCCGCCCTCGTCACGCTCGGCTTGCTGCTGTTGGGCGTGACCTTGATCATGAACCTCCTCGCCCGGGGCATCATCGCCTATGCCAGCAAACCGCGTGTCAAGGCGGGACGCCGGCCGATCCATTTGACCGGAGAGTTGGTTGAAGTTCCGCCACCATCTGCGGACAAACTGGTACGCATCCGCCGGCGGGCCGCACTCCAAAACCGCGTGATGACCGGGGTACTCGGCGCGGCTCAGTTCCTCACGGTGATTCCGCTCTTCCTGATCCTCGGCTACATCACGTACATGGGTGCGGGCCGGTTGAAGTGGAGCTTCTTCACCAACCGCACCGGCGACCCAGCCGGAGCGGGTATGGCCAACGCCGTGCTCGGCAGCATGACCCTCGTCGGCTTGGCGTCGGCGTTTGCGATCCCGGTCGGTATGCTGGCCGCGATCTTCCTCGCCGAGTTCCGCAGCCACTGGCTCACGAAACCGATTCGCTTCGTCGCCGAGTTGCTCGGGGGCGTTCCGTCGATCGTCATCGGGGTATTTGGATACGCGTTACTGGTGCGGCCATTCTGGCTGGCACCGACCGACAAATCGTGGGGGCCATCCGCCTGGGCCGGCGCATTCGCCCTCGCCGTGATGATGCTGCCGGTGATCGTGCGGGCCGCCGAGGAAGCGATCCGCCTCGTCCCCAACGGGATGCGCGAAGCGAGTTACGCCCTCGGGGCGAGCCGCCGGCAGACCGTCTTCCGCGTGATCCTCCCGGCCGCACTGCCAGCAATTATCACCGGAATTCTGTTGGCCGTCGGCCGGGTGGCCGGGGAAACGGCCCCGCTGCTGTACACCGCTGGCACCAGCAATTTCTTCGCGGAGTCGCCGTCGGAACCGACGCCGGCGCTGCCGTACTTCATCTACACCTACGTGCAAAATCCGCCCAAACCGGCCGACACCGACCTCGCCTGGGCCGGGGCGTTCGTCCTGCTCATGCTGGTGCTGGTGCTGAACCTCGGCACGCGGTTACTGTCCGGCCAACGCGTCGTCGCCGCCTCGCGCGGGGATTGACGGCGATAGTCTGTCCAGTACCCACGGACTCTGGAGGCCAGCTCATGTTGCACCGGTTCCACACGAACGCACTTTCTCGCAGGAAGCATTCCCCATCGAAGTCGGGTAAGTGGTACTCTTCTTGGCGACTCGACGGGCGCAGAGGCGCCCGTCGATTTCATATTCACTGAGCAACAGGGCACCACCCCAGTCCTACAATGCACTGCATGACCGACGCACGCCGGCCGGTTCGATAAAACAAACGCAACGCAATGCTCTCTCCTCGACCGGAGCCACGGTGGCATGGATATTCTGCAGCAGGCCGACCCCGAATTGAACCACGCCATCCAGGCCGAACGCAACCGGCAGCGGTACGGTCTCGAAATGATCGCCTCCGAGAATTACACCAGCCGGGCCGTGATGGCGGCGCAGGGATCGGTACTCACGAATAAGTACGCTGAAGGTTACCCGGGCAAACGGTACTACGGCGGTTGCGAATACGTCGACATCGCGGAGCGATTGGCCCTGACCCGGGCGAAACAACTCTTCGGCGGCGAACACACCAACGTCCAGCCGCACTCTGGGGCGCAGGCCAACATGGCCGTGTTCCTGGCCATGCTGCAACCGGGCGACACCATCTTGGGCCTCGATCTGGCGCACGGCGGGCACCTGACCCACGGCATGAAACTGAACTTCAGCGGCAAGTATTTCAAGGTCGCAAGCTACGGCGTGACCCAGGGTGCCAACCGCATCGATTTCGATCAGGTGGCCGCGCAAGCACGCGAGCATAAGCCGAAGCTCATCATCGCCGGGGCCAGTGCGTATCCGAGGATCTTGGACTTCCCCAAGTTCGCCGAGATCGCCAAGGAAGTCGGTGCGGTGCTCATGGTCGACATGGCCCACATCGCTGGCTTAGTCGCAGCCAAAGTTCACCCCGACCCGGTGCCGCACGCCGAATTCGTGACGACCACCACGCACAAAACTCTGCGCGGCCCGCGCGGGGGCATCATCATCTGCAAGGAGCAGTACGCCAAGGCCATCGATTCGGCAGTCTTCCCAGGAATTCAAGGCGGGCCGTTGATGCACGTCATCGCGGGCAAAGCCGTCGCCTTCGCCGAAGCGCTCCGACCCGAGTTCGTTACCTACCAAACACAGGTGATTGCGAATGCCCAGACGCTCGCCGAGGAGCTGATGCGGATCGGTTTCCCGATCGTGTCCGGCGGCACCGACAACCACCTCATGCTCGTGGATGTCTTCACCAAGTGTGGCATCGGTGGGAAGCAGGCCGAGCAAGCACTCGACGCGGCCGGCATCACCGTGAACAAGAACATGATCCCGTACGATCCCCGCAAGCCGATGGATCCATCGGGCGTGCGCATTGGCACCCCGGCGTTGACGACGCGCGGGATGAAACAATCGGAAATGAAGCAGGTCGCCCGCTGGATCACCGACGTGCTGACCAAGCCGACCGACGACGATTTGATCTCGCGCGTGCGTGGTAGCGTCCACGAACTCTGCGAGCAGTTCCCCGTACCGGAAGATGTGGTGTAACTCATGAAAGGTGCGCCCCTCCTGTTGTTCCTCGCCTGCGCGGCGTTCGTGCTGATCTCGTACCTCTTGTTCGAGATCATGCTCTTCCGCTTTTCGTGTAAGTTGGCGAAAGTCCCGCGGCCCAGCTTGTTGCGCTCCGCGAGCATTGTTATCGTGGTGATCTTCGCCGTGACCGTCGCGGAAGGGGCGCTCGGCAGCCTCATCCGCGAAGCCTACGTACTTGGGGGTTACCCCCTCTGGGAAGCGGGCTTCGTCGCGTTCTTTTTGGGTCTGCCCGTCCACATGGCGGTCTGTTCCGCTCTCCACTCCAAAATGTTGGGCCGGCCCCTCAGCGAGGGGTTGTCAGTTTGGATTGTGGAGAAGTCGATCAAGCTCGGATTGATCTCCGTCGGCGCCGGCATCTTCGCCTTGTTGATTTTTGCGAACAAAGCGTGAGTGGTGAGTGTTCTATGAGTCGTAGCGAACTCAAACGAGGACGAACCATGCTCCCCGGCAGATGGTTGCTTGCGATCTTGCTCGCTTTAGGAGCGTCGGTTCCTTTGCAAGCGGCGCCGGTACCGGCGGTGCAGCTGTCAGCGGCGCAGGAAGCCGAGTTCGAGGGGCTTTGGAGCAACATGGGCTTTTACCGGCCCCACGCGGTGAAATTCTGATGCCGGATTCACACGGATCCGAAAGTGGGGTACGCTTTCCTGAATCGGAAGATCGCTCCGATCACGCTAAGCATAAAAGAGGCCAGGCAACTGATCGACGATCTCGGGAGCGACGATGACAAAGTTTGGAAAGCGGCCCAGTTGCGGCTGTATCGCCGAGATATCCGCCTGGCGGTGAATTTCCTCGACGCGTGGGACTACACAAAATCGGGCTTGCAGCGGCAGCGGCTCGCGTCGATAGTTTTTCTCCAAATCGAATTTCCACACTTTTACGACGCGACGCTCGTCCAAAATGCAATCCGACCCAATGAGCCGCCGACCCATCGGTTGTCGCTGACTTTGAGTCCGACCGTCCCGAAGGAACTGATACTCCGGTTCGGGTTGGGGGTCGGACATACCATCGATCTGGATGATCTGATGCTCGCGGTGCCCGATCCGGGCGGATACTTGGCCGAGGTCTCGGTGGTTCGCTACTTGGCGAACACGCGGAGTGCCGAGGCGGATGCTCTGATCGACCGACTTGCCAAGGGGCATCCGGGTTCCGAAGCGACGAAGCTGGCGTCCGCCGCAATCGAGTCCCGGTTCAAGATCGCACTGCCCAATTTCGAGAGACCGCTTTCGCGCGATCCTTTGCCAAATTTGTGGGAGGATTGTAAGTATTCGTATCTCCCGGATACACTCACGCAGAAAATGCTGCTGAATCCCAATCGGACGCTCGCCTTCCTCCGACCGCGCCTGAAACCGATTCGTTCCGACCCCTTGCAGTGTGCACTGCTGTTGACCTTGTTGCCCCACCCGTCCGAGGAAGTCTGGGATAAGGCCTGCCATCTGCTGAGCCAATCCGATCCCCGGTATTGCCTCCCGGTTGATAAAATTTGGGAACTGGCCCAGACGCGGGATCAACAACGACGGCTGGCCAGGGTCTTCGGGTTCGAACCCGGCGAAGTGAAATACATGGACTTCAGATTGGCTCGTCGAGAGGCCGACAACCGCAGTTTCTGGATAGAAAGTACCGTCCGCAAAGACATCCCGGCGGAGTCCGTGCCGGAATCAGTCCGACAAAGAGGCGGTTCAACTAGAATATTTAGCGATGCGGGTTTTCTCTCGTCTGACCAATGGCACCGTGAAGAAGCGGCTGTTTGGGTGCTCGAAGCGATCGGCACCGACGACGCCTTCGCCATGGTTCGCCGGATGGCCGACGGCCACCCCCATGCCGTGCCGACAATCGCCGCGAAGGAAGTTCTCGCCCGGCGTGCCAAGTGATTCCAGGACTCCGACCGCTAACGCGGCCGGCTTGCTGTGACGATCAATTCGCATAACGACAAACTATGAAGCGGATGGCATCCCGTGCATTTTTGCGGTACGTTGGCGGTTCAATTCCGAAATCAAAGAGTTAGTCATGCGAACTGTTTTCGCCCTCACCTTTCTTGCATTTTGCATTTCCGATGCAGCGGCTGCGGAGAAAAAACCGTCCATCTGGGCCGAGGCGGTACTCGCCCAACCATTCGATAAAGTTCCATTCCGCCCGATCCAACCGCCGGCTTGGATCCACGAGACGATCGGCAGCGGCTACACGCTGTCGGTGATGGACGGGAAAGCCCGCGCGGCCGCAGCGGCGCACGGGGTGACCCTCAGCGAGATGAACTTTGTCGATCCTTTTTACGCTTATTACGACAGTCAACTTCTCAAGCGGCGTAGCCCCTACGTGCCGCTGGATCGAATCCCGAAGGAGATCGCCGAATACCAGAAGCTCGGCGTCCGCATCCTCGGTGTGTACCCGCCCTGTTTGCAAGGCGAAGTCTACGAAACGCACCCGAGCTGGCGGCGCATCCCGACCGACACGACGACCATCCCGACCACCGATATGAAGAAGTACCCGCACGGCGGGATGCTTTGCCTGCTGGGGCCGTACGGTGATTTCTTCGTTGAGATCATGGCCGAGATTCTGGAGAAGCACCCGGCCGTCTCGGCGTTCAGCTTCGATGGCCTGCACTACGGCGGTTCTTGTTATTGCGAGCATTGCCGGAAGAACTTCAAGAAGGAGACCGGCAACGAGATCCCCAAGCTCGACATGAACGATGTGGCTTACCGCAAGTACCAGCACTGGGCCGACCGGCGTATGGAAGATGTGGTACGGCGGTTGCAAACGCGGTTGAAAGGGATCAATCCGGAAGTCGCGCTGGTGACGTGGTCGACGAATGCCGGTCGCTTCGGCCACTTCCTCGATATCCCCAGGAACATGCCGGCGCGGATGAACCTCTTGTTCGATGCTCCGGATCAAGAGTTCTGGCTCGACGAAACGAACCGTGGCACCACCATCGTGCCGGCGTTCGCTAACGCCTACATCTGGGCGACGACGAATCACCGCGTCGCCTTCAGCGAGCCGTACATCCTCAGCCACGGCAACCCCTACGGCAAGGACAGCTTCCCGGCGCGCGAAATCGAACACCGGATGATGCTGGCGCTGACGCACGGGGCGATGCCGAGCATCGCAGTGGCTCAACCGAAGCATCTCCAAGATGACCTCTACAAGACAATGGACGCGGTGCAAGCGCGGAAGCCATGGCTGACGCACAAGACCCCGGAACCGTGGGCAGCGCTCGTGATGAGCGACAACACCCGCAACTTCTATGGCCGCTCGGCGGGCAAGGTCGAGGAGCGCTATCTCGCGGCCGTGTTCGGTACCTTCCGCGCTACGGTCGAGGAGCATCTGCCGGTCGCGGTCATCAACGATTGGAACCTGACGACGGCTGACCTCGCCGAGTATAAGGTGCTAATCCTGCCGAACACCGCGTGCCTCGACGACGCGCAAGCCGAAGCGATTCGCAAATTCGTGAAGGACGGTGGCGGGTTGGTGGCGTCACTGGATACAGGATTGTTCGACGAATACGGTTCGCCCCGAACAGGTTTCGCGCTCGGCGATCTTTTCGGCGTCGAGTACCGCGGACTGGCCGATTCCGTACCCGCCGTGAAGGGCGAGATCGACGTGAACTTCGCCAAGGCCATCGGCCCGGACTACTGGGAGAAACGCAAGAGCGTTTTCGATTTCAAACAGGACACGGCGTCGTTCCTGAACCAAGGCAAGATGAAGCGATACGTCGGCGCCGAGCAGGTCACGTTCAAAGGCCCGGCGGTGCGGGTTGCGGTGACGGGGGCCGACGCGAAGATCGTCGGCACGATGCGGGCGAAGGACATCGCGGTGCCGATCGATTATCCGGCCGTGGTGACGAACACGTTCGGCAAAGGGCGAGTCGTTTATGCCGCAGCGGGCTTCGATGCGGCCTATTACCTCTACCCGTACCCGTACCATCGGTTGGTGCTGAAGCACGCGATCCAATGGGCGGCCGGGGACAATGCCGCGCCGTTCGCCGTCGAGGCCCCAATGTGTGTCCACGCCACGCTGATGCGACAATCGAAAGCCGGGGAGCGTCTCATCGTCCACCTGTTCAACGATTCCAACACGACGGCCCACCATGCCCACCCCATCGACGATGTGCCGCTGCGCGAGGAGGTGCTGCCAATCCACGACATCGTTATCAGGTTCGCCCCCTGCTACAAGTTCCGAAAGATCCACCTTGAGCCGGGCGGAAAAGAACTGGCGATGGAGAAGACCGCCGCCGGCATCCGCGTGGTCGTCCCTCGACTTGATGTTCACTCGCTGGTTGTCGGCGAGTTGGAAGCGGGGAATTGAATTGCAGGTGGGCGACCGTCTGCTCCGACCGCTAACGCGGCCGGCTCGCCTGGTTTCTGTTTTCGTTTCGGGTGGTCACTATCATGACTCCATGACGAAGTTTTTCGCTACTTGTGCTCGCGGTCTGGAAACGGTGCTTTTCCGAGAACTCGAAGGCATCGGGGCCTCGCAAATTGAAACCGGCCGCGGCGGCGTCTTCTTCTCCGGTGGGATCGTCGAACTGTACAAGGCGAACCTCTGGCTCCGGACGGCCGTGCGCGTGTTGCGGCCGGTGTTCGATGGCCCGGTCTTCAGCACCGACGAACTGTACGACGCCGTCCGCACCATCAACTGGGCCGACTACCTCACGCCGAACCACACGCTCGCCGTCGATTGCAACGTCCGCGATTCCAACATCACCCACTCCCAGTATGCCAGTCGCCGGGTGAAGGACGCCATCTGCGATCAGTTCCGCGAGACCACCGGCGTGCGGCCCAGCGTGGATACCGAGCGGCCGATGCTCGGGCTGAATTTGCACGTCTCGAAGAACCGCGCCATCCTCAGCCTCGACAGCTCGTGGGACAGCCTGCACAAGCGCGGCTACCGGCCGATCCAAACGCGGGCGCCGCTAAATGAATCGCTCGCCGCCGGGTTGCTGCTGCACCTCGGCTACGACGGCACCTTCCCACTCGTCGATTGGATGTGCGGCTCGGGGACGTTCCTGGTCGAAGGAGCGTGGATCGCCATGCGCCGCCCGCCCGGCCTCACCCGCAAATGGTTCAGCTTCTTCGGTGGCCTCGACTTCGATAAAAGTTTATGGGGCGACATCCGCGATACGGCCCGCGAGGAAGTGGCGACTACGCTGGCCTTCCCGCCACGCGGCTCGGACGTGCGTGCCGACGCCGTGGAGTTGGCCCAACACAACGCCAAGGGGGCGGGCATCGGCCATCTGGTGACCGTGAAGAAGTTGGAACTCGCGGATGCCAAGCCGCTACCGGGGGAACCGCCCGGCATTGTGATTTGCAATCCGCCGTACGGGGAACGCCTCGGCGACGAGGACGAGTGGATTCCGCTGCACCGCAAGATGGGCGCCGCCTTCGCCGAGAACTGGCCCGGCTGGCGGTTGGCCCTCTTCACCGCCAGCGACAAACTCGCCAAACAATTGAAACTGAAGGTGGTGCGCACCACGCACTTCTACAACGGCAGTCTCCCGTGCAAGCTGTGGGAGTTTGTTTGATGCCCTCACCCGAATAACCCCCGCACGGGGGTTCCTTCGGTGAGGGTCAGTTCCCGTCCCAAACGATCCGTCACCAGTTGCTGTGGGTCGATGCCCAGAGCGTGGTACATCGTGGCGGTGAGGTCGGCGGGGGAAACGCGGTTCTCGGTCGGTGCCGAGGCGGTTTTGTCGCTGGCCCCGTAAATGCTCCCACCACGGATGCCGGCCCCGGCCAGCACCGCCGAATAACACTTCGGCCAATGTTCCCGTCCGCCGTTGATCACCCGTGGCGTCCTGCCAAACTCCCCGACCCAGACAACGAGCGTTTCGGCGAGTAAGCCGCGGTCGCTCAAGTCGTCGATCAGCGCCGAAAAGGCTCGGTCCGCGGGTGGCATCAGTCGATCTTTCAAACTTGGGAAGTTGTTGCCGTGGGTGTCCCAAAACGCTTGGCCGTCGTCGGGCCAGTTCACCGTGACGAATTTCGTCCCCGCTTCGATCAGCCGCCGCGCCAGCAGACAACTCTGACCGTGCGAGTGCCGGCCGTAAGCATCCCGTAATTTCGGCGATTCCAGATTGAGATCGAAGGCCTTCGCCACCGCCGGGGCCATCAACAGATCAAGCGCCTTTTGACGCAGACCGGAATTCGAGTCGCCCGCGCACCCGGAGCGATCCAGTCTGCGGCAGAGGTCGGCCCGCGATTGCAACCGGTCGGTCGGAACGTCGGACATCGCGGCCAAACCGGCGACGGCGAACTGCGGTGCATTCGGGTTCCCGGTGATCAAGAACGGATCGTAGCTCGTGCCGAGCCAGCCCCCGTTTTGACCCGGTGCCGTCCCACCCGGAGCGGCCGGATGCGACACCGCCCAAGGCAGCGTCACGGCGTTCGGCAACGCCCCGACGGGGAAATGCTTCTGCACCATGGCACCCAAGCACGGGGCATCCGAACGGCTCGGGCCGTCGGCGTCCGAATTGATTTTCGCGGCGAGCCGGCCGGTCATCAAATGGTGCGTCGGCGACAGGTGCGCCGGATCGGTGTGCGACATCGACCGGACGACGCAGTAGTTCTTCGCGCGCTTGGCCAACTCGGGGAAATGCTCCCCGATCATCAATCCGGGAACCGTCGTGGCGATGGGTCGAAAGGCACCTCGAATTTCGACAGGGACATCGGGCTTCGGATCCCACGTATCGATGTGACTCGGCCCACCCCACATGTACAGCAAAATCACCGACTTCGCTTTGGCGATCTTCGCCGCTGGGGATTCCGCGAGCGCCAGGAGCGAAGTCAAGCCGAGACCCAAAGGAGCCAAGCTACCCGCCCGGAGTATCTCGCGGCGGTTAGGCCCACGGCAGAGTCGATGCATAGCGGATTCCGAGAAGGGGGTACTGGCAGGAAGAGCAGTGTAGCCTAAGTCGAGGTTCCGTGCAAGGAACTCGCATCCCGTTGGCCCCAACCTTCGTACTATTCTGACAGCGACACTTGTTTCCACGGAGAGCACCCCCCTCCCCGCTGTGGAACCAATGGAAACAAGTGCAACGGACAGAGTGACGGCCGTGATGTTGTTGCTAAAGGCCATTTTGAATGAACGGCGTTAATTTTGTTGACATTCTTCATGTAAGAATGGAAGGTAGAATAACGAACTTGAATCTCTCCCCGTGAATTTGCTGCTGATCAACTCTATTTTCCGGCGGCGGAGAAGTGCGTGTGGTGATATTACTTGAATCAGCAACGGATTCAGATGTCATCGCAGCCGTGGAGGACTGGCTGCGACTGCTTGAGCGGGGGGACTACCACACCTCAGCCGTAGAGATCGACTCGCCTCCCGGCGGAGTGTGGACACCTGAACTACTGAGGCGCTGCGTCAAGTACCATAGCGACCGGGACGACCATCGTGTGACGCTCACAGGCGTGTCATCGGCGGTAGCTTGTGCGTCGATAATCAGAGGAAAGATTTGGAGCGGACGCCCGAGCCGAACGATGGTGAGGAGTTGCACGAAGTTTGTTACGACCTCTACATCGACGGGTTCAACAGCGACCTGACGACCACATTCCGCCTCGTGCGCGTCCCACAGGGACTAGCACTACGCCTTTACGACATTTGTGTGCGATAGCTCCCGACGCCGCTGTCCCAGGAACTTGACTTCGTTCGGGTGCCAATCGCCTGATCACGTCAAACAGATTGTGGCGAGCCGGCCCCGTGAGGGGTCGGAGTCTTTTGAGCAATAAGAAGCCGACGGGTCACGCCAGTCGGCGCGCCGTTCTGCCAAAATTGAGAGGTGCTTTGGATGGCCAAGCCAGTGAAACTCCTTTCCGGTGGCAACCCTCAGATCGCGAAGGCCGACGGCGATGCCCCGGTGCAGGCTTACCTCACGGCGATGCCGGGTTGGAAGTGCGAAGTTGGGCGACGCTTGGATGCGCTCATCATGCGAACCGCCCCAAATGTGCGTAAAGCAGTACGGTGGAACTCGCCGCATTATGGCATCGAAGGCCAGGGCTGGTTCCTCGGCATCCATTGCACCACGAAATACGTCAAAGTGGCGTTCTTCCGCGGTGCATCGCTGCACCCCGTGCCACCCGGCGAGTCCAAACAAAAGGACGTGCGTTACCTCCACATCTACGAGGGCGACCCACTCGACGAAGGGCTTGTGGCCAGTTGGATTCGGCAATCATCGGAGTTGCTGGGGGCCGACTGCTTTTGATGGGAATAGGTGTCTTGCCGGTCTTCCAGAGGCTCGTGAGCAGATCACCGCGCATTCTACTGCCGTTGTCTTCGGCAACCAGCCGGTCTACGATTGACTTGCAATCCAATGGCGCGGAGTTCACCGATGTCTGCCGAAACCGACGTGGAGCAGCACGAGCTGCAACGGGCGACCGACCTGCTGGTGGCGTCGTATTCCGAATGCGGGATGCTGCACCACCTCAGCCATCAACCGCTGCCCAACCGAGAGGCGGTGGCCGCGATTCTCGGCGACCTGTACGAACTGGTTTACCCCGGCTACGGCAAGCGACAAAACTTGAATCCGGGCAACATCGGTTACTACGTCGGCGGACTGATGGAGAACGTCTACGACCAGTTGATCGAACAGGTGAAGCGGGCGCACCAGCACGAACGCTGCGAGGACGATGCCGACTTCCATTGCGACCGCGAAGCCCGCCGCACCGTGCTCGATTTCCTCCGCCGGCTGCCGCACATCCGCTCGATTCTGGAACGCGACGTCGAATCGGCGTACCGGGGCGACCCGGCCGCCAGTGGGCACCACGAAATCATCTTCTCGTACCCGGGCTTGGAAGCGATCACCGTCTACCGCATCGCCCACGAGTTGTACCGGCTGAAGGTGAAATACATTCCGCGGATGATGACGGAATTCGCCCACTCGAAGACGGGCATCGACATCCACCCTGGCGCCAACATCAAACCGGGCTTCTTCATCGACCACGGCACCGGTGTCGTCATCGGCGAAACGACCGACATCGGCGAGAACGTGAAACTCTACCAGGGTGTGACTCTCGGGGCACTCTCGTTCGACCGCGACGAAACCGGCGAGATCGTCCACGGGGCCTACAAACGGCACCCGACCCTGAACGACAACGTGATCGTCTACGCGAACGCCACGATCCTCGGCGGGATGACCGTCATCGGCGAAGGCTCGGTGATCGGTTCCAACGTCTGGCTCACCAAGTCGGTGGCCCCCTTTTCCGTGGTGGTACTCGACAACCCGCAGCATAAGGTGAAAGGTGTGAAGACCCGCACCGAAATGCAAGCCGAGATCATGTATCAGATATGATGTTCGGGGCGATATGGATCCCGAGTGCGGCTCATCACGGAATGGTGCGGGTGATTTCCTGCAATCTCGACCCATTCCACCGTGGCTTGTGAACAAATTGCGCTCTGACCAGCCCCGGCCAATGAGCCGGGGCGTTCTACTTGGAGGGTGCGGTGCAAAAATTGTCCCCGGCGCAGCGAACCAGATTGCAACTTTCCCTGGACTTTCGCGACCGACCGTTGACGGTTTGGGCTTTGTTTGCGGCTAACTGAGGGCGGTATGCCATCTTGCTCGCCACAGCTTGCGTTGTAACCGGCCTTTTGTATCTCATCGACCGACCTATTCCTGCGGCTCTTATCGGGGCGTTCGTTGCGGGCGCACTACTTCGGGACGTCGGTTGGTTCCGTCAACAAATCATCGGCTGGCCGCTGACCTGTGCGATTGTCGACTGGCAGGAAGTCGAACGGTTGGTCGCCAGCGACGAGTCCGTGGGTGAAACTGACCATCGGTCTGAGGAGGAGTGAGGAGCGGAGTTCTCAAGACTTGCCGCTCCAAGCATTCAGAGTTCTCCAGCCCCACGCCGAGTATCGTGATTTTGAGAACAGAAGTCTTTTGGTTGACGGGACTGCCACTTCGATAAAGGCGATTTTACTTCCGCCTCACCGCTCCTTCAGCATGTTCGGGTAGACTTCCCTCGACGACGGACAGGCACGTTTTCAGCGCCCGCCGACATCAGTGAGGGATTCGCATGGAAGCTCGCAACGGGATCGTGGGCCGCGTCGCGGAACTCGCGCACCACTATTTCCTTTGGCTGCTGATTGCCGCGTACGCCATCGCCGCGGTGGCTCCGTCCGCCGGGTTGTGGATCCGCCACGTGAACTTCGGCGAAGTGGAGATTTTTGACCAGCGGACAAACGTGTCGTTGCCGTCCATGATGCTCGCGCTGTTGCTGTTCAACGCCGGCCTCGGTGTTCAACCGGATCGCCTCCGACGACTGGCGCGGAACCCGCTTGTCCTCCTGGTCGGGTTACTCGCGAACTTGGTTGTCCCCCTTGTGTTTATTCTCGGGTTGTCGCAGACCCTCCAATTCTGGCACAACCCGTCCGAGGTGCAGTGCATCTTGGTCGGCCTGGCCTTGATCGCCTCCATGCCGGTGGCCGGGTCGTCCACGGCGTGGTCTCAGAATGCCAACGGCGACCTCGTCTTGAGTCTCGGGTTGGTCATCCTCTCGACGTGCCTCAGCCCGCTCAGCACCCCGGCTGTGCTGGAAGCAGTCGGTTGGGTCGCGAGCGGCGAATACGCCGCCGCCCTCCGGAACCTCGCAACGGGCGGCACCAGCTTCTTCCTGTTGGCGTTCGTGATGCTTCCATCCCTGGCCGGGATTAGTGCCCGATGCGTGCTGGGCGACCAGCTCTTGATGCGGGTGAAGCCGGTACTCAAACTGACCAATTCGGTCAACCTGATGGTTCTGTGCTACGCGAATGCGGCGGTGGCTCTGCCGGGCGTGGTGGCGAACCCGGACTGGGATTTTCTGGCCGTCTTGCTGGTCATTGTTCTCGGGCTTTGCGTGCTCGGGTTCGCCTCGGGCTGGGTGATCGCCCGGACGCTGCGGGTCGAAGAGGGGCAACGGACATCGCTGATGTTCGGTCTCGGGATGACGAATAATGGAACCGGGTTGGTGCTGGCCGGGGCCGCCCTCGGACACCTGCCGGAGGTGATGCTGCCCGTCATCTTCTACAACCTGATCCAGCACATCGTCGCCGCCGTCACCGACCGACTCATGACCAAGCCGGGAGGACTCCCCTCACGAATAACACTCTCGCACGATTCGGCACTCGACCATTGTCGACCGACCGCGACAGTCCATTCTCCCGCCGGATTCGTAAGCCATACTTGTCGCTGACACACGGTCGGCAGAATTCCCGGATCACCAGCGATGTGGCAGCGTGTCTTCGGTCGGAGCGATGGGGGTTGGACGCCGGCGCAGATTGCCGAAGGGCTGGCCGCCGCGGGGCACACGTGCGTGCCGCACTTCAAGGGGGATGACCTCGGCTGGACGACGGGCGAGCTCCATTTCCCGAGTGGTTCGCCGGTGCTGCTGGCACGGTATTTGACCAAGCCGGACGAACTGCGAGCGGATTTGAACGCCTTCGCCGCCGAGTTGGAAACCATGACCTACAGCCCGAACGCCGCCCCGCTCATGGAGCGAGTCATCCAGACGCAGCAGATGGTAACGCTCCGCAAACCATTCGATCACGGCGACGAAATCAAGCTGGACGCCGTCTGCGAATTCCTGATGCAATCGTTGGCGGGCGCTTCCGATGGTCTGTATCAAATCGACGGGAAGGGTTGGTTCACGGCGGACGGGGACTTGCTCGTGCAGGAGTATTAACAGCGTCACCATCACACCTTGGTGTACCGACTCCGATAGATGGGTCGGCCTTCTTGGCGGAACTTGCGTTCGAAATTCGTCAAGTAATCCATGTCGTGCACGGGGGCATTCTCTTCCGGGGCGGTGATGGGTCGGAACGCCGGTGTGTGGTGCAAGAGTTCGGTCACCATCTCGAAGTAGCCTTGCACATCGGTGACGAAATGCAAGATTCCGCCCGGCTTCAACACCTGCAGCACCAAGGCGGCGAAGTCCGGCGTGAAGAGTAACCGCTTCTTGTGGGCGGTCTTCCACCACGGATCGGGGAAGAAGACGTGGACGACGGCGACGCTGCCAGGGGCGACGACTTCCCGCAGAATCCGCTTGGCGTCGGCACAGCAAGTCTTCACGTTCGGCAGTTGCCGCAGCGCGATCCGCTCGGTGGCGTACAGCTGATATTTGCGGACGATCTCGATGCCGAAGAAGTTGGTGTCGGGGCGGGCGATGCCGGAGTTCGTCAGGAACAACCCTTTGCCGAAGCCGACTTCGAGTTCGACAGGTTGCGCATTGCCGAACAGCGTGGCCCACGAAACGGGGGCCAACGGTTGACCGGCCATTGTCCATTCGGCGGGCACATCGAGTTGGTATGGCGCCAGTTCTTCACGGGACAGCCGCTTGGTCTTCCGCACGGCGTTTAGCTCCGGTTTTTCAAGGGCACGCCGGTGATGGTGGCTTCGAAGATGAGTTCCGCGCCGACGTAGCCTTGGGTGAAAAATCGAGTGAGGCGGCGATCCACTTTCAGCCCCCGGCCCATGAGGACGAGCCGATCACCGGGGCGCACCATCCGTTTGAACTTGGCACCGTCGATCCCGCCGAGGCCCATGAGGACATCGTGTACGATCCCCTCCGAGACGGTGTAGTACCCCGTCAACTGTGCGGCCGCTTCGAGCATCAGCACCCCCGGCATCAGCGGGAAACCGGGCATGTGGCCCCGCACCCAAAAGTCGGTTTCGGCGACGTCTTTGTAGCCGACGATGAGGTGCCGAGACGGATCGACGTGGACGACGGCCGTGAGCATCTCCAATTCGTAGCGGTGCGGGTTGATCTTCCGAATCGCGGCGAGGTCGGCGACGATTTTGGTGAGGTCGAAACTGTGCGGATCGAGATCGGGCAGGTCGGCGGTCGGGCGCATCGAACAAACTCCCAGAGGCGAATCACGAAATCACGTCCAACAATTGAATCAATTCCGTCACCAGCACGTCGGGGCGCAGGGCCGGGTCTTTGAGCTGGTCACCCGTGGCGGCCAGCGAGGCTTTATCCCCGGCGAACAGGGCCGTTTTCATACCGAGTTTTTTAGCCGGGGCAATGTCCCGCAGCAAGTTCGAGCCGACGTGCAGCGTCTCGGATGGGGAAATCCCCCGCGCCGCCAGCGCGGTGATCGCTGCTTGAAATATCGTGTTCGACGGTTTGCGGGCCTTGCAGTCCGACGACAGCACGCGCAGGGGGCCGGGCAATGCGACGTTCAACTCGAACCCGGCATCTTGGACGCGCAGGCCACGCAGCAATTGCACCGGCGTGAAGCATTGGCCATCGCCGAGTAGACCCTGCGGAATGCCGCGATCCGCAATCAGCTTCAACGTGTCCGCCGTACCGGGGTAGCAGCCGGTGCCTTGGATGCTGGCGTGGTAGAAGTAGGCGATCTTCTTGGTGAACTCGGCGGGGGAACCGTACTGCACCGCGTCGATCTTGTACTCGCGCACAATCAGCTTCTTGATGATCTCGTCCCAAATCCGCTCGGCGAGCAGCTCCGGATGCTTTTCCCCGCCGCTGCCACTGAGGCGGAGCGAGTCGAATGTTTTCTTGAACAGCTCCCGCAGTTGGGCACCCGGCGCGCCCGGTTTTCGACTCATCGCCTGCCACATTTTGAATTCGAGCACGGTTTTATCGAGCGCCGCTTCGGTGACGAAATCGAGTTGGGCTTCGAACTGCAACTCCCCCGTGGGGATGGCCAGCAACGTTCCATACACGGTGTACAGCACGGCCCGCACGGGGAGAACCACGAGGCTCGGCCGCGCTTTCGGCAACTCGACTTTGGGCATGGCTGGCCAAGGCAGACCGCGCGTGTCCAAGTAGTCGAGGGCATACTGTTCGAGGGTGAGCGCCATGGGAATCGACGGACAATCGAGGTTCGAGTTTCCTGAGGCGACACTGGCGTAAGTTAGCGGGAACGCCCCCGCGTTCAAGGGAACGGGAGTGAGCCAGAGCGCCGTGCTATTTTTACACGAGGCACGGGCGAATTCTTTCCGGCGGAGCCATTGGAAATTCGCTAAACTCAAATTGCAGTCATTTCACTTCGAACGGGAGTTGCCGATGATCGTGCGCATTCTTTTGGTGAGCCTCCTCGCGGGACTCGGCACGCCAGTT
>JANXWE010000048.1 GCA_025351325.1 Fimbriiglobus sp.
CGCATGTTCAACGCCGACGGTTCGGAATCGGAAATGTGCGGCAACGGCCTGCGCTGCGTGGCCAAGTACGTGCACGATCACGGCATCGCGACCAAATCGAAATTGTCGCTGGAAACGGGACGTGGCGTGTTGACCGTCGAACTGGAGATTGTCGCCGGGAAAGCTGAGCGTGTCCGCGTGAACATGGGCGAACCGATTTTGGAAGCCGCGAAAATCCCTACGACGTTGTCGGGTGATCCGCCAGTGAATGTGAGCTTCGTTGCTGGGGCGATGAGCTTCATCGGCACGTGCGTTTCCATGGGCAACCCGCACGTGGTGATCTACCCGGACGATTCGTACTTCGGCAAACAACCGCGTGACTTTGTCGCCGAGCACGGGCCGCTCGTGGAGAACGCGGCCGTCTTCCCGCGTCGCATCAACGCCCATTTTGTGAAAGTACACTCGCCCGGCGAAGTGACGATGCGAACGTGGGAGCGCGGCAGCGGGATCACCCTGGCATGCGGTACCGGAGCCTGCACCGTCTGCGTGGCGGGGGTGCTCACCGGGCGTACGGGGCGCAAATTATTGGCCCACTTACCGGGCGGTGATTTGACGCTGGACTGGGACGAAGCCGACAACTGCGTTTACATGACCGGCCCGGCGACGGAAGTGTTCACGGGCGAGTGGCCGACGGTATGAAGATCCGCAATCCCCGTTTGATCCACGCGGCCGGCTGGGTTGGCACCCATGCGATTCGCGGCTTGATCCGCAGCCTGCGCTTCGAATATCGGCATCTCGGTGCTGGTGGCCCGATCATGCCGCCACAACCCGAATCGTCCCCGCGCTGCCTGTATTTACTCTGGCACGAAACGTTGTTGTTACCGCTGACGAAGTTCGCCTGCCCGGAAGTCTCCACACTCGTCAGCAAGCATGCCGACGGGCAGATTCTGGCGACGCTAATCAAAACGCTCGGCCTGAGTGTCGTGTACGGTTCGACGAATCGCGGGGGGGTGCAGGCCATTCGCGAGATCATCCGCGATGTGTCGGGTTGTCGTCATTTGGCCATCACACCGGACGGCCCGCGTGGGCCACGCCGGGTGATTCAAACCGGGGCACTCTTTCTGGCCTCCAAAACCGGGATGAAAATCGCCCCCCTCGGCGTCGGCTTTCACAACCCGTGGCGGGCGCGGAGTTGGGATCGCTTCGCCGTGCCCAAACCGTGTACCCGAGCTAAAGTGGTTTCGTCGGAGCCGTTCGCCATCCCACCAAATCTGCGGAGCGAGGGGCTGGAGCGGCACCGGGTCCTCGTCCAGGCCGAACTCGACCGACTGACGTTGGTTGCCGAACAGTGGGCAGCCACGAACCGCTTCGATGAATCGGTGGCTCCACCGGCCGGCGAACGCCTATCTTGAACGAGTCCCGTTCCTGCGGAGAGGCTGCGTGTTCGACCCTGCTTTGCTTGACCTGCCCATCTTTGCAACGGTTCCACGGCTGACCATCCGCCGGGGTCTCCTCGGTCTCGTGTGGCTCTTGTGTGTGTATGTCACCTGGCAGCGCGGCTATCACGCGGTTCACATGTTCGACCGCACAGATCGGCCACCGAGTGCAATCTGGGGCAACGGCAACTGTGGCCACATGCAGATCGATTTCGGCGGGCAATGGCTCATGGGGCGGATGGTGGCGACCGGCCAGGGGAAGCAACTGTACGACCGCAATCGGCACTGGAAGGCCTTGCGTGAAGGTTATCCGGCTGACTGCGATCCCGAGTTGGCGCGGCTGTATTCTTTTCCCGCGGATGAACGACCCGTGGACACGCGCGATGTCCTTCACAACGGCGAAAACTTTCGGACGGATGCCGAGAATGTGATGAGCTGGACGATGGGCACCAAGCACGACTCGAAACGCTGGGGCGAAGCGGCGGAAGGAATCGCCTGCGCTTTCGCCGGTGGGCTCGATGGCAACCCGTTCGCGGTGGCGGCCACGCAAGAAATCGCCCGGCAGCAACTCTGTCCGGAGTTGATCGACGAACTGAATCGTCCCTCCACCGGCGGCCCGCTTTACCCGCCGATCCATGCGATTTTTTACGCCCCGCTCGGCTGCATTCGGGATGCCCAAACCGCGTACACCGTGCTGCAAGCCGTTGGGATCTTCGCTTGCTTCCTAGCCGGGTGGGCTGCGCAGAAATTGTCGTATGGCCGCTTGGCGTGGCCCGTCTGCACGGCGCTGATCTTGATGTACCCCGGGTTCCGCCCCGGTCTCGACCTCGGCCAGAACCATTCGATTTCACTGGCGATCCTTCTGGTGGGTTGGGCGTTGGTCGTGCGCGGTCGCCCGTACTGCGGTGGGGCTGTCTGGGGGTTGCTGGCCTTCAAGCCCGTTTGGGGGATCGTCTTCGTGCTGGTGCCACTGCTGATGCTCCGCTGGCGTGTGGTGTTGGCGATGGGCCTTGTCGGGTGCGGGCTGGCCCTGGCGACGTTGCCCATCGTCGGATTGGATTCGTGGTTCCACTGGCTTGAAAATGGCAAGGAAGCGACCAAAACCTACGAGACGAATAAGAACTGGATCGAGCTGAGTCGCGATCTTGCCGGGATTCCCAAACGCATTTTGATGGACTTCAAGCAGCCCGATCCCGAAGCCCTACTCTTGGCGAACCGAGCGGGTTGGCTGCTCTGGATCACCGTGTTGTTGGCGACAGGTATCATCTATTGCTTCCAAGGCAATCGACGCCAGTCGACCGGGCTTGGGGCTGGGTTCTTGTTCCTCGGTGCCTACCACTGCTGCTACCGCTTCATGTACTACGACGTACTTCTTTCGGCGGCGGCGGTGTTGATTCTCTTCGCCCACCCTGCCCTGCTGTTCCGAACTCCACGGTTCCACTCGGTCGCCGAGGAGTCGGGGCCGTTCCAACTCCGTGCGCGAGTGTTCGCCTGTTCGATCCCGCTCACCATCGTCGCACTGCTTTTGTGGAATGAGAACGGCTTGATGAACATCAAGCCGCATGCGACCGTGGCTGTCGACTATTTTTCGGTGTCGAAGACGACGGCCGATGGGAAAGTGTCGGAACACATGCCGACACTCAGCGTGACGTTCGATTACTTCCATCCCGTGGACACCGTATTGCTGCTGCTGCTTTGGGCCTGGGCTGGCTGTCGGTTGCTAATCATCGGGGATTATCCGCGCAGCAAATCGAGTGCGGCGCCGATGTCGGCGGAGCGCATCAGCGATTCTCCGACGAGCACCGCTTGAACCCCGGCAGCCCGTAGCATCGCCATATCGTCCGGCGTCCGGATGCCACTCTCGCTGACAACGGCAATGTCGGCGGGGATTCGCGGCCGCAGTTCGAGTGTCCGTTCGAGACGCGTGACGAACGTCCGCAAGTCGCGGTTGTTGATGCCGACGATGCGCGTCCCGCAGTCGAGGACGCGCGGCAGTTGACCTTCATCGTGGAGTTCGACGAGGACACCCAAACCCAAAGTCACGGCGGCGCGGTGAAGGTTGGCGAGTTCGTCGCCGGGCAAACATTCGGCGATGAGCAGCACCGCATCGGCCCCGGCGGCGCGGGCTTCGAGCAGTTGGTAGCGCTCGAGAATGAACTCTTTCCGGAGCACTGGAATTGCGACGGCCGCCCGGACGGCCCGCAAATACTCGAGGTGCCCTTGGAAGTAATCCTCGTCGGTGAGCACGCTCAATGCCACGGCACCGTGGCGTTCGTAGATGAGGGCGATCTGCACCGGATCGAAGTCGGCGCGGATCACTCCCGCGGACGGGGACGCCTTCTTGACTTCGGCGATCACCGTCAGTTCACCGGGGACCTGCAAGGCTTTCGCAAACGTACGGCAAGCAGGCATCGCCTCAGCGAATGCTTCGAGTTCGGCTTCGGGCACGCGGAGTTTCGCAGCCGCGATTTCCCGGCCCTTCGTGGCCATGATTCGTTCGAGAATGTTCGGCGTCATGTTCGGATCGGTTCCACCGCTGGGCACAAGTTGAAAGCCAACGTATCCTAGACGCTTCCGACGTTCAATCAACCGGTGGGCTTGTCCGTGGATCCGAATCAGCCGTTGGATGCCCGTGCGTTCGGGATCGCGTTTGCCATCGTCGCAGGGGTGGCCACGGCCTTGGTACTCGGTTGCGGAGTCTTCGCGGGGCCGATCCGGAGTTGGCTCGTTCCGAGGTGGGTTCACCCCGTGACACCGTGGAATGGCTTTGCAATTGTGGCCGTCTTCTGTGTTTCTCAACTGGCGGCGGAAGTTGGCAGTCAATACGTGATCAGTCGAGGTGTGTATTCCTCGTTCGAGCCCGACACCGCTAAGCTACTCTGCTCCTTGGTGGCGCGGATCGTGGTCACGCCGTTGTTCTTCGGTTTGCTGGCGTTCGTGCTCGCACAGATCTTCCAATCCTTGCGCATTCCGACGGTTAAACAAATCGCCGGTTGGATTGCACTGGGTACACTCGCCTGGTTCGTCATCGCGCCGGTGACACTCGCCATCCACGCCCTCACTCTGGTGGTCATGCAAGAAATCGGGGGGCCGATGGATCCGCATCCGCTGTCGAAAATTCATCCCACCAGCGACGGCTTCGGCGGCAGAATCTTCCTCGTGGCCGTCTGCGTGATGACGCCGTGGGTCGAAGAATATTTCTTCCGAGGCTTGTTGGTGCCGTGGGTCGTTCGGGCTTCGTATCGCCCTTGGCTACTCGTCGTCTGGGCGTTCGGGTTCGCGCTTATCTTCTTGGGAAACTTCGACAATCCGCATTACAGCGCCGTGCTATTTGTGGCCATCGGAACTGTGCTTTTGGGGCTTTGCGAAACGCTGCCAAAAACCAAGCCGAAGCGGACGATCCTCGCCGTCGTTTCGACGTCGCTCCTTTTTGCAGCAGTTCATTCCAATGTCTGGCCCAGCCCGATTCCGTTGTTCGTATTGGCGCTCGGCCTCGGTTACCTGACGGCACGCGCGGGCAGTATCATTCCGGGCATAGTGGTGCATGGTCTCTTCAATGCTGTGTCGTTCGTCTATCTACTGCGCGGCCCGGTTTAACACCTTGCGGTAGACCGCGATGGTTTCCTGCGCCGCCCGGGGCCAGTTGAACTGCTGGGAGTGCGCAATTCCACCGGCCGCCAATTCGTTGCGGTAGTCGTCGTCTAACGCGACGCGGTGCATTGCGTCCCGCCAAGCAGACACGTCAGACGGTTCCATCAGTTTTCCAATTGGGCCCATCACTTCACGCAACGCCGA
>JANXWE010000064.1 GCA_025351325.1 Fimbriiglobus sp.
TCGCCGACCCGTTCGCGTTCGACCGCGTCTGGATCATGGACATCACCCCGGCCGTCACCGACGACGGCGGCAAGACGTTCAAGAAGCAGCAATGGGCCGTGCACCCCGATCACCATGCGCTCTGGATCGACCCGGCCGACAAGACTCACCTGCTCAGCGGCAACGATGGCGGACTGTACGAGTCGCGCGATGGGGGCAAAAGCTGGAACCAGTTCTTGAACCTGCCGACGGAGCAATTCTACCGGGTCGGCGTCGACGATGCGGAGCCGTTCTATCACGTCTACGGCGGTTCGCAGGACAACGGCAGCATCGGCGGTCTGCACCGCAGTGCAAACCGCATCGGCGTGCGCACGACCGACTGGTTCGGCGTCGGCGGCGGCGATGGATTCCAAGTTCGCGTCGAGCCGGGCAACCCGGATGTCGTCTATTCGCTGATCCAAAATGGGGGTCTGTCGCAGGCCGATCTGAAGACCGGGATCACGAAGGCGATCCGACCGCCGACGGGCACGGAAAAGGTCCGCTGGCACTGGGATTCGCCGCTGATCGTCAGCCCGCACGCCCCGAAGCGGATCTACTTCGCGGGCAGCAAACTGTTCCGCAGCGACGACCGCGGCGACACCTGGAAGGCCGTGTCGAAGGATCTCACGCGGAACCTCGACCCGCAGAAGATCCCCGTGATGGGCAAGGTCTGGGGCAACGGGGCCGTGAGCCGTAACACGTACACGACGACGCTGAGCGTGATCACGGCCATCGCCGAATCGCCCGTGAAAGAGGGTCGATTGATCGTCGGCACCGACGATGGATTGATCCAACTGAGCGATGATGGCGGGGAGTCGTGGACGAAGATCGAAGCGGTCGAAGGCATCCCGGCCGAGTCGTACTGCACCGATGTCGTGGCGTCGGCGCACGGGGCCGATACTCTCTTCGCCACGTTCTACAACTGGCAGCGCGGCGACTTCGCCCCGCACATTGCGAAGAGCAGAGACTTCGGCAAAACGTGGAAGGTCATCACCGGCGATCTCCCGGTGAAGCAGGGGATCTGGTGCCTGGTCGAAGATCCCGTGAATGCGGACCTGCTCTTCGCCGGGGCCGAGTTCGGCCTGTTCGTCACATTCGATGGAGGCAAGTGCTGGGTGCAATGGAAGTCCGGGGCGCCGACGATCCAGTTCCGCGATCTCGAAATCCAGAAGCGCGAAGGGGACTTGGTCTGCGCGACCTTCGGCCGCGGGTTCTACATCCTCGACGACATCGGCGCGCTGCGGGCGCTCGATGCCAAGTCGCTGGAGAAGGACGTCGTGCTGCTGCCGGTGCGGAAGACGTACCTCTTCAACGAGTCGCCGTTCGCCCGCCCGGCGGGGACGTTCACCGCGCCGAATCCCCCGGCGGGGGCGGCGATCACGGTGTACGTGAAGGAGGCGATGAAAGAGAAGCTGAGCGTGGAAATCCGCGACGGGGATGGCAAGGTGCTCAGGACTCTCGCGGTGCCGAGCGGGGCGGGGCTCCGGCGGATCCAGTGGGACATGAGGACCGGAGACGGACGGGCCTCGTCGTTCGTCAAGGAGGGGAAATACACGGCGACGCTGCTGAAGGCGGTGGGTGACAAGTCGATGACAGTGGGCGAGCCGCGGACCGTGGAACTGGTGCCGCTGCCGTAGGTCCACAGAATGATTCCAACACAGTGTGAGACACCCCCCTATTGGAAGAGTATGGACGTATTGGACTAATCGAAAATGCGGCGGGGAGCTGGTCGATAGGTCAAGCGGTGTAAGGACTTACGATGATCGAAGCCGGTAATCCCAACTCCTGTTGCGGAACTCGTGCGGCGGGATAGAGTTGTTTGCCGACCCGCAATGATGGAGTTCGGCAAACTTAACTCTCTGGGAGACATCGATGGCAACGGTAGAAGCAATGAGGGCAATCCGCTTGGAACTTCGGAAGACGCGCGGATACTGCGACGGCTACTTCGCATGCAGTTACTGCGGAGAAGAGAAGACAATGGTAGACGACTATGAAGGAAGCAATGACTACCGGGAAGATCAGGGGTTGCTGCAACCTACAGTCCTACGCGGACCCTTCCATTTCTGCAAAAAGTGCGTTCGTACGTATGGCCGCTCCTAACCAGCGAAGAAATCGCGCTGCTGTGTACAGAGCGCCTTCGACGTAAAGAAACAAAACAAGCCCGCTAGCGCGGGCTTGTTCGTTTGACGGTACCGGTCAGTCACCTCAGTACATGTCGTCGTAGCCGCCACCGCCGCCGGCCTTCTTCGGTTCGTCCTTCGGAAGATCGGCGATGAGGGCATCGCTGGTGAGAAGCAACGTGGCCACGCTGGCCGCGTTCTGGAGGGCACTCCGAACCACTTTGCGTGGGTCGATGATCCCCTTCTTCACCATGTCGCAATACTCGCCGGCGCGGGCGTCCCAACCGTAGTTGGTGTCTTTGTTTTTCAAGATGTCCGCGGCGATCACGTTGCCGTCGTTCCCGGCGTTCTCGCAGATCTGCTTGATCGGCGACCGGCAGGCCCGCACCACGATGTTGTAGCCGACTTCTTCGTCCGGGGTCAGGTTGGCTGCCTTGAGGCCGTCCGAGGCCCGCAGCAGGGCAATTCCGCCGCCGGGGAGGATGCCTTCTTGGTTGGCGGCGCGGGTCGCGAACATGGCGTCTTCGACGCGCATCTTCTTTTCCTTGACTTCGCTCTCGGTCGCCCCGCCGACGTTGATCTTGGCGACGCCGCCTTGCAACTTGGCGATCCGTTCGCTCAGTTTTTCGCGGTCGTAATCGCTGGTACTCTTGTCGAGTTCCCGTTGAATCTGAGCGACGCGGGCCTTGATGATGTCCTTCTTACCGGAACCTTCGATGACAATCGTGTTGTCCTTGTCGACGGTCACTTTCTTGGCCCGGCCGAGTTGGCTCAGTTCGACGGCTTCGAGTTTGGTACCCAAGTCTTCGAAAATCGCTTCGCCGCCGGTGAGGATCGCGAGGTCTTCGAGCATCGCTTTGCGGCGATCCCCGTAGCCGGGGGCCTTCACGGCACAGGCTTTGAACGCACCCGGGTTGCGGACCTTGTTCACCACGAGGGTGGCGAGGGCTTCGCCGTCCACATCTTCGGCGATGATCAGGATCGGCTTGCCTTGCTGCAGCACTTTTTCGAGCACCGGCACGAAGTCGCGGTTGTTGCTGATCTTCTTTTCGTAGATCAAGATGTACGGGTCTTCAAGCACGGCTTCCATGCTCTCGACGTCGGTGACGAAGTACGGGGACAGGTAGCCGCGGTCGAACTGCATCCCCTCGACGAGTTCGAGATTCGTGTCGATCGACTTGCCTTCTTCGACCGTGATGACGCCGTCTTTGCCGACTTTGCCCATCGCTTCGGCGATGATGCCGCCGATCTTCCGATCGCCGTTCGCGGCCACGCTGGCCACGTTCTCGAGGTCGTTCTTGCCCTTGACGGGGATGCTCATCGATTCGAGCTTGGCAACGATTTCTTCAACGGCCTTTTCCATCCCACGCTTCATGAGCATCGGGTTGGTACCGGCAACGACGGCGCGGAGGCCTTCGTTGAAGATCGCTTCGGCGAGCACAGTCGCGGTGGTGGTGCCGTCGCCGGCCACGTCGCTCGTCTTCGAGGCGACTTCCTTCACCATCCGGGCGCCCATGTTCTCGTAATGATCGGGCAGCTCGATTTCCTTGGCCACGGTCACGCCGTCTTTGGTGACGGTCGGGCTGCCGAAGCTCTTCTG
Source organism: Fimbriiglobus sp. (assembly GCA_025351325.1). GTDB lineage: Bacteria > Planctomycetota > Planctomycetia > Gemmatales > Gemmataceae > JALHQU01. The sequence continues at coordinate 3,739 of JANXWE010000064.1, forward strand.
AATGATGACGTTCCGGCCCTTAGGCCCGAGGGTCACTTTCACGGCTTTGGCCAACTTGCCAATACCACGCTTCAGGGCTTCGCGGGCTTCTTGGTCGAATGCGATCTGCTTGGCGGACATTCAAAAATCTCCAGTTAGGCGAGCCGGCCGCGATAGCGGTCGGAGTTGGACAGATTGCGAATCGGGGTACAGGCTCGACGGGAGATCACGCCCCGAGACGCTCTCGAAAAGATCGATTGGGTTAGCTCAGCACGGCCATCACGTCGTCTTGCTGCATGATGAGGACTTCGCCTTTGTTCTTCTTGTCTTCGAATTCATCGCCGGCCCAGGCTGTGAAGAGCACCACGTCGCCGACCTTGAGTTGCATCGGGATGCGGGCGCCATCTTTCGTGTTGATTTTGCCCGGCCCGACCGCCAAGACTTTGCCACGTTGTGGCTTCTTCTGGGCGGCGTCTGGCAACAGAATCCCACCGGCGCTCTTGGCGTCCGAGGCTTCGCGTTTGACGATGATGCGGTCGTTCAGGGGGGTCAATTCCACGCTCGTCTCCGAAATCGAAATGGTGATCGTGAGCAGTGATCAAGCACGTGCTGTGCCCTAAAAGTGATTAAACGGAAGTCATTATTCATAAAGGGTTTGTGCGATACGAACAGAAAGAAAAATGCTGCCGATGTGGCGATGGCTGCGCTTCACTGTCGAAATGGCAGTGTTAAACTGGCTTCAACTCGACCCGCGGTGTGGCGACTGGTGCAGAAAGAGCACCGCTCACAATTCCTTCGAGCAAGCTCAGGTAGCCCAAGAATTTTTCCTGACCTTCCGGTGTCAGTTCCACGAGGGTGAGCGTGCGTCTGCCACTGAGCGTCTTGTCGATGGAAATTAACCCTGCTTCTTGCAGCGTGGTGAGGTGCCGGCTGAGGTTGCCGTCGGTGAGGGTGCAGAGGTCGCGGAGTTCGTTGAAACTCATGCCGCGTCGGTGCGAAAGCAACGACGTCAGAATCCCCAGACGGGCTTTTTCATGGAGCACCCGATCCAAGCCCTCGAAGGCGAACCGACCGCTTTCTTCGTCGGGTGGAACTTTCATTTCGAGTCTCGCTCCAGATTCCAGTACAGCAAGGCACCGGTACCAAATTGGCCCAGTCCGAACGGGATGGCCATGGCCCACGGGGCGAATGCCGAGTGGTCGTGACTGTGCATGAGATTATACACCCCTGCCACCAAGTAGAAGACGCCGATCAGGGTGATCGCCTTCGGCAACAACCGGCACGACGCGAACACACCCAAGCTGAAGAAGACTTGCCAGAGGCCCGGCAACAGGGCCGCATGTTCGGGGGCGTGCCGGGCAATCGCCACCGTCACCAGTGCCCCGGCACCGAGGCAGGGGGCGAATTGACCGACGGCGAGCCAGGTCATTTCGCGGGCCAAGCGATCCACCCCGCTGTGGAAGCGAAGCCAGATACCCGACCCGGCGATCAGGGCCGCAATGGCAGCGGTGCTCACCCAAATCGTGAGGTAACCGCTGAGGTTCGAAATGGGATCGATCCGCAGCCGCGATTGCACAAACCCGGCCACGGCCGCGGCCACCCCGGATGCGGCCACGGGGACGGCGCGGTAGCCTCGGAACCGCTCGGTCTCGGCGATGCGGGTCCGGATCTCCGCGATCTGGGTGAGGGCGTCTCGGAGTTCCACGCGCGATTCCGGAAAGGTTCAAATACGGGAAAAATAGCATCAATTGGGGTCGTGAGCAACATTGGCACACCCGCTTTGCGGGTTTTGCGATCCGGCTAGACAGGCCGTGTGGATTCGCCTACTGTCTCCGCCGATCCTTCAACCAGCAAGAACGGTGATCTCATGCCGAAGTTTTACGGTTTCATTATTTCACTCATTTCCGTGGTCGCTACTGCCCTGGTCATCGGGCGGGTGAATAATCTCGATTACTGGCGACGAATCCACACAATCAACTGCGAGATCACGCGTCCGGCGAGTCAAGACGGTTCGCCGAGCCACGACGCGACCGAACCGACGATTTCCGCCAATGCCCCGGTCGAGGTCAATGCGGATAAGCCGACTGACAAGGAATCGGTCGACGGTTGGCTGGCTTGGGCGAAAGCGGCTCGGGGCCGCGACCCGAATTGGATGCCACAGGTATATTCGCGTTTGGGCGACATCAAAGGGATCCAAAGCTGCTCTGTCGAATTCACGATACTCCAGATCGACGACACCAACTCGCGGATCGTCGCCCACAACGGCGAGCGGCTGTGGCTAACCGGATACATCCCCGGGTTGGTCGTCAACAAAGCCTACACTTGCAAAGCCTTGTTCAGTCCGGCCGGCAGCTATCAGTACAAGACAGCGACAGAAGGGGTTCGCACCTTGCCTGCGTACCGGTTCTTGGGTGAGTTCCCCGAATACTTAATCGCGAAAAAGTGAGCAGTCCGTTTCAATACCGCTGCAAATATCGAGGTGCGCGAATCGATGGAGATTTCAGTCACTCCCGTGGCGACGGATTCCAAAATCGTCACCACGGGAGTGACAACGATCACTTCTTGAACACTTCGCCGAACGTCGCTTTCATCGACGCCCACGACTTCTCGTCCGCGTCTTTGTTGTAGGCCATGCCGGGGAGCATGAGCTTGTCGGCCCCTTCGACCGTGAAGCTGTGAACGGTGCCGGGGTACTCTTGGAAGTCGAACGGAACGTGGCCGACGCTCATCGACTTCTTGAAGGCCGCAATCGACTCCGCCGAGATGAACTTGTCGTCGGCCCCGTGGCAGACGAGCACCCGGCACGTGATCGCTTTGGCTTCGTCGTCGGTCAATTTCGGCAGCCCCGAGTGGAACGCGACGACCGCTTTGAGCTGGGCCCCGCTGCCCGCGAGTTGCAACGCCGTCGTACCACCGAAGCAGTATCCCATGGCCGCGCAGCGAGTCTTGTCCGTGTACTCGAAGTCGGTCAGCGCTTTGAGGGCTTCCTTCGCCCGACCGCGCCACACGTCGACGTTCTTGCGGACGGCACCGGACATCGCCGTCGCGTCTTTCGGGTGGTCGACCGTCTTGCCGTCGCCGTACATGTCGCAGGCGAAAGCGACGTAGCCCATTTTCGCCAACTGCTCGGCCCGCATCTTGGCGTAGTCGTTCAGGCCCCACCATTCGTGGACGACCAGCACCCCCGGCCGTTTCTCTTTGCTGGCGTCGTCCCAGGCCAAGTGGCCGATGAACGTGACGCCGTCGAATTTGTATTCGACTTTTTTCGTCTTCACTTCCGCGTTCGCCGCGGTCGCACTCCCGATCAGAACCGCCGCGCTGAATAGAATCGCTCGCATGGGCCAACTCCTGGTGCCGAGATTTCGACGCGGCAACCGCGCCCGTCGAACAGTGTCAGAATAGGATGACCGCGTCGTTTCCGCATCGGGGCTTCCATGAGTTCACCCGACACGTTCCGAATCCGTGGCCGCTCCGCCCGGCTGTTCTTCGATCGGGACAAGTCCGAAGCCGAGCAACTCGCGGCGTCGCTGGCCCCGTTCGTGAGCGACCCGGCCGAGGTCATTCTCGTCATCGGCGGCGACGGCACCATGCTCCGGGCCATCCGCCAGCACTGGCGCGACGGGCTGCCCTTCTACGGCCTCAACACCGGCCACCTCGGCTTCTTACTCAACGATCCCCACCGGCTCGATTTCTGGAGCCGCGACTTACGCCGGTATCGATTGCCGTTGCTCGACATCTCCACCACCGGCCTCGATCTCCAGGTCCGCCAGGAGGTCGCCTTCAACGACTGCTGGATCGAACGCGAGACCGGCCAGACGGCGTGGGTCGAAGTTTCGGTGAACGACGAGCTGCGCATGGAGCGCGTCGTCGCCGACGGGATGCTGATCGCCACCGCCGCCGGTTCCACCAGCTATGCCCGCGCGATGGGGGCCACCCCCCTGCCCTTCAACGCGAATTTACTCACGCTCGCTGGGTCGAACGTACTGAAACCAGAGTTCTGGCGGCCGGCCGTGCTGCCGAGTGATTCGCGGATTCGCTTGCGCAACCTCGATCCGATCAAGCGCCCGTGGCGCGGCTTCATCGACGGCCTCGGCCAAGGTGCCGTGCTGGAAATGTCCGCCCGCGTCAGCGAAACGGCCTTCGTGGAATTATTATTTGCCCCCGAGTATGATCCGGTGGCGAAGTTGGCCGTGACACAGTTTCCTCAGTTGGGATGAAGTCGAAAAACTTCACCACAGAGTCACAGAGAGCACAGAGGAAGAACAAGAATTGGATCAGAGGATTTGGTATTTCTCTGTGTTCTCTGTGACTCTGTGGTGAACTCTTTATTCTTGGTTTGAGAAGGAGTTTCCATGCGATCCCTCATTGTCGTGTTTCTATTCGCCGTGCCATCGTTCGCTCAAGTGCGGACGCACACGGTCACCCCGGCGGATTATGCCAGCATCAGTGCCATCACCGAGATTGCTGTATCGCCGGATGGCAAACGGGTGGCTTACGGGTTGTCGGTTTGGGACAAAGCCGAAGACACCCGAAAATCGGACGTCTGGATCGTGCCGACCGACGGTAAAGGCAAACCGGCGAAGCTGACCTTTGATCGGGGCAACGACCGCAAACTGAAGTGGAGTGCCGACAGCACGCAGCTCTACTTCCTCGGCAACCGCAAACGCGAAGCGGAGAAGAAGCCACCGTTCGACGGCAGCACCCAAGTCTGGCGGATCGCCGCGGACGGCAGTGGCGAAGTGAAAGCGATCACCCGCGAAGCGGGCGGTGTGTCCGGCTACGACTACACCTCGAAGGCCGACGCCATCTATTTCAGCAAGGACAAAGAGCACGCCGATCAGGACGAATTCGCCAATCTGCGGGCGAAAACGAAGGTGGAGTACGGTCACGGCGTCCGCAAGATCAGCGAGATTCACAAGCTCGATCTGGGCACGTGGCGCACGGAGAAGATCGTCGATGAAACGCGCTACGTGCGAGACTTCGCCGTCACCCGGGACGGCAAGAAGATCGCGATGGTGAGCGCGTTCGATGACACGGTGTTGAAGAGCGAAGGTGAGAGCAGAGTCGATGTGTGCGAAGCCGGAAAAGTGGTGACGCCGCCGACGGAAGCCTACCGCAAGAATCCGAAGAACAGCCCGAATGCTTGGTTGGAGAATCTGTGTTGGAGTCCGGATGGATCGCGTTTCGCCTTCACGGCGGTACATGATGCGTTTCCGGCGGAGTTGATCGTGGGCCGCCAAGACAGTAGCCAATGGACCACCGATGTCGTTCAGCGGAAAGGTTGGGAAGTTGCCGGGTACGGTCGAGGTATCGGGTCGCCTCTCTTGTGGGCCAACGATGCGGCGCTCATCGCCCTGACCGATCAATCGGGACAGTCCGGTGTGGCAGAGATCAATACCAGCGGCGGAGTCGGAACGATCGCTTGGCCAATGGGCATCCACATACAGGGGTTCGCTTCCGTAGGGGGCAAGCGGTTCCACTTGCTGGCCCCGCGCGATCGCTTCGCCACCATCTGCAGCGATCCCGGCTTCAAGGACATACTCACCGACCCCAACCCGCACACCGCCGCTTGGAAACTCCCCAGCGTCCAGCACATCACCTGGAAAGCGCCCGACGGCACCGAAGTCGGCGGCGTCCTCGAACTCCCCTTCGGCTACAAGAAGGGAGACAAACTCCCCCTCGTCGTCGGATTGCACGGCGGGCCGACCACCTCCACGAAGGCCGACCTCAACTTCGATCCGCACAACGGCCGGCTCTACTTCGCCGCGGCGGGGTACGCCGTGCTCTTCCCGAACTACCGCGGCAGCACCGGCTACGGCGATAAGTTCGTCACCGACCTCATTGGCCGCGAGAACGACATTGAGGTGAAGGATATCCTCGCCGGGATTCAGCACCTCGTGAAGGAGGGCATCGCCGACCCCGCCCGCGTCGGCTGCATGGGCTGGAGCAACGGCGGCTACCTGACGAACTGCCTCATCACACTGAAGGACTCGCCGATCAAATTCAAGGCTGCGAGCAGCGGGGCCGGCATCGTCGATACCGTCGCCGAATGGGGCTTCAACGACGAACCGGCCTACCCCATCGTCTTCAAGAAGGGCCTGCCGTGGGAGCAGCCGGAACTCTACCGCAAGACCTCGCCGACCTACGGCCTCGGCAACGTGACGACGCCGACACTCATCCACGTCGGCGGTGGCGACGAGCGCTGCCCGCCGGGACACTCGCGCATGTTGTACCGGGCACTCAAAGAGAATCTGAAAGTGCCCACGGAACTGGTGGTATACACCGGGGAACCGCACGGCCTGACCAAACTCAGCAACCGCGTCGCCAAGATGGAGTGGGACTTGGCCTGGTTCGATAAATATTTGAAGTGCGCCAAGAAATAATTTAGCCGCGAGACGTCCGTCGAGCGCGGTCGCGGAATGAGAATTGCACTTTCCAATTTCGCGCCCGACGGACGTCTCGCGGCTAACTGGAGAACTCGATGGAATATCGCCAACTCGGTCACTCGGGATTCATGGTTCCGGTACTCAGTTTGGGCACCGGAACTTTTGGCGGCAGCGGGGAGTTCTTCAAAGCGTGGGGCGACACGGATGCGAAGGGCGCCGCCAAGCTCATCGACGTCTGTCTCGATGCCGGGTTGAATTTCTTCGACTCCGCCGACATTTATTCCGGCGGACTCGCGGAAGAAGTGTTGGGTGCCGCGATCCAGGGCCGGCGCGACAAAGTGCTGATCTCGACCAAGGTGACCTTCCGCGTCGGGGACGGCCCGAACGACGTCGGTTCCTCACGCTACCACATCGTGAAGTCGTGTGAAGCTGCCCTCAAGCGTTTGGGCACCGACTACATCGACCTGTACCAGATGCACGGTTTCGACGCGATGACGCCGCCGGAGGAGACGCTCGGGGCACTCGACCACCTCGTGAAGGCCGGGAAAGTACGCTACATCGGTTGCTCGAACTATTCGGGCTGGCACCTGATGAAATCGCTGGCGACTTCCGAGCGATACCATCTGAATCGGTACGTTGCTCACCAAGCATACTACTCGCTCATCGGCCGCGACTATGAATGGGAACTGATGCCGCTGGGACTAGACCAAGGCGTTGGTGCGGTCGTCTGGAGTCCGCTCGGGTGGGGCAGGCTCACCGGTAAGATCCGCCGGGGCCAACCGCTACCGACATCGAGCCGGTTGAACAGTCCAGTTGTTACTGAGAACGGTCCGCAGGTTTCCGATGATTACCTTTACAAAGTCGTCGATGCTCTCGACGCCGTTGCGAAGGAGACGGGCAAGACCGTGCCGCAGATCGCGCTGAATTGGGTGCTGCAACGCCCGACGGTGGCTAACGTCATTGTCGGTGCCCGCGATGAGAAGCAACTCCGCGAGAACCTCGGCGCCATCGGCTGGAAGTTGACCACGGAGCAGATCGCCAAGCTCGACGCCGCGAGCGCGACTCCGAAGGCTTACCCGTACTGGCATCAAGCCGGCTTTGCAGAACGCAACCCATTCCCGTGCAATTGAAATGGAATTCTGATGGCCACCGCTCAGCTTTTTGAACCGTTTACGCTCCGCTCGGTGACGTTCCGCAATCGCATCGGCGTGTCACCGATGTGTCAGTACAGTTGCGTCGATGGACTGATCGGCGATTGGCACCTCGTCCACCTTGGCTCGCGCGCTGTCGGCGGGGCCGGACTGGTGATGGCCGAGGCCACCGCCGTGACACCCGAGGGGCGGATCTCGCCGGGAGATACCGGAATCTGGAATGATACCCAACGAGATGCTTGGCACCGCGTGGCCGGGTTCATCGAACAGTACGGGGCCGTACCTGGGATCCAACTTGCCCACGCGGGGTGGAAGGGTTCTACGGCGGCGCCCTGGCTCGGTGGCAAAGCGATTCCACCCGGTCAGGGCGGCTGGCAACCGATCGGCGTCGGCAACGTACCGTTCACCGAAGGGTACCCGATTCCGCGTGCCCTGACGGAGCGCGACATCGATCAAGCATGCGAAGCTTGGCATGCTGCGACTGTGCGGGCCGTGGCCGCTGGATTCAGGTTCATCGAAATTCACGCGGCACACGGATACTTGTTCAACAGTTTTCTGTCACCGCTGACGAACCATCGCACCGACCAATACGGTGGTTCGTTCGAGAATCGCGCACGGTTCTTACTACGTGTCACCAAAGATGTGCGAAAGACAATCCCGGCCGGAATGCCGCTATTGGTGCGCTTGTCGTGTGTTGATTGGGTCGAAGGTGGCTGGACAATCGACGATTCGGTGCGGCTCTCGATGCAGTTAAAAGAACTCGGCGTCGATCTCATCGATTGCAGTTCCGGGGCGGTCAGTCCGACCGCGAAGATCCCCGTCGGGCCGGGGTATCAAACGACATTCGCCGCGGCCATCCGAACCCAAGCGAAGATCGCGACCGCAGCCGTGGGAATGATCACGGAAGCTCACCAAGCGGAAACGATTCTTCGCAGCGGCCAAGCGGACATGGTGTTTCTCGCCCGCGAAATGCTCCGCGACCCCTACTGGCCGGGCCGGGCGGCGAACGCTCTCGGGGTGAAAACCGAGGGACTTCTCCCCGTGCAATACGGTCGAGCTTGGTGATTTTTTCAATAGGGCAACGGATTCGGCGCCAGAAACACTTCTGGCGTCTCGGCTTTCGCCACGACCACGATGCCCCCGTCGGTGACGGTGAAGCCGCGACGCCGGTCGAAATCCGAATCGTATCCCAGCACGGTATAAGGTGGCAATCTCACATCCTTGTCGATAATCGCCCGGCGAATCCGACAGTAGCGTCCGACATCGACCCCTTCGAACAGAATCGATTCTTCGACGACAGCATAACTGTTCACGCGGACTCGTGGCGACAAAATACTGCGGCGCACTTGGCCCCCCGAGATGATCGAACCCGCTGAAACGATGCTATCGTGCGCCTCGCCACGCTGCGTGTAACCGGGTGGCCCTTCCCCCATGTGCACAAACTTGGGCGGTGGGTTTTGCAAGTGCAGCGTGCGGATGGGCCACGTGTCGTCGTAGAGGTTCAACACCGGTTCCACGGCGACCAAATCGAGGTTCGCTTGGTAATAGGCGTCGAGCGTACCCACGTCGCGCCAATACGGGTGCGGTTTGCCGTTGCGATCACGAAAGCGGTACGACTGCACGTTGTAGCCGTTGCGAACCATGGCCGGGATGATGTCATTGCCGAAGTCGTGGCTGCTCTTCGCGTCGGCGGCATCTTCGCACAGACGATCGAACAGCATCCCCGTGTTGAAGATGTAAATCCCCATGGAACCGAGGGCGTGGTGGCGTTCTCCAGGCATCGCCGCGGTAGTGCGGGGCTTCTCTTCGAACCCGAGCACTCGACCCGTCGCGTCCGTCTGGACGATCCCGAATTGATGGCACTCCCCGAGTGGAACCGGAATGCAGCCGACGGTGAGATCGGCCAAGCCGGAAGCGTGCGCCGCGATCATCTCCGAGTAGTCCATTTTGTAGATGTGATCGCCGGCGAGGATCAGCAGATGCTCGGGGTCTTCTTTCTCGATGCTGTAAATGTTTTGGTAGATCGAATCGGCGGTGCCTTTGTACCAGTGCTCGTCGATGCGCTGCTGAGGAGGGAGGACTTCGATCCCCTCGCCGAGATCGTGGGTCAGGAAGTTCCAACCCTGGCGGATGTGTCGATCGAGGCTCCGCGATTTGAATTGGGTGAGCACCAGCACCCGGCGTAAGCCACTGTTGAGACAGTTGGAGAGTGTGAAATCGATGATGCGATACAATCCGCCGAAGGGCACGGCTGGCTTGGCTCGATCCCGTGTCAACGGTTCGAGGCGAGTGCCCTTCCCGCCCGCGAGAATCATCGTCAACACGTTCCGAAGCATGGAGAACCCCTTCGTTCGGGTGGCAACATCCTACACTAGGTCACGGCCGAACGGCAAGTTGGCTGAGGATCTTCCGGGTGGCTGTGGCCAATGCCACGGGGTCGCCGAATGGGGTCAGAAACAACCCCGGCAAGGTTTCGGTCTCCGAGGTTCGCATCGCCAAAACTGGTTTGCCATGATTCAACGCCGCCTGGAGAAATGGAATTCCACCGACCGGCTGGGTTCCCCAAACCAGATCCGCATCGGCGACCGCTGACAACGGATGGACATCGGGCAGCGCATGCACGCGCAAATCGTCGAAGCCGATCGCCCAGACCATTCGGAAGATCCGATCTCGTTCCGGGCCATCGCCGACGAGAACCAAGTGCAACTTCGGCGCCACGTATTTGAGCACGTCGAAAGCCCACACGGCCAGCCGAATTCCATCGCCCGGTAAATAGTCACCGGTGGCCATGACGATCTGAGCATCGCCTGGCAGCCCGAGTCGCGCGGCGGGAGTCGTCATACTGCCGTGCCTTCTGGCAGCACGTCGATGTAGGGGAGGTGGCGGTAATCGTCATTGAAATCGAGGCCGTAGCCGACGACGAATGCGTCCGGGATCGAGAAGCCGACGTAGTCGGGTTCGAAGGGGACGGTCTGCCGGCCGATCTTGCGGAGGAGCACGCACGTCTTGACTGAAGCAGCTCCGAGACCGTGCAAATGGGCCACGACTTGGCTCAAAGTGGCCCCGGTATCGAGGATGTCATCGAGCAGCAGAATGTGCCGGCCGCGTATCTCGGGCAACAGTCCGGTATTCAGCACGAGTATACCAGGAGTGGTGGCAGTGCCTCGGTAGCTACTGGCCTGCAAGAGCCCGATTTGATGGCGGTGCTCAAGGCGGCGGACGAGGTCGGCGAGGAAAATCAAACTCCCGGTGAGGATGCCGACGACAGTGAAGATTCGCCCGGTGAAATCCGCGTTCAGTTCGGTGGCGATCTCGCGGACGCGTTCGCGGATGGCGTCTTCGGGAATGAGCACAGTCATCGCGGCTCCGGATCGGATTATCTCGCTGTGGCTATTCAACGCCGGAGACGGACAGCGGACAGGGGAAAATCGCGTGCGGATGGAGTATCATGTTAAGAATCTTCAGGAGGCGAGCGATGACAGCGACTGAAACACTGTACCCGGAACTCTCGGCCGATTTGGTGGAGCAAGTGCGCAATCTGCCGGCTGCCGGAATAGATTCTTTGACGCGATTACTCCATGAGCAACGAGAATTGGACGAAGCCTACGAGACTGAGCTGAGAGCCGAATTACTTCGGCGGATCGAGGCCTACGACAAAGGAGAAATCAAAGCGTTCGATTGGCGTGACGCGACGGAGCAACTCGAAGCCAGATTGAGAACTGCTTTCCCAGAGGCATCAGCATGATCGTCCGCGTCTCGATGCGGCGAATGATGATTTGTACTCTGCCGCATCACGTCTCGAAGCCCGCCAGTCCGGGGTCGGCTTTCGCCTCATCCGCGAGTACAAAGTCGCGCTCGAACGAATGGAAAGCCAACCGTTTCTCAACCCACCCGTGGATGATCCCATCCCATTTCGCGATATTCGGAATGCGTTAGTCCTTCGGGCGACTTACCGGATCATTTACGAAGTACGATCAACTGAGTGTATTGTGCTTTCCGTGATCGACACCCGTCGGCGTCCGGGCACTTGGCACAGTCGCATTTCAGACGTCTAACCCAACTCGAACCGGAGTGCCCCATGATCTGGAAGCTCGCCCCGCTCGTTCTCCTCGCCTCGCTCGCCCTCCTCCCAGCTGCGGAGGAGCCTAAAACGGTACCCTTCTTCAACGAGAAAGATCTGACGGGTTGGCACAACAGCGACTGTGCCGTGGATACCTTCTTCGTCAAAGACAAAGAACTTATTACCACGGGTAAGCCGATTGGGATTCTGCACACGGCCAAACAGTACGAGAATTTCGAACTCGAAGTCGAGTGGATGCACATCAACAAAAAGGAAGTCGGCAACTCCGGCATCTTCATCTGGTGCGATTCGCTACCCGCCATCGGCAGCCCGTTCACACGCGGCATCGAAGTGCAGGTGCTGGTCAATTACCCCGATGTCGGCTGGGCCACGAACCACGGTGACTTGTTCAGCATTTGGGGAGCCAAGTGCAAACCCGACCGGCCGCACCCCAAAGGTTACGAACGCTGTTTACCCAGTGAAAACCGCGCCAAAGGCGGCGGCGAGTGGAACCACTACAAGATCGTCGGGAACGACGGCACCATCAAACTCAGCGTGAACGGGAAAGAAGTCTCGGGGGTCAGCCAATGCTCCCCACGAAAAGGTTACATCGCCATCGAGAGCGAAGGGGCCGAGTGCCATTTTCGCAATTTCAAATTCAAGGAATTGCCGAGCACCCAGCCGAAGCCCGACGAGATCGCCACCGAGCGAAGCGGGCACGTTCAATTGTTCGACCACGTTTCACTCGGTGAGTGGAAATGCAAAAAAGGGGCGTGGGATGTCCGTGGCGAAGCATTGACCTGCTTAGGGACGAGCGAAGTGAGCCGAACCGTGGAGCCAAAACAATACGAAGTGCTCTTCGATTGGAAACTGCCCATTAAGAGCACCGGGAGGTGCGAGGTGCGATTGGGGGAGCAACCATTCTTTGCCGAACGTGCGAAAGGGGCAAAACTCGGGGAATGGAATCGTGCGGTCTTCGCACTCGATGCGGCCACCGAAAATCGCACGGTGACATTCTTGCCAAGTGAAGGACTTCAACTGCGCAACATCTACCTGCGTGCCTCGAAATGAAAGACTTCCACCGTCTCGAACGACGAAAAAGAATTCTCACTAGAAAAAACATAAGCGGCATTGATATACTGCCTTCTTCGGAGTCGTATTCTCGCCTTGGGTTCTTTCCCCAAGTTCGGAGTTCGCGTGCAGGCGACGGTCTGTTTGTCCGGTGAAAAAATCTTGCGTTTCCACGGGGGGATGCTGAAACCCGAGGAACAAATCCTTGCGGCCAAGCATCTCGCGAAGTGTGAAGCGTGTCGTTTGGTGTGCGCTGCCCAAGGCTTCCCATTTCTACCGAAGTCTTCGACGAACCAGGAACCACTCACGGCCCATGGATCCGATGACACACTCCCCGATCCCCCACAAACCCCCGAGCGAATCGGGCCGTATCGCATCTTGCGGTTGATCGGCCGTGGTGGCATGGGAGCGGTCTACGAGGCCCGCCACATGAAGCTCGACCGCGTGGTCGCGCTGAAGATTTTAACCGGTTCCATGAAGATCGACCGCGAGTTTCAAGAGCGGTTCGATCGGGAAGCCCGGGTCATCGCCAAGCTCGATCACCCGAACATTGTGCGGGCCACGGATGCCGGCGAACTCGACGGGTACCCTTTCTTAGCGTTGGAACTCCTCGACGGGGTCGACGTCGCCCGGTTGGTGCAAGCGATCGGCCGATTACCCGTATCCGACGCCGTCGAGATCGGGTTCCAAACAGCTCTCGGCTTGGCGCACCTGCACGAACGCAATGTCATCCACCGCGATATCAAGCCGTCGAATTTGATGCTCAGCACCGATGGGATCGTGAAAATCCTCGACCTCGGCTTGGTGCTCACCAGCGAAGCGGCCGGTCGCCCGACGGGTCGATTGACGGGGATCACGTTCCTCGGCACCCACGACTACATGGCACCGGAGCAGTGGCTCGACCCGTCTTCCGTCACGGCGAAAGTGGATGTTTACGGACTCGGCTGCGTTTTGTACCAGATGCTCAGCGGGCACGCCCCGTTCGCGGCACAGCGGTTATCCCCCCAAGCAAAAATGAAGGCCCATCTCGAGCAGGCCATCCCACCTTTGGCCGACCGCAACGATACCCCTCAGTTACTCGTCAACTTGATCCACCGGATGCTGGCGAAATCCGCGACGGATCGGCCGTCCGCTTGTGATATTGCAGAAGAGCTGGCTTCGCTCCGGGCACCCAATCATCTCGCACGGTTGCTCGAACAATCTCGCCTCGCTCCTGTCACCGGGTTCACCGATGGTGATCCGACCAACGAAGCACCGCAGCCGCTCGAGGAATCGAGTCTGATCCTGAACCCGACGACCCGGCTGATCGTCCGGCCGATTTCAATCCCAATCCAGCGCGGTACTCCAACACGCTGGTTCATCTATGGGTTGATTACGACATTGGCCTTCACCGTGGCGGTTGCCGGCGCCGCTTTGTGGCTCGGTTTCAAAGTATGACCGCCGCCCGCGTTGCCCTAGATGACGGTCGACTCGCCGAAGCCCTCCGGCTTCAAAAAATCGCCGTGGCAGGCAATCCGATCGATTCACCCGCCCGTCTCTTTCTTTTTGAACTGCTGGTACTCGCCGGGGATATTCCGGGTGCGGTTCCGCAACTCAAACTCGTCGAAAGCGATGCCCCCAACTGGCCGACTTCAAAACGACTCTTCCGCGATACGTTGCGAGCCGACGCCCGACGGTCTCCCAAACTACGCCGACCAGAATTCTTAAAAGACCCCCCGCGGCACGTCCGCTGTCGCTGGAACGCGGCGTTGTGCCACACCCGTGGACAATCTGAATTGGCATCGCGGTGGCTCGATCGTGCGGACGAATGCACCCCTGAATTGACCGGCTTCGTCGATGGCCGCGAGTTCACGGGCCTGCGTGATTCCGACGACCGCTTCGCCTCAATCTTCGAGGCTTTTCTCGGCCGGCAGTACGTTTGGATCCCGTTTGAAGACGTGCGCACCCTTCGACTTCAGCCCGCCGAACATCTGCTCGACCTCGCCTTCCGCCCGGCTCGCATCACCCTGGTCGACGGCACCATTCACACGGTAATTCTGCCGTTGCTCTACCCTGGCAGTGCACAAGAAGGTGACGAACTGGCGCTCGGGCAGTTGGTCGACTGGACGAGCGCCGACAGCGGCCTCGTTTGCGGCCTCGGCACCCGTGTGCTCACCTTCGGCGAGGAAGAACTGGCACTGGAAAGTTGCACCATGATCGAGATGCGTCCGGGTTATACTCGGTACAGGTCATTATGAGCTTTGTGGCGAAATCACCGATGAAATTCAGGGTTAACCCGATGCGCAAGCAGCGGAAGCCTTACAGCCGATGCTTGCGCATCGGGTTAACCTGTTTCAACAAAACTCAATCTTACCCGTGAGAAGCAAAACGCAACGCGTTCAGCACCGCCTCCAGCCCCACCAGCGGTGCTTGGCAGGCGAACTCTCGACAGACGTAAACGGTGACCTCACCGAGTGACTCTTTGCCACTCAGCAACTTCACGGCGTCGGGGGCAGGGCCGGTCGCCGGATCGTGGAACGCGATCACGCGATTTGGCCGAAACTGGCTACGCAAGATTCTCAACACCTGCTGAACGGCAGGGGAATCCGTCGCACCGATCACCGCGATTTCGTCGACCGGGCCGAGCCAAAAATCGAGTGCCACCAGCATCTGCCCCGCCCCCATGGGCGTGTCGGCCATGAGGCTGCGATAACTTTTCAGCGTCTCCTCGGCCTTCGCCGAATCCTCCGTTCGCCCCGTGAATTTACTGAGGCGGAGCAGCGACGTCGCGGCCATCGCATTCCCGCTCGGCACCGAACCATCTTGCAAATCTTTGGTGCGAGCAATGAGTGTTTCATGATCATCCGCCGTGTAGAAGAAGCCACCGGACGGATCGGCGAAGCGCTCGTGTAAGACGTCGGCCAGTTCCAGGGCCGTGACGATCCACCGTGCATCAAAGGTCGCCTCATAGAGGTTGACGAGCGCGTCGATGAAGTACGAGTAATCTTCGAGGTAGGCCGTCAGCTTCGCCGGCTGGCCGATGCCGCACGTGCGCAGCAAGCGCCCGTCGGGGGTGCGCATTTTGGTCAGCACGAAGTCGGCGGCCTTCACCGCCGTGGCGACGTAGTCCGGCTCGTCGAACGCCGCGCCGGCTTGGGCGAAGGCCGAGATCGCCAGCCCATTCCATGCCGTCAAGATCTTCTCATCACGGCCGGGCCGGACGCGCTTCGCGCGAACTCGGTACAAACTCAAGTTGATCGCTTCGAGCTTCTCCTGAAACGCAGAAAGTTCCAGTTTTTGCCGCTTGGCGTCCTCTTCGTCGCTGCGTGCGCGGCAGAAGATATTGTGTCCCTCGAAGTTGCCGCTGGAGCTGACACCGTAAACGGCTTCGATGAACCGTGCCTCGTCCGGCGCCAGGATCGAGTCAATTTCTGCTTCGCTCCAGACGTAGAACTTGCCTTCTTCACCCTCGCTGTCAGCATCGAGCGTGGAGTAGAATCCCCCCTCCTGCGATGTCATCTCTCGGACTATGAAATCGAGCGTTTGGCAGGCAATCCGCGAATAGAACGCTTCCCCAGTCAACAAGAATGCCTCGGTATACACCGGCGGCAACAACGCGTTGTCGTAGAGCATCTTCTCGAAATGCGGCACGAGCCAAACGGCATCCACGCTGTAGCGGTGGAAGCCACCACCGATCTGGTCGTACATCCCGCCACGGGCCATCTTCTCAAGCGTCAGCTTCAACATGCTGAGCGCTTCGCCGTTCTTCGGGTCGCGCTGGGCCATCCGCAACAGCAGCTTCGCTTCGAGCGGGTGCGGGAACTTTGGAGCGTAGCCGAAGCCGCCGTTGCTGCCATCGAAACCGCGCTTCAAACTACGCATGGCATTCGTCAGCAGATCCATTGACAACGGCGTGTCACTCGGGGCGAGGTCACCCATGTTCTGCAAACCATCGGCCACGTTCTGGCCGAGTTCCACCAACTCGGCTCGTTTGTTCGTCCAAGCGGCCGCAACGGAATTCAACAAACGCGGGAAACTTGGCCGGCTCGGAGCGTAGCGTTCGTCCGGTGGGTAATACGTACCCGCATAAAACGGCGCCCCGGCGGGTGTGAGGAAGACACTAAGTGGCCAACCGCCACCCTCGTTGCGGTTGAGCAGGTGGTGGGCTGTCATGTAAATCTGGTCGATGTCGGGCCGCTCTTCGCGATCCACTTTGATGCAGACGAAGTGATCGTTGAGGATCTTCGCGGTCGCGTCGCTCTCGAAACTCTCGTGCTCCATCACATGGCACCAATGGCATGCCGAATAGCCGACGCTTAGGAAAATCGGCCGGTCGAGCGCCGCGGCCGCCGCGAGAGCCTCCGGCCCCCAAGGGTACCAATCGACGGGATTCCCGGCATGCTGTATCAAATAGAGCGACGTTTCCGTGGCGAGGCGATTCATGAGTGGAGCCTGCAGAAGATGGTACTATTATGATAGCGAAGCCGTAGGGCACGAGCGTACCTCGGAATGTTTGCCAAAACCGTACTTAAACCTAATCCTGAGAATCGCAGGTCATGTTCACCTGGTTCCGCAACGTCGGGCAGACTGTCGGTAGTCTCACGGCGAGCTTGTACATCACGCTGCGCTATTTTGTGCAGACGTACCGCCGCCGGCCGTTCACGAAGAGCTTCGAATACCCGGAGCAGCCGGTACCCGTGAAGCCGCGCTACCGGGGCTTCCACCGTTTCGATCTCACGGCCTGCATCGGCTGCGACAAGTGCGCCCGCGCCTGCCCCGTCGATTGCATCTACATCGAGAAGGAAAAGGCCGTCGCCCCCGCCAAGGGGTTCGTCGTCACCGGTTTTGCGATCGACTATACGAAGTGCATGTTCTGCTCGCTCTGCGTCGACCCCTGCCCTGCCGATTGCATCTTCATGGGGAGCACCTACGACATCAGCGGCTACACCCGCGACGGCTGCATCGTCGATTTCGCCAAGTTGCCCCTGACGGTGGCCTGGGGCCAAGACACGCTGAACCCGACCGCCGTGATGGAATCGAAGCGGGTGAGCCTTCCGGTTTGGACGAAAGCAGTGTAGAGTACCAGGAGGAGATTGAGAATGGATTTGCCCAACCTGAGCGAGCAGGACCTGAAGCATGGTGCGGAGATCGGCCGCTGGATTTCCACGCAAATGCAAAAGCTGGCCAAGTTGATCGGGAAGAAGAATTACTTGTTGATGACGGGGATGCAAGGCGTCGGGAAGACGGATTTATTTAATCATATTATGGGGCGAGCATTCGCGAGAGACTACGTCCGCCCTATGCCGTCAATATATACGGAAACAGGAAAATTGAATCGTTCCATGGGGTTGACTGTTATCCCGGGCCAAACTTCGGCGCCCCGGATGAAAGCGATCCAAGATACATTGCTGGGGAAGAATCCGCCGCTGGGAATCATTCATGTCGTCGCAAACGGATATGCGACGATTCGCAGCGAACTCGGAGATGAATTGACTACGGGAGTTGGGAAGAGCAAAACTCTTCACGCTTATAGTCAATCCATGTTGAAGAGCGAAATCGAAGATTTATATCAAATTTGCGAATGGATCCGTCAAGCCCATCGAACAGGTCGCCGGCCGGCTTGGGTGATGTTAGCCGTAACCAAATGCGATTTGTTCGTCCTCGATCCGACCGCATCGGGTCGCTATTCTCCAGGTGGACGCGGGTCGATCCCGGAACGATTGATGAAGTTGACAAATCAGATTGGATCTGACAACTTCAGTTGGCAAGCTGCGAATATCTGTAGCTCGCTCGTCCCGTTCAATTGGAAAAGCACGTTGATTCAGTCCCAATTGGGCGTAACGACTCGAAATGTTTGGCTCCGAGACTTGATCAATAAACTGCTCGATTTGAGCGACACTTCGGGAGAAAGCGCATGGCTACCGCAGTGATGCCGGAAAGGGACGCTAGCGAGACTTCGACTTCTCTCCCGATATCAGTTGAAGACTTCGAGAAACTATTTGCGGAAACTGTCGCGCTGGGCGACAAGCTCCGCGATAGATGTCGAAATGCGCGAATTGCTGGCGCGATTCGGTGGACTTTTGTGCCGATGTTTATCTTCGGTTTTGTGAGTACGTATTTGCCGAATTTGACTGATCGCTCGTTCTGGCTTATCACTGTTTTTACGTTCACACTTTGTGCTTTTTCGATTTTCGAATTTCCATTATTACAGGATAACCTGAACAACTACCTCACTTGGTTCGCAAGTTTGTTGTTCACTTCGTCCAGTCTAAGAATAGATATCCTGATTTTCTTAAAATCAATCGAATTGGTTCGCGAGCTTGCACCCAATTTGTACCACAACGGCAAAATGTCTCGGCTGCGATACGAAACGATTAAACTCCAACTCTCCCGGTTCGATATCTGACAACCATGACCGACCTCGTCACTGGTATCCTCGTGTTCATCGCGGTAGGAATTCTCTTCCTGCTGGCGAACCTCGGGCTTGGCAAGTTGATCCGCCCCAATCGGCCGAGCGTGGCTAAGGGCGAGATCTACGAATGCGGCGAGAAGCCCATCGGCACCGCGTGGATCCAGTTCGACCTGCGCTTCTACGTGGTCGCCCTGCTGTTCGTGATTTTCGATGTTGAAATGGCTTTTTTCTTCCCGTGGGCCGTGGTCTTCGGCAGCGCCAACCGCGCCGGCGACACCACGCTTCCCGACACCGAACGACTGAGCGCGGCGAACACGATTGCTCCTGGCACGACGACCGTCCCGGATGCCGGGACGATGCATGCGTTCGCGCAATTCGCCTTCGCCGAGTTTTTGGTCTTCTTCGCGATCCTTCTCGTCGGCTTCGCCTACCTCTGGCGCCGCGGCGACCTCGAATGGGTGCGGAGCTTGGGCGGGCAACCCGTGAAGTCGGCGACTGGAGTATAATAGCTACACACACCCGGAGGCCGATCCATGCCCGTCATTACCATCACCGACCCGAGTCTTCTGTCCGAATTGCTGCGATATGAAGGAACTGTGGAGTTCCAAGGGCCCGACGGCCAGCGTTTGGGTCAGTTCACGGCCGGGGCTTTGCACAAGCTTCCGCGCGGTGTTCAGTCCCCCTTCACGGACGAACAACTCGTCGAGCTTCGCCAGCAGAGAGATGGTCGGCCCTTGAGCGAGATCCTCCGCGATTTGAAAGGGCGAAATTGAAATACCAAATCGTTTGGGGATCTGTGGCTGAAACCATGCTTGCCCGAATCTGGATCGCTTCCGCCGACCGCACCTCGGTCACTGTAGCAGCGGCTTCACTCGAAACCGCGCTCGCTCTACAACCTTTGAAAATCGGGGAGTCACGGTCGTCTTCGGTTCATCGCGTGGCTTACGAGCACCCGCTGGGTATCGAATACGAGGTCGTGGAGGACGATAAGAAAGTCATTGTCCAAGGTGTGTTTTTTATTGCTTGAAGCAGGTGGCTACAAGTCAATCAGTTGGTGTAGGATCAATCGCCATGCCGGTTCACAATTGGACCCGCGTCGATGCCGGGTTGTTCCACGCTTTCCACCACCGGTGGATCGATTCCATCACCGATGCGCTCAATGGCGGCGTGCTCCCGGATGACCACTATGCCCTGCCGGTGCAGCGCATCGGCGGGCCGATCCCCGATGTGCTCACCCTGCGGCGCGGTGCGGCCCCTGGTTCATCGTCTATTTCGAGCGGCGGGGTGGCGGTCGCCGATGCGCCAGTGCGCACCGCTGTGGTGAAGAAGCGTGATCCGGAGTTGTACGCCGAGAAGAAGAGCGTCATCGCGGTCCGACACCGACACGGGGAAATCGTGGCGGTCATCGAGATCGTTTCACCGGGGAATAAGGCCGCGAAGAACGAGTTCCGCCGGTTCATCGAAAAGTCCGACGATCTGCTGGCCGCCGGCGTTCACCTTTTGGTGATCGACCTGTTCCCGCCGACCCCGCGCGACCCGAACGGCATCCACGCCGCCTTATGGGACGACGATTATCAATATCCCAAAGATAAGCCGTTGACCGTGGCCAGCTACGACGCCGAGGACAAGACGGCCTACGTGGAACCGTTGGCCGTCGGCGACTTACTACCGGACATGCCCGTGTTTTTGCGCGCCGAACACTACGTCCCCGTGCCGCTGGAAGCGACTTACGCAACCGCGTGGCAGATGTTCCCGAACGCGCTGAAGGGATTGCTCCAATGATCGCCTCCCGCATCCTTCTCGTCTCCGTCGACTCGGACTTCACTCTCCCGATCACCGTCTCGGAAACATAACATGCCCCTGCTCGAAAATCGCTTCGAAGATAGCCTCGTGATGACTTCGCTCGATCAAGCCATCGATTGGGCGCGGGCGTCGTCGCTCTGGCCGATGACCTTCGGCCTCGCCTGCTGCGCTATCGAGATGATGGCCACCGGCGGGCCGCGTTACGATATCGACCGCTTTGGTGCCGGTGCTTTCCGGGCCACCCCACGTCAAGCGGATCTTATGATCGTCGCGGGGACGGTGAACCTGAAAATGGCCGAGCGCGTCCGCCGACTGTACGACCTTATGCCCGATCCGAAGTTCGTCATCGCCATGGGCGCCTGCACCTGCGGCGGCGGGCCGTACTACAAGTACGGCTACAACGTCGTGAAGGGGGTTGACCTCGTCGTGCCGGTGGACGTGTACGTGCCCGGTTGCCCGCCACGCCCCGAGGCACTGCTCGAGGGGTTGATGCGGGTGCAGGACAAAGTCCGCACCATGCGGACACTGCGCAAAGAGAAACCGACCACCGAACCGATGATCCCGACTCGCACCGGTCACGCGATCCTGCCCCCGGAGCTGGCCGACATGCAACAGGCCACGGCGTATAAAATAGCTCAGAAGGAAGCCGCGAAACCGGCGAAGGTTTGACCCATGCCAATTCACGACTGGTCGGGAGTCGACAATGAGGTGTTCCACGATTTCCATCAATCGTGGATCGTGGAACTCAGTCGGTCGCTCAATGATCGGCTACCGGATCGCTATTCTGCAATGCTTGAACGTCGTGCGTGGCGACGCTGGCCCGACTACTCAGAACTTGTCATGGACTCGGATGGGGGTGCGACGCCGTCAACCGCCCGCCGCAATCGAATCGCGATCGTCCACGCTTTGCGGAGACTCGTCGGCGTTGTCGAAATCGTGTCACCCGGAAACAAAGAAACGTTGGCCTCGCACGAGAGCCTCGTTGAATCCGTGGTTGGATTTTTGAAAGCGGGCGTCCATGTTCTGGTCGTTGATTTGTTTCTCTCAAGCCCCAAACTACACAACATAATCCTCGACCGATTCGGTCGCGCTTCCTCCGATCTCCCACCGGGCATGTTACTCGCCTCCTACCGGGCCAAGGGGCCAGCCGACGACGACACCACCGAAGCGTTCCTCGAACCGCTCGGTGTCGGTGCACCGATCCCGGACATGCCCGCGTTCCTCGAACCCGACTTCTATGTCCAGGTGCCTCTGGAGGCGACGTACAGCAAAGCGTGGGATTCCTGTCCGAAAGATATGCGTTATTTGGTCGAGCACGGTAAACTACCGGACGAATGATACTCGACGGGTATGACCCATGATTCCCTTCGACGCCGTCTCTGCTGAACTCCGCCGACTCGCCGCTGCCAAGATGGCCGGCGAACGCGACGGTCACACGCTCGACGCCACGGCCCTCGTCCACGAAGCCTTCCTCAGACTCGGCGGCGGTTCCTTCACTTCCAAATCGTCGTTTTTCCGCGCGGCCGCCGAGGCGATGCGGCGCATTCTCGTCGATCACGCCCGAGCCAAAAAAGCGGACAAACGCGGCGGCGATTTCACCCGCGTGCAGTTGGACGATCTTCCCGCCGGGGTGGTGGATGTCGATTTGGTCGCCCTCGACGAAGCGCTCACCGAACTCGAACGGCACGACCCGACCCGACCGCCGCCGAACTGGTGAAACTCCGCTATTTCTCGGGGTTCACCCACACCGACGCCGCGGAAACGTTGGGGCTCACCCGACGGCAAGCCGACGGCGTCTGGGCGCTCGCCCGCGCCTGGCTCTTTCGCAAACTCTCCGAAAGTTGAATTTTTTCCAGTTTCCGCGTGCAACTCACGGCCGGATTTCGCCAATTGGTCTGACGCCAACCCGAAAGGTACC